>JBDKSN010000084.1:0-28957 GCA_039680625.1 Anaerolineales bacterium | reverse complement strand
CCAACCAGGCGATCGAGTCAGACCGCGATGCGGGCAAGTACTATGTGACCGTGCGCACGCCACTGGGCAAGGATCGTCGCGAAGTCCAACTGGGCATCCAGGGCACCGACTATGCCGAGGTGCTCTCGGGCCTGAGCGAAGGCGACACGGTCGAATTGGTGCCGGTGGCCACCGCGAACTATGTCGAATCGCCCTTCATGATGGGCGGGGGCATTCGCCAATGATCATCGACGCCAGGCATTTGACCAAGACCTATCAGATGGGCCGCGTAGAGGTGCACGCCCTGCGTGGTGTCTCGCTCCAGGTCGAGGAGGGCGAGTTCGTCACCATCATGGGGCCTTCCGGTTCAGGCAAATCGACCTTGATGAACATGCTGGGGTGCCTCGACGTGCCGACCTCGGGCACCTACCGCCTCCGCGACCGCGATGTAGCTGGCCTCAAGCCCCGCGAATTGGCGCGAGTACGCCTGCGCGATATCGGTTTTGTCTTTCAAGGTTTCAACTTGTTGCCACGCACCCGCGCTCTCCGGCAGGTGGAACTGCCCCTGATGTATGCAGGGGTGCCGCCTGCCGAGCGACGGCGTAGAGCAAGTGAGGCCCTGGACCGCGTCGGCCTGGGGCAACGGCTCGACCACCGCCCAGACGAGCTCTCTGGCGGCCAACAGCAGCGCGTGGCCATCGCTCGTGCATTGGTGAGCAACCCGTCCCTTATCTTGGCCGATGAGCCTACCGGCAACCTCGACACGCAGACCGGCGCTGAGGTGCTGCGGCTCTTTCAGGAGCTCAACGGGCAGGGCATCACCATCGTCTTTGTCACTCACGACCCCGACATCGCGGCCTATAGCCGCCGCATTGTTCGCCTGCGCGATGGCCTCGTCGAGCATGACGAGCCTGTGCACTAGGGGGCAACATGAGTATCTTTGAGACACTGCGCACGGCGATCGGGGCTGTGCTAGGCAACAAACTACGTTCAGCATTGACGACGCTGGGCATTGTCATCGGTGTGGCCGCCGTGATCGCCTTGTCTGGCCTCGGCGAGGGAGTCACCACCTCGATCAGCGGCC
The DNA here is from genome assembly GCA_039680625.1 of Anaerolineales bacterium. Lineage (GTDB taxonomy): Bacteria > Chloroflexota > Anaerolineae > UBA1429 > UBA1429 > JAAYDS01. Next base: position 27,894 of record JBDKSN010000084.1, on the reverse strand, counting down.
AGATCGAATCGATCGGCTCGAATGTCATCATGATCGTCGCCAAACAAGATCGCAACCGGATGCGCGAGGCTGTGTTGACTATGAGAGATGCTGAGGCCCTGGCCAACCCGCTGAACGTGCCAGCCGTCTCGGCTGTGGCCCCCGTGGTCCAGTTCCCCGCCACCGTAGTGCGTGGGCAGACCTCAGAGACCTACACCGTGATGGGCAGCACAGAGGATCTCGATGACATCATGTCGATCAATCCTGCCATGGGTGGGTTCTTGACCGCTGCCGACGTGGCCGACCGCGCTCGCGTCGTGGTGCTCGGTTGGGATGTGTACGTCGACCTGTTCGGCGAGGGGGTCTATCCCATCCAACAGTACGTCACCATCGACGGCACGCGATATACCGTGGTGGGTGTGGCTGCGCAACAGGGTGGCATGATGGGCTCTGACCGCAACTTGTGGATGCCCATCACCACGGCGCAGAGCCGCCACTACCGCTCACAGACCCTCTCTGGAGAGAACCGGCTCGCCATGATCCTGGCCAAGGCGGTCAGTCAGGACAAGACGACCCAGGCGAAGGCAGAGATCACCGCTACCCTGCGACGACAACACGACCTTCGCGAGAATGACGCGAACGACTTTAGCATCATGGCCCAGGAGGACATCCTGGACATGACCAACCAGATCATGAACACTTTGACGCTGTTCTTGGGCGCCATTGCTGGCATCAGCTTGCTGGTAGGCGGCATCGGCATCATGAACATCATGCTGGTGACCGTCACCGAGCGCACTCGCGAGATTGGCATCCGTAAGGCAATCGGCGCACAGTCCTCGGCCATCCTGGCCCAGTTCATCGTCGAAGCGCTCGTGTTGACCATGCTCGGCGGTTTTGCCGGCATGGCGTTGGGCTCGTGGGCAGCAGAGACGCTGGGCACGATGCTCCAGGTGCAGCCCGTCATCACCCCACAGGTGCTAGCCCTGGCGGCGGGCGTCTCGATCATGGTCGGGCTTGTCTTTGGCACTTACCCAGCGGCACGCGCCGCTCGCTTGAATCCCATTGAGGCGCTCCGACACGAGTAGTCTGCGGGCAACAGAGAGGGGCCGAGCATCTCGCCGGCCCCTCTCTCACCTTGATCGCGTGCCAAGCCCTGGGTATACTCCCGCCATGAAACAGCGTCTGCAGGCCGTGAATGAAGCGCGCCGCATCTTTCTCATCCTGTTGGGCGTACGCGCCCTGCTCTACATCCTGGGTGCGGTTGGCCTCTCCATGGTCGGAGCCATCACCTACTCTGGTGCGCTCTATCAGCTCGGGGGCTTGGTGGTGTTGTCGCTCCTCGCCATCCTCCCGCTGCCGCCGCGCCTACGTCAATGGTGGCTGGGCGTGCTGTTGCTTGCCGACATGTTCATCATGAGCATCCACGTGGCGCCCGTGGCCACAGCCATTGGTCGCACTTCGCAGGGCTGGGTGGCCGAGGCCACCCAGCTGGCCGTCATCGAGCCTTTCATGTTCATGGTCATCCCCCTAGTGCTCATGGCCTGGGCCTATGGGCGACGCGGTGCAGTGCTCGGCACCGTTTGGGGCGCCTCTCTCCAGCTAGCCAGCACCGTCGTTTCGATGGGCAAGGCCAAAGCCACCGGCTGGGATCTGGCCACCGCCCTGGGCCGGGCGGCGCTGATGCTCACCCTCTCGTTGATTGTCGCTGTGCTCGCCGAAAGACAACGTAACCAGATCGCGGCGCTCGAGGAAGCGCAAGTGCGGCTGCGCAATCACGCCGACATGGTCGAGCAGCTCGCCGTCAGCCGCGAGCGCAACCGCATGGCGCGAGACTTGCACGACACCCTCGCCCACTCGCTCTCGGCCCTCACCGTCCAGCTCCAGGCGCTGCGCGGCGTGCAAGAGCGCGACCCACAGGCCGCAAAGAACTTGGTTGATGAGGCCCTGGCCGTAGCGCGCTCGGGTCTGCAAGAGTCCCGCAATGCCATCCAGGCGTTGCGCACCGATCCCCTGACGATGCTCGGCCTGATCGGCGCGATCCGCGGTGAGCTGCGCAGTCTAGAGGCGCGCACTGGTATGCAGGCTGAGCTGACTGTCTCTGGCGAGACAATGGATCTAGGTGCCAACGAGGAGCTGACCGCCTGGCGGATTTGTGAAGAGGCGCTGCGCAACGTCGAGAAGCACGCTACGGCTCGCCATGTAATCGTGCGCCTCGCCTATGGCATGGACCAATTCGAGCTTTCCGTGGCCGACGATGGCCAGGGATTCGACTCCTCTATCGAGGCCGTTGGGCACTATGGCCTCGAGGGCATGCGAGAACGCGCCGAGTTGGTGGGTGGCCTTTTGGAAATCCAGTCAGCACCGGGTCGAGGCACAACGGTGCGGCTGACCATTCAGCGAGGATCGACATGAGCGACATCACCGTGCTGATCACCGACGATCAAGAGATCGTTCGACGGGGCATCGCCGTCATCCTGGAATACGCCGGCGGCATCACTGTGGTGGGGCAAGCGGGCAATGGCGAAGAGGCCATCGCCAAGGCCACCGAGTTGCAGCCCGATGTCGTTCTCATGGACATCAAGATGCCCGTCCTCGGCGGCATCCCAGCCACGCGTCGAATCCTGGCCGCTTGCCCCAATACGCGCGTGATCCTGCTCACCACCTATGACACCGACGACCTCATTTTCGAGGGCATCAAGGCGGGCGCGCAAGGGTATCTGCTGAAGGACTCGCCCAGCGAGGAGCTGGTCGCGGCGGTTCGTGGCGTGCATGCCGGCGAGTCGCGCCTCGACAACCGAGTGGCTGGGCGCGTGATGGAAGAGTTTCGGCGGATGTCCAAGATCGTACCGCAGCGCGTCTCCCCGCAGACCGGCGAAGGTCCCGATCTCGTCATCGAGCCGCTGACCGAGCGCGAGCAACAGGTCCTCGAGCTCTTGGTGCAGGGCTTGCAAAACAAGGAGATCGCCGAGCGACTCTTCTTGACCGAGGGGACGGTCAAGAACTATGTTAGCGTCATCATCGGCAAACTCCAGGCCAACGACCGCACCCACGCCGTCATCACGGCGCTACGCCACGGCCTGGTCGAGCTCTAGCTGGGGCTACTTGTCAGCTGACAGAAACCGATGCTTGTTGCGCCGGGCGACAGACCACACCACAAAGGAGAGACCGCACATGACCACACGTATCGTTCTCATCGGTGCCGGCAGCGCCCAATTTGGCCTGGGCACCCTCACCGACATCTTTCAGAGCGAGATCTTGGGCGGGAGCACTGTGGTGTTGCACGACATCAACCCCACCGCACTAGAGCGCGTGCGCCAGCTCGGCCAAGACTATATCGAGCAGAACGCCCTGCCCTTTACCATCGAGGCAACGACCTCCCGCACCGAGGCCTTGCAAGGCGCCTCCTTCTGCATCAGCTCGATCGAGGTAGGCAGCCGCTTTGACCTCTGGGAGATGGACTGGAACATCCCGCTACAGTATGGCATCCGCCAGGTATACGGTGAGAACGGCGGCCCGGGTGGCCTCTTTCACTCGTTGCGGATCATCCCCCCGATCCTGGACATCTGCGGCGACATCCAGCGCATCTGCCCCGACGCCTACGTTTTCAACTTTTCCAACCCGATGAGCCGCATCTGCACCACCATCGGCCGCAAGTATCCCGACCTGCGCCTCATCGGCCTGTGTCACGAGGTCGCCTCTCTCGAACGTCACTTGCCCACCATGCTCGGCGTGCCTTTCGAGGAGCTCGATCTCACCGCCGGCGGCCTCAACCACTTTACCTTCTTGCTCGAAGCACGCTATCGCTCGACCGGCCAGGACGCCTATGCGGACATCCTCGCCGAAGCCCCCGCCTACTTCGAGGGCAAGCCCGAGCGAGGGCTTTTCCGCTACCTGCTGGAGCACTTTGGCCGCCTGCCCATCACCACCGACAGCCACACGGGTGAGTATATCCAGTGGGCGCACGATGTGGTGCATCACGAGGGCATTCTCGACTTTTATGCGTGGTACAAGCAATACTGCGCGAACAAGGTCTACCAGATGGGCGAGCCAAGCCACGAGCGTATTGTGCCCATGATCGAAGCGCTGTTGGACGATATGGGGCAGCGCGAGCTGGCCGTCAATGTGATGAACAAGGGCTATATCCGCGAGCTGCCCGAAGACATCGCGGTGGAGGTTCCCGCCACTTTTGATGCCTGGGGTGTGCATCCAGAGACGCTGCCCCCTCTGCCCAAAGGCATCGCTGGCCTGTTGCGCAATCAGGTCGCCGTGCACGACCTCACTGCCGAGGCTGTGCTCAACGGCTCCAAAGAGGCCGCGTTGCAGGCGCTATTGCTCGACCCAGTAGTGCAGAGTGCGCGCGCTGCCGAGCAGACGCTCGAGACGATGCTCCACCGGCAACACGAATACCTCGGCTATCTGCACTAGCCGCTCTCCATGGGCAGAGCGCTCTGCGCGTCCGCGAGCGCTCTGCCGATCGCTCGACGAGCCTGAGCTTTGCGGCGCCGTCGCAGACTCGCGATGTTGCTGTGGTCGGTGAGTAGTGAGCAAGGGAGCAGCCCTTGGCGGATACCGAGGGGTGTGGCCGAATCCGTCTGGCCCTTTCGGATGGGGTCTACTGGCTGGCCAGGTTGGCTGGCGCGTGGTGGCGGCCCAAGTTGGTCGGTGCGGATCAGCTTCCTCACGAGCCAGCCATCTATATCGCCAACCACGCCGCTGCCAATGGCCCCATTGCCGTGGTGCTCGCAGTGCCGGTTCGGCTTCATCCCTGGATCACCGACCGCATGTTGCATCATCGTTCGGCTCCCCGTTACCTCTATGCAGATCTCGCCGGGCCAGTGTGGGGCGTGAGCGAGCCGTTAGGCCGAGTGGTGTGCGCCATCATCGGCCACCTGGCCGTGCTCTTCTTGCGGTCCTTGTGCCCCGTCGCCGTTCGGCCAGAGAACGGCTTGCTCGACGACTGCTTTGCCGCTAGCCTTTCGCTCTTGGGCCAGGGCCGCAGCGTGCTGATCTTTCCTGAGAACCCCTCAGCCCCGCCCGATCCCCGCACCGGACTGCGCCCGTTCAGCAGCGGCTTTGCCTGGCTCTGTTCGCTCTACCTGCGGCTGGTCGGCGAAGAGCTCGCGCTCGTGCCCCTGGCCTATCACGCACAGAGCAACAGTGTACATGTGCTAACGCCGCTCAGGCTGCACCGCGCCGACCTCGCCAACGGCGGCGTCCGCCGGCTCCAGCAGCGCGCCGAGTCAGCGATCATCGAGGACTTGGCGCGTGAGTAGGAGACTCCGCCGCACGTGACAGGCTTTGATGCGTTCGTAAGGCTCGAGCGGTAGACTCGCCCACCTGTAGGCACCATCATCGTCAAGCCCGGCCTCTTTTGGCCCTACCGACCGGCGACGCTATGATGACCGCGCCGACGCCAGCTTCTTGGCCACCACACCAGCGAGAAAGGCTGCCATGCTCATGAATCTGCGCGCCCTGCGAGACAACCCGCTCATCTTGCCCTACTTTTTGCCCGAGTTCATCCTGGCGGTCTCGTGGGGTCTGCTCATTCCCGTGTTGCCGCTGTATGCGAGCGAGTTTGGCGCTGGCTATGCTCTGGTGGGCCTTTTGCTGAGTGGAGAGGCCTTGGGTATGTTGCTCGGCGATGTGCCTGCGGGGATGTGGATGCGGCAGCTTGGCACCAAACCCACGATGCTCATCGGCGGCGCAGCATCGGTCATCACCACGGCGATGCTCTTCTGGGCACCCAATATCAGGCTGGCCATCGGCCTTCGCCTGCTGGCGGGTTTTGCCCGGTCGATGTACAGCGTGGCACGGCACGCCTACCTGGCCGAGGCGGCCTCACGCGGCGCTCGTGGGCGAGCTTTTGCCTTTGCCGGTGGCCTACAGCGCATCGGCAGCTTTATCGGGCCAGCCGCCGGTGGCCTCTTGGCCGCCTCTTTTGGCCTGCGTTCCGCTTTTCTAGCCTTTGCTGGCATCGGGCTGGGCGCCTTGGCGGCTATGGCCGCCTACGCCCCGCCTACCGACGACGACGCTCAACGCCAACCGGCGGGCGTAGCGTTGCGGCTCATCGGGCAGACAGCCCACCAACACTGGCGCATCTTGCTCAAGGCCGGCGGTGGCCAGGTGCTGGCGCAGGCAATTCGCGCTGGTCGCTCAGCGATCGTGCCCCTGTACGCCGCCGATGTGCTAGGCCTCGACGTGACCGCCGTCGGTTTGATCACCAGCCTCTCGTCGGCGGTGGATATGTTGCAGTTCTATCCGGCCGGTTGGCTCATGGACCGCTACAGCCGCAAGGCTTCGATCATCCCCAGTTTCGTCATTCAAGCCATCGGCATGGCGCTCATCCCCACCACACATAGCTATGGGGGGCTGCTGGCGGTGGCTTCGCTCATCGGCTTTGGCAACGGGCTTGGCTCGGGTTCGATGATGACCTTGGGCGCAGACCTCGCCCCGCAAGAGACGCGCGGCGAGTTCTTGGGGCTCTGGCGCCTCATCGGCGACGGTGGCACAGCCGCTGGCCCCTTGCTCGTTGGCCAGGTCTCGGCCTTGTTGGCTCTACCAGCAGCCGCTCTGGTGCTGGCCGCCGCTGGCTTGGGCGCCGGGCTGGTCTTTGCGTTCGGCGTTCCCGAGCCGGGGCGCCCAGGTGAGCGACCTCGCCCTTCGACCTAGTCTTTCGACCAAGAACCGCACAACGAGAGCCGGGGCGCCAGCCGCGCTCCTTGTAAGCAGAGCTGTGCTATCGTCCATTCCAGCCCACTTTGGCCATGGCCGGTGCTCCTCTCTGGATAGGATTTCCCATACCTCATCTATGGGCGGAGCACCGGCCTTTGTCAATATCCGCTTCACCCCCGGGTACACATCTCTTGGGGTACACACTCCGATCACTTGACCATCCACGATACAAATACGTATGATGGTTGCAGTCTCGAGGGGGCTGGCGGTAGGTTACGAAAAGGGTGTATAAAGCACGCATTCGCGGCCGAACGCAAGAGTGGCGTTTGCTGAGCAGCAGTCGTCTGTGCTACGCTCTTCTCTGAACATGTCTGGTCAGCAAGGAGTGGATGATGAAGATCGGCGTCATTTCGTATCTGCTTCGCCACCTGGATACGCCAGCGGCCATGCAGTTTCTGCAGGACATTGGGTTTACCGCTGTTGAGCTAGACTTTCGTCACGCCGACGGCCTCACCGATTACCACCGTCAAGACGCAGCCGGCGGTGCGCGGGCACGCGTGATCTGCTTCGAGCATGGCATCCGGCCGATGGCCTACTGCGTGGGCGGGCTTGGGCCACGAGATCTGCCCAACCTACGCCGGGTGTTCGAGTTCGCCCAAGGCCTGGGCGTCGAGGTAGTTGTAGGTGTGCTGGACCCGGCCATCTTGCCCGAGCTCGATGCGCTCTGCCAAGAGTATGAGATCTATTACGCCATCGAGAACCACAGCGGCAACGTCTTCCAGGCTGCCGAGACGATGGTGGAGGCCGTGGCGCCCTATAGCCGGTACATTGGCTTCAACCCTGACACTGGCCATTTCGCCGGCGCTGGACTCTCGGCAGCCGATGAGGTGCGCAAGCTCGAGGGACGCATCTATCATTGCCACTTCAAGGACTCGGATCAGCATCTGCCGTTGGGTGCCGGCTCCGTCGACCTGTTCGCTGTGACTCGCGAGCTCAAACGTCAGGGCTACAACCGACTCTGGTCGATAGAGCACTATGAGTATGACGGAATCAGCGACGCCGAGCTCAAGGCGGGCCTGACCCAGGCCCTGGCCTATGTGCGAGACCTAGACGCGCGCACTCGCTGAGTGGCTCGGCGCCCAGATGCCCTGTGGCATGTCGGTGAGGCACTGTAGCCTTGCCGTTTACGAGGGAGGTTGCCATGGCAGAGCAGTCCGGCTGGCCGCCACCTGGGTATGACGGGGTCACCGTCTCGCCCGACGATCCGGCTATCGAAGCCGGTATGACCGCGTATCCCGCCGATCAAGCCACCATCTTGGCCTATCTGGCGCGACCTGCGTCCCGAGGGCCGCACCCCGGTGTGTTGGTGTGCCACGAGAATCGAGGGCTCACGGAGCATTTTTGTGACGTGGCGCGGCGCCTTGCACGAGAGGGCTATGTCGCCCTCGCCGTAGATGTCCTCTCGCGCGAGGGCGGGACGGCGGCCATCGCCGACCAAGAGCGCATCCCCGAGCTGCTGCGCGATATGTCGCGTGAACAGATCGTGGGCGACTTGCGCGCTGGCCTGCGTTTCTTGCAGGCTCAGCCAGAGGTGCGTGCCGACCGCATCGGCATGGTGGGCTTTTGCTTTGGTGGAGGCATCACCTGGCGCTGCGCTACGCAGCTTCCCAAGCTACGTGCCGCCGTGCCCTTCTACGGGCCCAACCCGCCACTAGAGGATGTGCCACACATCCAGTGCAGCGTGCTGGCCATCTATGCGGGCAATGATACGCGTATCAATGCCGGTATCGAGGAGATCTCGGCGGCCATGGTGGCCCATGGCAAGACCTTTAGCAAACTGGTCTATCCCGGCGCCGACCATGCCTTTTTCAACGATACCGGCCCGCGATACCACCCGCAGGCTGCCGCCGACGCCTGGGCGAGGTTACTGGCCTGGTTTGCGCACTACCTGCAACAGTGAGGCGGTGACGCGGCCCGCCTTTGCCCGCCCTAGACGTACGGAGGTTTGCCAAGGCAGCAATCCTTGAACTTGATACCCGAGCCGCACGGACACAGATCGTTGCGGCCCGGGCGCTTGCTACCGGGCGGGGGCAACAGGTCGATCACCCGCTCGATCGGCTGCGGAGAGTGGCTGGTGGCGACGAGCCGCGCCAGCACTGGTTCCACGTGCGCCCAGAACGCGCGCAGCCCGGTACAGAGATAGTTCAACCCCGGCTCGCCCTCGGCCGTGCAGAGAATGCGGTCTTTGGGGCAACCGCCGTGGCACTGCGTCAGATAGGCACATTGGCGACAACACTGAGGCAGGCACTCGGCCTTGGCCTGTCCAAAGGCCTGCTGTGGCGCACTGGCCGCCAGCTCGACCAGTGACCTCTCGCGGAGGTTCCCCAGCCGGTGCCCGTCATCGACGAAATGGTCACAGCTATAGACATCGCCGCTGTGCTCCAGCACCAAGAAATCGCCGCAGGTGGGCCGATAGTGACAGAGCGCATGCTCCCGCCCCACCAGTGGCCGCAGCGCCTCCTCGAATAGCTGGATGCCTACACGGCGCACATCGCGGGACCACCACAGGTCGAACACGTGGCAAAGAAAGGCGCCATAGTCCTCTGCGGACGGTGTATCGGCCGTCACGGCGCCATCCGGCCCACGCGCGACGAGGGGCAAGAACTGCAGGTAATCCGCACCCGCATCGACCAGAAAACGATACACCGCCTCGGGCTCGTGGACATTACCCGCATGCACAACGGTGAGGGTGTCGAACGGCACGCCATAACGCTGGAGCAGGCGCATGGCCCGCAGCACGCGAGCATGGGTGGGTTGGCCAGCGCGAGTCTGCCGGTAGGCGTCGTGCAAGGGAGCGGGGCCATCGATGCTCAGCCCGACGCTGAAACCCTCGGCCTTGAGAAAACGACACCAGGCGTCGTCGAGCAACAGCCCGTTCGTCTGGATGCCGTTCAGCACTCGCTGGCCGGGCGCGCGATGGCGGCGCTGTAGCGCTACGACCTTGCGATACCAGTCCAGTCCCGCAATGGTCGGCTCGCCCCCATGCCAGGCAAAGAGCACCGCACCCGTTGGCACGGCCGCGAGTTGCTGCGCGATGTATGCCTCCAACAGATCGTCGGCCATGAGCGCCTCGCCCTCGGGGTACAGGGCCGCTGTGGGAAAGTAATAGCAGTAGCGGCAAGCCAAGTTGCACTGCGCACCGACGGGCTTGACGAACACTTGGAAGGGGTGCGGAGCCACGCTCATCGGGCGCACGCCTCGCTAGCGCGGCGCTGTGCGCAGACTGCCCCTAACCAGGCTCCGCCAGGGATAGAGCGCATCGTCAGCCACACAGCGGCAACCCGCACAGCCGCGCCGTCGCCAATGATGCGCGCGATATCACAGCGCCAAGGCAGCGATATGTTGCAGAGATCACGTCGTGCTCCACGGCCCGGGCTTCTCTCGCCGACCATTGACTGCATGATAGGCTGCCACTGCCGAGCCGCCAATCTCGCCACCACACCTTCGCTATGGTTGAATCGCACGCCGCCCTCGCGGTATACTCGCGCCATCCTGCCACCCTACTGGAGGCTCTGCATGACCGCATCGCTCCGCATCGGTGTCATCGGGCTGGACACGTCCCACGTGCCCGCCTTTGCGCGCCTGCTCAACGACCCTAGTGACCCGTTCCACGTGCCGGGCGGGCGCGTCGTCGCAGCAGTGCCTACTTTCAGCCCAGACGTTGTCTCGAGCGCGAGTCGCGTCGACGGCTTTGTCCACGAGACCGAGGCGCTCGGCGTAGAGATGGTCGACGACATCCTCAGCCTGCTTGCCCGGGTCGATGCAGTGCTTTTGGAGAGCGTCGACGGCCGTCGCCACCTACCTGAGGTACGGCCAGTGTTGGCCGCGGGCAAACCCGTGTTCATCGACAAGCCCCTCGCCCATAACTATGCCGATGCCGCCACGATCGTGCGCCTGGCCCAGGACGCAGGCTGCCCGCTGTTCTCGGCCTCATCGCTGCGCTATGACGCGAACATCGCCGCGCTCAAGGCTGACGCTACGCTGGGCGCTGTTGTGGGCTGCGACGCCTTTAGCCCAGCCACGCTCGAACCAACGAACCCCGGCTTTTTCTGGTACGGCGTGCACGGCGTCGAGACGCTCTACACGTTCCTAGGCGCTGGCTGCGAGCGCGTCTATGCGCACCACACCGCCGATGCCGATCTCGTGGTGGGCTTCTGGGCCGATGGCCGTCTGGGCAGCGTGCGCGGCACGCGCACGGGCGAACACGGCTATGGCGTGACCGTGTTCGGCGCCAACCACACCGGCCAGACACAGTATTCGACCACCGTGCCGCTGTATGCGCAGCTCATGCGCCAGATCATCCCGTTCTTCCAGACAGGCATCGCTCCAGTGCCCATCGAGGAGACGCTCGAGATGATGGCCTTTATGCAAGCGGCGATCGTCAGCGAGGCCGAAGGGCGAGCCGTGCCGCTGGCCGAGGTGCGCGAGTGATCACGAGGCCGGGCCGCGGCTCACGGTCACTCACCGAGCAGCTGGCGAATGAGCCAGACTCCTAGCCGAAACGCCCGGTGATATAGTCATCGGTGATCTTGCTCTGCGGTCGGGTGAACAGGCGATCGGTCTCGTCATACTCGATGAGGACGCCCGCGCGATCCTGTTCGTCGAGCGAGAAGAACGCCGTATAGTCCGAGACACGCGCTGCCTGCTGCATATTGTGGGTGACGATGATGATCGTGTACGCCGAGGACAGATCTTGCATGAGCTGCTCGATGCGCAACGTGGCAATGGGATCCAGCGCCGAGGCGGGCTCGTCCATGAGGATGATGTCTGGCTTGACGGCGATGGTGCGCGCAATGCACAGGCGTTGTTGCTGTCCGCCCGAGAGCGATAGCCCGCTCTGATGCAGCTTGTCTTTGACCTCTTCCCATAGCGCGGCCTGCTGCAGAGACTCGTAGACCAGCGCATCCATATCGCCCCGAAAGCCGTTGATGCGCGCCCCCCAGGCGACGTTCTCATAGATGCTTTTGGGGAACGGGTTGGGCTTTTGAAAGACCATGCCGATCCGCTGACGCACCCGCACGGGATCGACCGCTGGCTGATAGATATCCACGCCGTTGAAGAACACCTGGCCCTCGGTGCGCGCCGTGGGCACCAGCTCGTTCATGCGGTTGAACGAGCGCAACACGGTGCTCTTGCCACAGCCCGACGGGCCGATGATCGCCGTGATCTTGTGGCGGCGGATGCGCAGGTTGACATCTTTGACCGCCAGGAACTGGTCATAGTACACATGCAGCCCCACTGCCTCGATAGCATAGGGATTATCTGTAGGAGCAAGTTGTTCGCTCATGGGTCACTTTCCACGATATCGGTTGCGTAGCAGAATCGCCACGGCATTCAAACTGAGCAGCATCCCCAGCAAGACCAGGCTAGCCGCAGCTGCCAGGTTACGGAAGACATCTTGCGGCCGTGAGGTCCACTGATAGATCTGGATAGGCAAGGTTGTGAATTGGCTAAAGGGGCCACTCGGATCTACGGTGATGAAGGTGGAGGCACCGATCACCACCAAGGGCGCTGTCTCGCCCATCACCCGCGAGATCGCCAAGATCGTACCGGTCAAGATGCCCGGCAGCGCTGAAGGCAGCACGTGGTGCCACACCGTCTGCCAGCGGGTGGCGCCGAGGCCCAGGCTCGCCTCTCGCAAGGAGCCAGGCACGGCGCGGATTGCCTCTTGGGCGTTGATGATGATCACCGGCAACACCAATAGGCCCAGCGTCAACCCGGCCGAGAGGATCGTACGCCCGTTCGCCGCGCTAGGCTCGGCCAGACCAAAGGCCACACCACTCGTAAAGCGGCCCAGCATGCGCACGAACACGGCCAGGCCCAGCATCCCATAGATGATCGACGGCACGCCGGCCAGGTTGTTGATGTTCACTTGAATGACGCGATTGACTGCATTGTCGCGCGCATACTCTTCCAGATAGATGGCCGCTCCCACACCGATGGGGAACGCCGTGAGTAAAGCGATCGCCACCGTCCATAGCGAACCCAGAATGGCCGTACGCACGCCAGCGCGCATCGGATCACCAGACTGCGGCGCAGTCAGGAAGCGGGTGGTGAGCCAGCTCACCATGCGCAGCTCTGCGTCGGGATACTGCTCAGCCGCCGTGCGCAATACCTCCTCGCGCTTGAACACCGAGTCGAGCAGCGACCATTGGGCCACCACCTTGGGTGCGACCACGCGCTCGACTACCAGGCCATAGAGATCCTCCGCCGAGCGCTCACTCAGCGGCTTCTCGGCCTCGTAGCGGCGTAACAGGCCTGTAGAGAGATGCTCGCGCAAGATGGTGATCAACTGATCTTGGCTCAGGTCTTCGAGCGGCACACTAGAGAGCGTCTCGGGCGGCACCGTGTACTCGACGGCGGCATAGCCAAAGGCGCCATCGATGATATTCACCAACAGCGCGATGAGGGCCAGCATCGCTACCACCGTGGCCGCCTGCAAGACCACCGCCCATATCCGCCCGGCGCGTCGACGTTGGCTCAAGCGGGGACTGAAATCCTGGGTAGTGAACGTCTCGGTAGTCCGCGTCAGGGCGCTCATTCGTATGCCTCGCGAAAGCGACGGACGATCCGTTGGCTGATGATGTTCAGCCCTAGCGTCATCAGAAACAGCACCAGCCCGATGGCAAACAGGCTGTTATAGTCCATAGAGTCATAGCTGAGATCGCCTCCGCTGATGCGCACGATGTGGCCAGTCATGGTCTCTGCCGGCTCGAACGGATTGAAGGTAAAGGCCGCTCCGGCACCCGCCGCGATGGCTACGATCATCGTCTCGCCGATTGCCCGGGACGCCGCCAAGATGAAGGCAGCGGCGATACCCGATAGAGCCGCCGGTAGAACCACCTTGACTGCCGTCTCGAGCTTGGTAGCACCCAGCGCATAGGCTGCCTCACGCAGCGAGCGCGGCACGGCAGTGAGGGCGTCCTCGCTCATCGAGCTTACCAACGGGATGATCAGGATGCCGATCACCAGGCCAGCCGAGGCCGTGTTATAGATCTTGACGGTGTCGGCACCAAAGATCCAGCGCAACAATGGCGTCATCAGGGTGAGGGCAAAGTACCCATAGACTACGGTGGGCACGCCAGCCAGCACTTCGAGCACGGGCTTGAGCACCTGGCGGGCGCGGGGCGTCGCATACTCACTCAGGTAGATGGCGACGGCCAAACCCACTGGCAGGGCGACCAACAGCGCGATCAGCGAGGTCATGAGAGTGGCGTTCACCAGAGCCCAGATACCGAATTTGCCGATCTGGGGGTTCCACTCCGTCGTGCCCAAGAACTCGCCGAGCGTCACCCGTTCCGAGCGCTCCAGCGAGGCGCCGCTGACATGTGCTGAAGGTGCAGTGCCCTGCACGCCCCGCTCGACGGTCACCGTGTCGCCAACAACAGTCAGCACCATGAGCTCTTCACTGCCGACACGTAGATTGTCGCCAGGGTGCAGCTCACTGCCAGTGTTCGTCACCAAAATCGTCTGCGTCGCGGCGTCGACGTCTGCCGCCAACTCTTTGTTGGTGGCCTCCCACTGCTCGCTCGTGAAAAAGCGCAACGACTCGTGCCCCAGTTCGTACACAATGCCTAGGGTCGTCAGAATCGACAGCACGCCGCAGAGCAGCAGAAAAGCCTCGATCAGGCTCTCGCGCACCCGAGGGCGTCTGTGTAGTGCCGAGTCCCGCCTCTCATTCATCATCACGGTCGGTACGGCGATCCCCCTAGCCCGACTCACCCAACTTTTGATCGCACCCATATTACCCCCACAACTGGCGGCAGGCACAATGTGCCTGCCGCCAGGACTCAACTCGTCATTCGGACTAGCTCGCTAGCGTACCGCCTCAGCCAGTGTAGCACGTGCCTCGGTCAGCACCTCGTCGGGCGCCGGGAAGTAGCCCACCGCCTGGATCTCCTCATTCACATGAGCGAGGAAAAAGTCCAGGTAGCTGGCCACTTGCGGCTTGGCCGCCAAGATGCCCGCGTCGGTGTACAGATACAGCGGGCGCGAGAGTGGATAGGTGTTGTCTGCCACGGTGGCCTCACTGGGCGTGACCCCATCGATCGCCAGCACGTTCAGCCGATCGGCGTTCTCGAGATAGTAGGCGTACCCAAAGTAGCCCACGGCATACTTGCTGCCCATGACCCCCTGCACCAGCACGTTATCGTCTTCGCTCAATTGCGTATTCGCCGCATTGAGGTGAGGAGTCTTGTCTTTGGCGAAGACGTGCTCGACAAAGTAGTCGAACGTGCCGCTGTCAGTCCCAGGAATAAAGCGCAGAATGGCTTCGTCCGGCCAAGCGGGATTCACATCGGACCACTTGACCGCCGCATCCGAGAAGATGGCCGCCAGCTCCTCAGTGGTCGCCGACGTGATAAAGTCGTTCTCTTTGCTCACCACGACGGCGAGCGCATCGGTGCCCACGCGCAACTCGATCGGCTCCCGGCCGATGGCCCGGCAGCTCTCGAGTTCGCTGCTCTTGATCGCCCGACTCGCGTTGGCCACATCGGTCTCGCCGGTGACACAAAAGCGCTCGAAACCGGCGCCACTGCCGATACTATCGATGGTGATCGTGCCACTGTATCCCTCATCTTGGAACCGTTCCGCTATACGCTCGGCCAGGGGATAGACAGTCGAGCTACCTGCGGTTACGATGTCGCCCGTGACCTTGAGCGGGTCGGTCTCGATGCCGCTCGTCGCCCCCGCCTCTTCCGTCGGGGATTGCGCCTCAGTGGGCACCGTTGGTGCGGTTGCCGTGGGCAAGGCCACGGTAGGCTGTGCTGTAGTAGGGGTTGCCGCCGGTGCCGCTTGCCCACAAGCAGACAAGACGATCGCCAGCAACGCCGTGATCGCCACGAGGATAAATCGACGCGTACTCATTCTCCAAACCTCCCTTTCCTTTCTTTCTGCACCTCCAGGTTAGCACGTGCACTTGAGCGCCAGGCCAACGGCGTGTTAACAGCGTGCAAAGCGTGCGGGAGCTTCGCAGTGCCCATCGACAGACATGCAAAGACCGCCCTGCAGAGGGCGGTCTATCCTTGCCGTCAGAGACCCATCGCGGAGGACAGCCAAGTCGTTCGGCGCGCTAGAGCTCAGCGCCTCACGGCAGGTATGCCTTGGGGAACTTGGCCACCACGGTGTAACAGGGGTCGACCACGTTGCCGATGCGCATGGTGCCCACCTGACTGTTGAGCTGCCAGGCCTCTTCACGCTGAAAGCCATAGTCGTCGACCAGCCAGCGAAGCAACTCGATCTGCGCGAGGCGCACACAGTCCATCAGCGGGCGAGTGCTGGCGGCCACCATGATGTGCGTCGCGCTCTGGATGCGTGGCCAGCTAGCACGGTGTCCTTTGAGCACCTCGATTCGCAGTTGGACCTCGGCCGTAACCTCCGCCGCCGTGCCGTTGAGCTCACCATCACCCTGGAGAGCATGGACATCGCCAAAGGCCAAGTAGCCGCCCTGTACCCACACCGGCAGATAGAGGACAGCGCCCGCGCACGTGTCGACGCAATCCATGTTGCCGCCGAACTCGCCTGGCGTCATGGTCATCTCGACCCGTCCACAGGGCGGCGCCACACCGATCGAGCCAAGGAAGGGGTGCAGCGGCGCCTCTACCCGCTTGAGGCGGCTGTTGGGCAGTTCGAGCAGGCCCACTTGGCGCTGTAGATCGAGTTGCCAGGTGTAGTAGAGAAGAGGGATCGGCTCGTTGTAGAGCAAGAGGTGCCCTTGGTCTTCGCCCGTCAGCGAGCCAAAGTTAGGGCCTTGCTTGCTGAGCGCCCAGTCGCGGTTCAGGTCGATGCGTTCGATAGCGATGGCCAGTTGGTCGCCCGGCTCGGCTTCGGCCACATAGATGGGACCTACCGCCGGGTTGGACTCGCGCAGTCTGCCACCGATGATGCGCTGCTTCATGTGCTCGGGCATCGGGTTGCCGGCGGCATCGTTGCCAAAGGCGTCGCGCGTCTCAGCGATCACCGTGTCTCCGCTACGGATACGCAGCGCAGGCTCGTGCGGGCCATAGGTGTAATAGTACGACGTGGGCGTAAGGCGGAACTCGGCCATCGCGGGCCTCCTCATGGTCGATGCTCAGGATGGCCTCAGTGTAGGCGATCTGAGCGACCTTCACCAGCGGCCCAGCTCAGCGCGCAGTGCTGGTATCGAGCTGCCCAGGCGACGGTCGTACCGCGGCTAGCGCCGCCAGCGCAAAGGGCAAAGAGTCCAGCGAAAGAGGCTCGGTTGGTAACGTAAAAACTGCATACGCTACCGCGAAGGCCACCAATCCTGCCCTCATCATGCGCCTGGCCGACCCTAGTACCGCTGCCCGCGCTCGGGGCGTGAGATGGACGTGCTCTTCATGCATCGCCAGATAGCTCTGGCAGCAGAGCAGCACCTCTTGAGGCCAGCCGCAGAGCACCGCCAGGATGCGCTGCGCACCCGAGGCCTCGGCGCGCAGCACATAGTAGGCCAACCCCTCCTGATGAGGCAGGCGACCCGCTGCCTGGTCGGAAGGTAGAGCCTCTGCCGCAACACAGTCTCCTGAACAGCTAGCCACCGCTGGTTCGTGCAAGACGATGTGCCTTATCGCGCCAGGCTCAGCGACGAGGCTCAGTAACCTCGTCGCCAGCCCAACCGCCGGGCATGGGGTCGACGGCACATCATCTCCGGTCTGCAGCCGACCCTCGGGCGAAAGCCAGAACAGGTGGCCATCAACCCACATCGCGACCACTTCCCCATGGGGAAAGCCCCCCCACGAGGCGCTCATGGTCATTGCCCCTCGACGGCGCCGACGGTAGACTCGACATACTGCTTCTGCCAGATCGGCTCCATCGTTTGCTGTAGTTCTTGGTCAAACGCCTCGAGACCACGATGATAGTCGGCATCTTCCAATGCTTGCGCAGCGGCTTCATCGATCGGCTCGGGCCTGTGCAACTGAGCAAGCCGCATGAAATCCTCGTGATGGTCACGGATGAAGCAGGGAGTCAGCAGGTTTGCGCAGGTCTTGGATCCGCCATCGCGGAAGCCACAAGTCCCCCGCTGCCAGTCGCGGATCGCACTAAAGAACGGCGCACTCCAGGCATCGTTCAACGTCTGTCCGTTGGCATACACGTCATTGATGTTCACGGGCGAGTAAGGTACGAACACGCAGGGGCTCACGTGCCCCTCCCAATCGACATAGAGATAGCCGCCCGACCGACCTCCCGAGAGGCAGCCATCGACCACGGTGCCCGAGTTCCAAAAGTCTGCGATCATGATCTGCCGCGTGCGGATCTGGCGCCAGGCTTGCTCCCATAGCCACTTGCGCTGCTCCACCGTCGGCATCAAGTCGAGGGTGTAGGCGCGGCCGATGGGCATGTAGTGAAAGAGCCAGGCAAAAGACACGCCATGCTGGTTGAAGAAGAAGTCGACTGTCTCGTCTGCCAATAGCTCCTGATAGTTCTCTCGCGTCGCGGTCATCGACATGCCAAAGAGCGCTTTGGCCTCGCGCAATCGGTCCATCGCAGCGACTACCTGGTCGAACACACCAGGGCCACGGCGGGCATCGGTCTTTTCCCTCAGCCCCTCAACCGAGATGGCCGGCATGACGTTGCCCAGCTCGGCGATGCGCTGGGCAGTTGGCTCATCGATGAGCGTACCGTTGGTGTAGAACATAAAGAACATGTCGGGATGCTTGGCGGCCATGTCGAGCAGGCCCTTGCCCTGGTCGCGATACACGAGCGGTTCGCCACCGCTGATCACGACAAAGTGCCCGCCCCACAGCTCGCGCTGCTCGGTGACGAGCCGATCGAACACCTCCCAAGAGAGCTTGGATCGGCTAGCGGCATCCGAGCTGGCATAGCAACCAGTGCACGACAAGTTGCACCCCTTGCCCGGGCTGATTACCAGGAAAGAGGGTGGGTTCATCCCATAGGTAGAGGCAAAGCGCTCGCGGGCAGCAGCATCGCCTTTGCGAATCATCCCTTCCTTGACGAGCACCGTCATGAGCCGGTTGATGACTGGCCTGGCGATCCGTCCTTCGGCGAGCAACCGCTCAGCGGTATGCAAGATAGCCAGGCCCATGTCTGCCCGGTCGCGCTCCACGGCTGGGGCCCTGGTGCCTGCGGCAATCCTGTTGGCTGCGCTCAGCTCTCGCTCAAAGCGCCGGACGATCGGCTTGCGAAACACGGCACTCCGCCCGATCGTTGGAGCCAGCCAGGTCACGATATCCAGACCGCGCTCCTGCCAAAAGTTCCGGTGTTCAACAATGCTGGGCGCCGGTCTCATCTCGCCGGGCCGAACGATTCGACGCACACCCTGCGTAGCTTGATTCTGCATACTGCACCCTCCCCCTATCTGACCATGGCAAATCAGATAGTTCTAACTTTACTATAAATCAAAGAGCGGGGAGAGGCTCAACCACAGACCAAGATCGTACAAACGGTGGCTCAACAGCCGTTCAACGCGGTGAGCGAACGACTATCCCTGTGGCGATTCGAGACGATAGCCCTCGCCGGGCACAGTGATGAGAAGCCGGGGATCGCGCCAATCGACCTCGATCTTTTGCCGCACGCGCTTGACCAGCTCATAGATCGCTCCAGGGCTGACGCCATCCGCGGTATCCCAGATAACCTCAGCGATGGACTGCTGCCCGCAGACACGACCCTGATGCCGGTAGAGATGGCGCAATAGGCGACGCTGCGCCTCAGAGAGCTCGAGGGTGATCTCTTGCCCATCGAGCCAGATCTGGCCCGTCTCCAGGTCACAACGCACGCCGCTGCGTTGCACGTCGGCGGTATGATAGGCAGTGACAAAGGCGCGCAACAACGGTGACCTGACGACATAGGCCCCGAGCTCGCTCAGCGATGCGCTGGGCCGTGGTGGTGGCAGGCTGCTCGGTGTTGATCCCTGGCCAGACACACTCCGCTGAAGCAGCAACAGCTCGTCGTGGCTAAGCCCTCGAATCAGCCGCGAGCATTCGGCGGCGATGGGGGGCTCGCTCAGCAGACGGCTCACCGCATCGGCCTCATCGACCGTGGCCAGCGCTGGCTCCTGCACCAGGGTGCGACAGATGCGGTCGAGCAAGCCTGGATGCCCACCCGCCAGGCCGATAGCCAGCTCGCGCAGCGCTGGGCTGAGCACACTGCCCGTCGTTGCGTAGAGATAGTCGAGCATCGTCTCGCTCTCCTGGCTGGTCAATGGCGGCAGGTGGTGCGTATAGACCTGGAACAGCTCGATGAACTCGTACGTCGCGTCATCACGGCGGAGCTCATCCGGTGGGCGAGTGGTTGCCAAAACATACGACAAACGCGCACCATAGGCGTCGCGGAGGGCACGTAGGTGTCGCAGTGGGGCAGCGTCCAGCTCACAAAGCAGGTCGTCGAAATTGTCGAGGACGATGACAATGTCGTAGGCCGCGTTGGTGCCGATGAGGCTGTGTACCGCCTGAGCGAAATACGCGCGGCAGGCCAGGGGGGCCGCCCCGGCCAGCACGGCGGCATGAAGTCGAGTCACATCGGCCAGCCGGCCGTCAGTGGCGCCATACTCGGCCGCCGATTGGATGAGGCGGCGCAGCGCCAGCTCATAGAAACTCGGCTCGGTGGGCACGGCGCCATCGAGGGCATCTACAAACACGACAAAAGGCGCCGACCGGCCAGGCTGAGCACAACGCACCCGCGCCGAAGGGCGCTGCAAGGAGCGCAGCAATGTGGATTTGCCGGTATTGCTCAGGCCTACCACCGCACAGCACTGGCCGATTGACAGACAGCGCGTCACATAGGCCAGCGATTCGTGCCGTATCGCTGCTTGGGGGAATGCACTCTCGTCAAACAGCGGCCTGCTTGTCGACATATCAGCACCCGGTCATCTCTGCGTCCCACGCCCTGACACCATCTTTTGCATTATAGCGGCCGCAAGCGCAGCAGACAATCAAACCCGTCTGCATGCGCGACCTGCCACATTTCCCACAGTAACAGGTAGCGATGGCAATATCGCGTATCTTCGGTGGTCGCCATGTGCTATGGGCGCCGCTTGCCGGCTAAGCAGTCGTCACCGACAGTGGCCATGGATTGCCGCTTGCCCCCGCGCGCAAAGCGCGGCCAGGATAGCCTGGGTAGTGACGTCTGTCCCTGCCGCTCTTGGGCTACGAGCAGGGATGCCAGCCGGAGATTTGACCGAGTTCGGTCTGTCTCATACTGTTTGGACGAGATTGCGACATCGAGCTGCCGCTGCAGCAGGGGATGTGCCCATGACTCCGCTATCACAGGATTCCGCCTTGGACGCCAACTTGACCGAGCTCCGCGCTAGCACCGTCTCGCGTCTGGCGACGGTTCTGGCTGCGATCGGCTATCTATGGCTGATATGTCTCGGTGTGCTCTCTGCCCCAGCCATAGCGTGGATTGGCGCACTTACCCTGGCGGCGATTCCGC
Organism: Anaerolineales bacterium; assembly: GCA_039680625.1. Classification (GTDB taxonomy): domain Bacteria; phylum Chloroflexota; class Anaerolineae; order UBA1429; family UBA1429; genus JAAYDS01. Next base: position 6,798 of record JBDKSN010000084.1, on the reverse strand, counting down.
TGGTAGCTTGGGCGATCTCGCGGCGTTACCTGAACCTGGCGTCTTGGCTGCTGGTGTTGGCCAGCCTCGCATCTGCCACGATGGCCATTCTGTCTTGGGGTCGCTGGGAACTGGCCTCTCTGCTCGTTCTGCCCGTGATCTTTTCCAGCGTGCTACTCGGAGTTGGGTCTACTCTGCTGGTGGTGACGCCATGCTGCGTGCTGACCGTGTTTCTGCTGGCAGGGCAGCTGTCATTTGCAGTGCAGTCAGCTACCGTCTTGGTACCGATGGGCATGATCGTTATCGTGGCCATACTCGCAGTGCAGTCGGCGCGCAATCTCTATACGGCATTGGACTGGGTCTGGAGTGGCTACCAACAGGCGTATCACAACGAGCTGACCGCTCGTGAGGGCCAGGCCGAGTTGCGTCGGACCCTCAAGGCCCTCGACGAGTCGACCTATCGCCTGGAGCGCACCAACTACATGCTGGCCCTGGCCCGCAGTCAGGCCGACGAGGCTCGGCGTCTCAAGCAACAGTTCTCGCAGACGATCAGTCACGAGCTGCGCACGCCACTGAACTTGATTGTGAGCTTTACCGAGCTGATGATGGAAAGCCCTGAACACTACAAAGTGCCTCTACCTCCCGCCTATGCGCGTGACCTGGCCGTCGTCCATCGCAATGCTCGCCAACTCGAATCCCTCATCAACGATGTGCTCGATCTCGCGCGCATCGAGGCGGCTCAGATGGCGCTCGTGCCCGAAGAGGCGGCTCCCGCAACTCTGGTTCGCGATGCCGCCAACGCCATCCGCAGCCTGATCGAGGCCCGAGGTCTATCTTTCCAGGTCAGCATTGAGCCTGACCTGCCCAACCTATGGCTCGATCCCGGGCGTATCCGTCAGGTGCTCTACAACCTGCTCATCAATGCCGCCCGCTTTACCGAGCGAGGGGGCATCACGGTGAGCGTGCAACGAGTCGATCGTGAGATCATCTTTGCCGTGGCGGACACCGGCATCGGCATTGCTCCTGAGAACCTGTCCCGAGTGTTCGAAGAGTTCCGCCAGGCCGATGGTGGCACCCGTCGCAGTCATGGTGGTGCCGGCCTTGGGCTTGCCATCAGCAAGCGCTTTGTCGAGTTGCACGGCGGCCGCATCTGGGTCGAGAGTGAACCGGGACAAGGGAGTGTCTTTAGCTTTGCGCTACCCATCGAGAGTCCCGATCTGTCGCCATCGTCTGCGGTAGGCGTGCCGGGTGCCCTTGGAGCAGGTGCCGCCATCGAAGAGCCAGTCCTCTTGGCCGTCACGCCTAGCCACACAGCGGCTTCTCTGCTCACACGCTACATGCGCGGTTGTCGCACCGTGCTCGCCCAGGATATCGAGCGTGGGCGACTCGTCGCCAAGCAGCAAGTGCCTCAAGTAGTCTTGGTCGATGCCGCCCAACAGCCTGTGACTCCCGATGATCTGACCAGCCTGGCCCATTCCTGGGGGCTACCCAACGTACCTTTTCTGGCCTGCCACCTTCCCGGTGAGGAGCCGCTGCGACAACGGTTGGCGGTGGATGGCTTTCTGATCAAGCCAGTGTCGCGGTCTCGCCTGCAGGATGTCATGCTGCAACTCGGCGCAGACATCGATCGGGTGCTGGTAGTGGATGACGACCGCGACTTTGCCCGGCTGATGGAGCGTTTTCTGCGCGAGCCTCTGCGTCAGTATCAGGTCGCTACGGCCTATAGTGGCGAGGAAGCGCTGCAGATGGTCGAGCAGGTGCATCCGGACGTGGTGTTGCTGGATCTGGCCCTGCCGGACATGAGCGGCACGGAGGTCGCGGCCCGCCTGCGCGGAAACGGCGGGCGGAATGCACCCAAGATCGTGATCGTCTCGGCGCAAGAGGAGATCGATAACATGGAAGCCCTCCCCGGCGTGATGCTGAGCGTCACAGCAGGTGGAGTGTCTCCTGGCCTGATCGTCGACTGGGTGCAGCATGTCGTCGACACGGTGCGCCTTGGGCCATCGGTTTCGCGGCGTGAAGATGCTGGCTCTGCCGCCTAGGATTGCCGCAGCTCATCCAAAAGAGCCAGGAGAGCTACCTCATCCACCGGTTTGCGCAAAAAGGCCGTCGCGCCGAGCGACAACGCCAGTTCACGTTGCTGGAGCACACTGCACACGATGACCGGGATCATTCGCGTATCATCACGTTCGAGCAGCACTCGCAGCAGGTCCCAACCATCCTGTTCGGGCATCATCAGATCTAGAGTGATGGCCAGGGGCTTGAGGCTCGCCGCCAATTCGATGCCCTCTGATGCGGTTCGTGCCGGTATCACCGTGTAGCCGGCCGGCTCCAGAATGTGCGCGAGATAATCGAGCCAGTCCTGGTTGTCATCGATCGCCAGCAGAGTGCGCAGCGGCGCGCAGGGCAGGCGCACCTCAAAGCCGGTGACCGCTGCATCGAGCGGCTTGAGCTCGGCGTGTGATGCTCTCGCCATCTCGGCAAAGCTGGCCATACTGGTGTCGATACTGTCTGTTGGCGTTGCGACACGCTCGGTCGGGGCCATGGCGATGGTCAGTACCACCTCGTCTCGCTCTTGCCGGGCCCATAGTCGGAGCGTGGCGCCGAATGCCCTCTCGATCAGATGCCCACACAGCCCCAGCAGCAACTGGCGGATGAGTGCTTGATCAGGCGCAACCAGCGGCAGATCGGCAGGCATTTCGAGCTGCACTTGGATGCCATGCTCTTCTAGCCTCTCAGCGAGCAGCGGCAACAGGCCATCGACGACAACCGACAGGCGCGTATGATGCCCCGCAGTCGACGCTCGCGCTGCCTCGATGCGCAGCAACTCGACCCTGTCCGACAGCCCTGGGGCCTGCATGTCTGCCTCGGAGGCCGTGCCCTGGATCCGCTGTGCCCTCTCGCGTTCGCAGCGATCCCAGATCACCGTAGCGATGGCCTGCATGGCGCTACCCAGCTCACGATAGAGCTGCCGAACACTGATCGCGAGCCGATCGGCGGTCTCCTCAGGGCTAAGCCCATCCACATAGCGTAGCATCATCAGGCGGTATCGTCGCCACTCGCGGGAGAGCACCGGTGCGTCAGGGCCAGGATCGAGCTCGTCGATCGCCTGGATCAGCAGCTCGTGCAGCTGCCACGCCCGTCTGTGGCGCGGCAGGTCAGCGTCGTTGATGAGCGCCGCCAACAACGGGTGAGTGCGCAGATAGACTAGATCGTATAGATGCTCGTAGGCGTCGCGCACCTGCTCGACGAACTCGTCGGAAGCCGGTGCAGAGGCGTGCCTGTCATAAGTTGTCATGGTTATGTCACTGGCGGGGCTGATCTGGAGGCTGCCATCACTTATTATTACAGACAATATAGATGATTGGCCCGTTGAGGGCAACCTTCGCATCGGCGGGTGTACGTGACCCGTCTTCGATCCGGAGCGTCAGAGCCACCAAGGATGGAGGATTGTGGCATGCTCGTTGCCCTTGCGAGTCACTTGCCAATCTGAGGAGGACTGGGCCTATGCAGATGACTTGGCGAGTCGACCATTCCGTGGCAATTCCAGTGTGGAGGTAGACCATGGCGAACAGCAAACTGTCAAGACGGCATTTTCTTGCAGGGGCAGCGTCTCTCGGCGCGGGTGTGGTTCTGGCGGCCTGCGCCCCGAAAGCCACCCCGGCGCCAGCGGCAGAACAGCCAGCCGAAGAGCCCGCTGGCCAGGCAGCAGAACAGCCCGCTGCAGAGCCGGCAGCCCAGGAGGCGGTGACGATCCGCTTCAACGCCCGTACTGGCATTCAGGGCGATCACTTTAGCGAGCGTGCGCGCGCCTTTGAGCAAGAGTACCCCAACATCAAGATCAAGGAAGAGTACTTCCCGGACACAGAGTATCACCAGAAACTAGAAGTTATGTTCGCCGGAGGAACCGCCGCCGACACCTTCTGGACGATACTCCTATCTGGGCTGTATGCCCGATACTCCATACATGGCCTCGTGATGCCGATCGATGACCTGATCGCCGCTGACAATTACGATCTGAGCGTGTTCTATCCCACCGTGGCAGATGCAATCAAGGTCCAGGGGGCTAGCTATGGCTTGCCCTGGGTCTGCCATCCAGGCCGGATTGGCTCTTTCTACAACAAGACGTTATACGAAGAAGCGGGCATCGAACTGCCTCCAGCAGATGGCGAGTGGAATCTGGACGATCTGCTACCGCAAGCTAAAGAACTCACCCGAGATACAGACGGTGATGGCAAGATCGACCAATTTGGCTTCATGCCAAATACCGAGACGTGGGGCATCCAGGTCTGGCTACGCAGTTTTGGCTCCGATCTCTTTAGCGAAGACGGCACCAAGTGCATCATGGACTCCGAAGAGGGCATGGAGGCTTTTCAGTTCCTCTATGATCTCTACCATGTGCACAAGGTAGCGCCGACGCCCGAGCAGGTCATCGACATGATGTTCGAGACGGGCAGGGTAGCCAACTATATCAGTGGTTATTGGGGTATCAGCGCCAAAGCCAGGGTGGGTGATCGCTTCGAGATGGGCTGCGCTCCGATGCCGAAGGGGCCAGCTGGGGTCATGGGTTCGATGTTCGAGTTCGACCCCATCTGCATCTACAGCAAGTGCCAGCACCCGACCGAGGCCTTCGAGTGGCTCAACTGGCTGGCCAACCAGGAAACAGGCATCCGCATCGCCGAGGTTGGCTCGGTGCCAGGAGCACGGCCAGACGTGTGGGAGAGCCCCCGTCTGACCAAGGAGCCCATGCACGTAGTCTGGGCCAACATGATGGCCAACTGCATGCCGTTCCGAGGCCCGGGCAACTTCCGTGGCAACGAGATTGACGATGCTGTGAAGCAGGGTTTGGGTGCCCTGTGGGAAAACAAGGGCACGCCCAAGGAGATCGTCCCGCAAGTGGCGAAATCAGTCCAGGAGATCCTGGATCTGTCCGCAGATTAGGGATTGGTGCTGCCAACCTGGCGAGCCCGATCGGGCTCGCCAGGTTGACTTGAACAATCATTTGGGAGGCAATGCATGGCTAGCGCAAACCCAACGATGCCCTCTCAGCGTAGGCGTATGACGGCGCTACAGCGACGAGAGGCCTTTGCAGGATATGCCTACATATCTCCCTGGTTACTTGGATTCCTCATCTTTTCCCTCTTCCCGTTCGTTGCTTCCCTAGTCCTTAGCCTGATGGACTATGCAATCATCAGCCCTCCTCGATTCGTCGGCATCAACAACTATGCCACTGCGTTCGTCAAGGATGAGCTATTCTGGCCGTCGCTGGGGCGTACGGCGTACTATGCTATCGTCAGCGTCCCGCTGGGGATCATCGGCTCCTTACTGTGCGCACTCCTGCTCAATCAAAAGCTCTATGGCACGACAGTCTGGCGTACGCTCTACTTTCTGCCGTCACTGACGCCGACCGTTGCCCTGGCTCTGCTCTGGAAGTGGCTTTTGCAGCCGGATTTCGGGCTCGTCAACTATCTTCTTGGCAAGATAGGCATTGCTGGTCCTGGGTGGCTCGGTAGCTCGAACTGGGCCATTCCCGCCCTCATTGTCATGAATCTCTGGGGAAGTGTTGGCGGAGGCCGCATGATCATCTTCCTTGCCGGCCTTCAGGGAGTGCCCCAGGAGTTGTACGAGGCCGCCAATATGGACGGAGCAGGGCCCTGGTCCAAGTTCCTACACGTTACGTTGCCCATGATCTCACCCACCATGTTTTTCAATCTCGTGATGGGTCTGATTGGCGCTTTGGCGACGTTTGACGTCGCCTATGTTGCCACGGAGGGTGGGCCAAACTATGCTACGTGGTTCTACACGTTGCATCTGTTCAATCAAGCCTTCAAGTATCTCAAGATGGGCTATGCATCTGCCCTAGCCTGGGTGTTTACGATAGTCGTCGTGTTCCTGACGTTCCTGCAACTGAAAGCGTCGGACAAGTGGGTGTTCTACTCGGGGGCAATGTAACATGGGAGAACTCGCAGTCAGTCGGCATCCAAAGACCATGACCATGCGTAGCCGGGGGGCGGCAGAACGGGTGGCGAGCCGCATCGCCCTGTACGTGGTGGTCGCCCTCCTTGCCGTCCTTTTCATGGGGCCTTTCGTTTGGACGGTTGGCAGCTCGCTCAAACGACCTACTGAACTCTATATCTTCCCGCCAACTTGGTTCCCCGAAGTCCCACAATGGGGCAATTTCCCAGAAGTGTGGCGACAGGTGCCCTTTGGCCGATATGTGGCGAATAGCTTGCTCACCACGTCTTTGGCGCTGATTGGCCAGGTTGCGTCATCCGTTCTCGTGGCCTATGGGTTCGCGCGCTTCCGTTTTCCAGGACGAGATGCCCTATTCATGCTGGTGCTGGCGACGATGGTTCTGCCCTCTCAGGTTACCATGATTCCCCAATTCCTGATGTTCCGCGAAGTCGGATGGCTAGATACATACAAGCCGTTGATCGTGCCCAGCTATTTTGGTGGCGGCCCCTTCTACATCTTTCTGATGCGCCAGTTCTTTCTCACCATCCCGCTGGACCTCGATGAATCCGCGCGACTCGATGGGGCGAGCTCTTTTCAGACTCTGGTAAGCATCTTGCTTCCGTTGTGCGGGCCAGCGATTGCCACCATTGCGATCTTTTCCTTCCTTGGGGAATGGAACAGCTTCCTCTATCCGATCATTTATCTCAATACGATGGACAAGTTCACTCTCCCGATCGGGTTGCGCTACTTTCAATTGACTGCTGAAACCGGCGGCGATCCCAAGGAGCACCTTTTAATGGCCGCTTCGTTGATGATGTCTATTCCGGGGATCGTCCTGTTCTTCACTTCCCAGAGATACTTTGT
>JBDKSN010000083.1:0-3753 GCA_039680625.1 Anaerolineales bacterium | reverse complement strand
TTCTGCAGCGACTTGAGCACAGGAATGATGCCCTCTGACCCGACCACAGCCTTGAGCTGGAAAACGGGGCCAGAGATGAACTTGAGCAGAGTCCAAGAGGCATCGGCGTTCTTGGTCTGCTTGGTGATCGACCAGGCATCGGTAGTGCCGAGGACCGAGCGGATGCCGGTCGGCCCCTTGGGCACGTGGCGGATGTCCCAGTTATCTACTGCGCCTTCGTAGGTGACGTCGACGTTGATGGGGTACGTACCATCCTCCGCCGAGCACACCATCAGAGAGACCATCGATTGGTCAGGCCACTTGTTCTCGACCTGGCTGGGCTGGGCATGGCAGTTGTCGGTCCACTCGAGGTCGTACATCCACTTCAGGGCTTCTTGCGCCTCGGGCTCACCGAGCATGCACTTTTTGCCGTACTTTTCATCGACGACCTTGCCGCCGAACATGTGGATGTGGTTCCAGAAGCGGTCCCACGACCAAGCGGGAAGCCAGCCACCCCATTGACCGTTGTTCCCCTTGGCGCGGGCCTGCTCGGTCAGGGTGCAGACCATCTCACGGTAGTCGTCATGATCCCACTCACCGTCTTCGGGCGGGTAGGGCACACCGTACTCGTCGAAGAGGTCTTTGTTGATGCGGATGGTCATGATGTTGATGTACTTGGGCATGCCGACGCGCTTGCCGCGCATCATCAAGCCTTCCCACTGGAAGTCGTTATAGTCGGCGACCTCTGCGTCGGTCATGGTCGCCTCGACGTACGGCTGGCAGTCCAGCAGCAGGTCACGCTCGACCCAGTTGAAGAAGATGTTGCCCCACGCCTGGAACAGGTCAACAGCGTCGCCGGCGATCATCTGGGCCAAGAGCTTCTCGACCCACCCATCCGGTGCGGGCTCGATTTGCACCTTGATGCCGGGAGTGTTCGGCACAAAGTCCTCGGCGATGACCTTCTCATAGTTCGGGATGTTGCGCGCGCCAGCGCGGCACATCCAGCGAATCGTGTACTCTTCGGCGGCAGCGGGCTTGGCGGCCTCAGCGGGCTTTTCCGTGGGCTGCTCAGCGGGCTTCTCGGCCGGTTGCTCCGCAGCAGGTTGCTCGGCGGCGGGCTGCTCAGCGACGGGCGTAGTCTTGGGCGCGCAGGCCGCAAGAGCAGCCGCTAGGCCAGTAGCCGCACTGGCGATCAGAAAGTTACGACGGGACAGTGTTTCCAAGATCATTGCTTTCCTCCAGGATTCTCAGTCGGGTACGATCGTGAGGGCATGGACCTGTCTGTGTTGATCCGCTCTCTCCTCCTTTCGGGCGATACGAACAGCGACATAGGCGTCCTGTTCGGGTTATCTACACTCGTGGTCCCCCCACAAGATAACCGCTAGACTGGATACTCGGCCACGGTGATCGCCGTAAAGGCAAGTTCGCAGGCGGCCCCATAGCCGATTGTGCGACAGAAGGACATCGTCGCGGTCGAAACTAGCATAGCAGTTGCCGAGAGCGATGTCAATGGCTTTGTTCCCATTTGCACAACCGCAACCCCAAAATAGTGCAGTTTGCGAGGCCTGTCAAGCAACTGATCGGCCAGCCTGGCGTGGACATTGCCCCTTTTCGGACGTATCATGCCTTGCAGCTGAAAGGAGAGATCAACATGTCTCTACAACCTCCCCTGCCATCGGGTGTGGCCTCGTCACGTCAGCGGAACCTGTATTCGGTCCAGCGCACGTTGCGGGCGCTCGTCTGGGTAGCGCTGTGCGTGGGGCTTTTGCTATTGGCTACAGTTCTGTACTTTATCTTGATGGCCGCGGGTGCTGTTACCGCAGGCGCCATTGTGCTTGTCCTAGGGGGTGTGGCCGCGCTAGTCGTGCCCGGCCTGGTGACACGATGCCTGTATGTCATCCCCGAGTTCGAGCGGGTGGTGGTGCTCAAACTGGGCAAGTTCATTGGTGTACGTGGACCGGGCATGTTCTGGGTGGTGCCCTACCCGCCGTTCTACCAGTCGGTGGCCGCAGAGCTCGACGTGCGCGTGCAGACGCGCATTATTACCGCAGCGCAGACGCTGACCAAGGACAATGTGCCGGTGAGTTGTGAGGCTGTCGTCTTCTGGCGGGTCGAGGACCCGCGTAAGGCCGCTCTCGAGGTGGCTAACTATGGCGAGGCCGTGTTCCAGGCGGCGAACAGTGCCCTGAAAGACGCCATCGGTGCGCTAGAGCTGTCGCAATTGTTGGGCGAGCGAGACGTGCTCTCGTCACAGCTCGGGGTGATCATCGACACCGCTGCGTCGCGCTTTGGCATCGATGTCACTTCTGTCGAGATCACCGATATCCACGTGCCCGACGACCTCATTCAGGAGTTGAGCGTTCTGGCCCAGTCACGACGTTCGGCGCAGGCCAAGCTTGCCGAGGCCGAGGTCGAGCGGCAGATCGCCGAAAAGCTCCAGCAGGCCGCGGCCGAGATGGGAGCGCATGCCATGGAGTTGTACCGGTTGAACGTGCTCGAGCGCATCGCCCGCGAAGAGGGCAGCCAGATCGTCGTCTATGGGCTGAGTGGCGGGCAACCGGTCTTGGAGGAGAACCTGGCGGCCAATGCTGCTGGTGCTCTGGTGCGCAATCCGCAGGGGCGAGGCGATCCGCCGGGCCCGCCTCCGGCAGCCACCAGGCTCTAGCTGCAAGGGTACAGCACAGCGCCCCCGCCAAAGCGGGGGCGCGAACGTGTTTAGCCGAGAGCTATGGTGTGTCGGGGGGCTGTTGCTCGGCCGATACTTGGCTTTCCGGGGGGTGAGCCAGAGTGTCTGCTTCGGAGGCCTCGGGCCCTCCCTCATCCGACGCGATTGCGCCCTCGACCTGAGCGGCCAGCTCGGCCTCGATGGCATCCAGATCCTCGGTACTGAGCGGCGCGGTGCCGTGCTCGGCCTCCACGGGCGGCTCGGACTCTGCTGGCTCAGGGGCAAAGGGCATCACCGGTAGCGTGTCGGTCGTGACCGGCTCGTGCGCTACATCCGCCTCCGTAGGCTTGGACGCACTGCCGCCCATAGCCCGCAGCAACATGCCGATGCCAACCAGCACGAGGATGCCTGGCCAGAACAGATGGGTGGCGAACAGGATCGCCAGGCCGATAAGCCAGAACACACGGTGCCAAGCGGCCCAGGTGCGGCCACCGCGCAATGCCGCCGGTACGCCAGCGAGGCCAACGACGGCCAGCACCCAGGGGAAGAACAATGCTCCTCCGCGAATCATAAAGAGCAGCCCCATGCCGATCAACAGAATGCCGGCTCCCAGCGAGTCGGCCCAACGGTTCTGCCTCATCACGCCTCTCCTCGCAGTCACCATACTCGCACACTCGCACTACGCAGCGATGTCGTCCTGGGTTGCAGTAAAGACACCCTAGTCTTGCCCCACTGCCCGCCACATACGCAGTGATTCGCGGTGAGGTGCGGCGCATGCTATAATCGCAAGTCAACGCCGCCCGATGGAGAGCATCATACATGCAACTCATCATTCGTGAAATGGACCTCGACAGGGATGCCGAAGGCGTGGCGCGGATGTTCAACGAGAGCGACCTGGCTTGGCCGGGGACCTTCATCGAAGGCAAGCCGATGACCGCCGAGGACGTACACCGTTGGCATACCGAACAGGCCTTTCTTGCGGTCTATCTCGCCGAGGTCGATGGCGAGATTGCGGGCTATGCCAGCTTGGTCGAGGGCGAGCAGGGGCAGCAGGGTGAGGGCTATCTGGATCTGCTGAACGTCAACCCCAAGTTCCATGGCTTGCACAT
>JBDKSN010000082.1:0-8649 GCA_039680625.1 Anaerolineales bacterium | reverse complement strand
GAGAGACCGCCGAGCTGGTGCTCTATGCCCGCGGCACAGGTGCGCCGCTACAGGCCACATTGGTGCGGCGTGGGCAGGCCATCGTCACCGTCGAGCTCGGCGAGGCCGCGGTCGGTTTGCCCGCGGGGCACATCGGGCGCACGGTGCGCCCGATCACCATCCCTGCCAACGCACCGCCAGGGCGCTATCGCCTGGTGATCTCGGGCGGTGGCGAGTCGGCGCGGATCGGCACCGTCACGGTCACGCGCTAGGCCGCACTCTGGCCATCGCGGATATAGACCCACCAATACAGGGCGCCCACCAGCCCGGAGCCGCCGAGGATGTTGCCGATGGTGACGGGCAACAGGTTGCCCCAGACGAACTGCCCCACGGTCACCGCGGCGCCATTGAGCATGCCCAGCGGAATAAAGAACATGTTGGCCACCGAGTGTTCAAAGCCGATGGCCACAAAGGCCATGATGGGGAACCACAAGCCCCAGACCTTGCCCACGACATCATCGGCGGCCAGCGCGACCCAGATGCCCAGGCACACGAGCCAGTTGCAGCCAATGGCGCGCAGCAGCAGTGGCCCCCAGCCCAGCGAGACCTTGCTCTCGGCGATAGCCACGGCGGCCTGCCCCACCGTGCCTCCGCGGACCAGCCCCGAGGCATAGCCCAGCGCCACGGCCACGAACAGGGCGCCCGCCAGGTTGCCCAGATAGACCAGGCCCCAGTTGCGCAGCAGCTCTCGCCAAGAGATACGCCCCGCCAGGCAGCCCGGCACCAAGATGCCTGCGTTGCCCGTGAATAGCTCGGCGCCGTCGATGATGACGAGCATGATGCCCACGGGGAACACGGCCGCAAACACCAGCTTAGCCAGGCCGGGGTTGGCTGCGGCCAGCGCAGGGTTGTCTTTGCCGATGATCATGGCTACCAGGCCACCCAACGCGATGTAGGCGCCCGCGCAGAAACCCAATACAAGCGTCTTGCCGGACGAAAGGCGCATCTTGGCGACGCTGGCCGCACAGGCGGCCTCGACGATGGCCTGCGGACTCTTGAGGGGCATGGCGCTCTCCTTCACCGACGTGACACCCGTCTGCAGACAGAGCCTGGCCCCATCAGCCGATGCGAGCGCGTGGGCGATGGGGCCAGGGCTAGAAGGCTGGATTCAGCCTACTGGCTAAAAGTGCCAATAGGGATCAGCTCACTGGGCACGGCCACTGTGTCGCCCGACACCTTCAGGATGGAGTCAAAGGGGCAGACTTCGAGACAGGTGCCGCACTTGACGCACTTCTCTTGATCGATGATGTGGATCATGCGGCGACCACCGGCGATGGCGTCGGTAGGGCAGTTGCGAGCGCAGATGCCGCAGCCCTTGCAGGCCACGGGGTCCACATAGTACTGCACCAGGGCCGCGCACTGCTTCGACGGGCAGCGATGCTCTTGCACATGAGCGATGAACTCGTCGCGGAAGTAGCGCAGTGTGCTCAACACGGGGCCGGGCGTGAGCTGGCCCAGCGAGCACAGCGAGCCCGAGGCCATGGCCGCGGCGATGGTCTCGATCTCGTCGATGTCCTTCATCTCGCCGCGACCATCGGTGATCTTGGTCAGTAGCTCGAGCATGCGCCGGCCGCCCATGCGGCAGGGCACGCACTTGCCACAAGACTCGGCAGTGGCAAAGGTGAGAAAATACTTGGTGAACTCGACCATGCAGGTGTCTTCATCGACTACGATCATGCCGCCCGAGCCCATCACGGCGCCAGCCTGCCGCAGCGAGTCAAAGTCGACTCTCAAATCCAGCTGTTCCTCGGGCAGGCAGCCGCCGAGCGGGCCACCGGTCTGCACGGCCTTGAACTTTTTTCCGTTCTCGACGCCGCCGCCGATGTCATAAATGATCTCGCGCAGAGTGATGCCCATCGGCACTTCGATCAAGCCGGTGTGGCGCACCTTGCCCGTCAGAGCAAAGATGGCCGTGCCCGGGCTACGCTGAGCGCCGATGCTGGCGAACCAGGGCGCGCCACGCAGGATGATCTGCGGCACGTTGGCATAGCTCTTGACGTTGTTCAGGTTGGTCGGTTTGGCCCACAGGCCAGATACGGCCGGGAAGGGCGGACGCGGGCGCGGCTCGCCGCGACGCCCCTCGATCGAGGCGATCAGCGCAGTCTCTTCGCCACAGACAAAGGCGCCTGCACCTTCTTTGATGTGCATGTGGAACGAAAAGTCTGTGCCAAAGATGTTGTCACCCAAAAGGCCATAGGCCTCGGCCTGCTCGATGGCGATCTTGAGGTGCTTGATCGCCAATGGGTACTCGGCGCGGCAATAGACATAGCCGTCGTGAGCGCCCACGGCATAGCCACAGATCGCCATGCCCTCGAGGAGTGTGTGCGGATCGCCCTCAATCAGCGAACGATCCATGAAAGCGCCGGGGTCGCCCTCATCGGCGTTGCAGACGACATACTTGGGCGAGCCAGGGGCCTTGGCGGTGAACTCCCACTTGAGGCCGACCAAAAAGCCTGCGCCACCACGGCCACGCAGGCCAGAGGCCTTGACTTCTTCGATGACCTGCTCGGGGGTCATCTCGCTCAGCGCCTTGCCCAGCGCCTCGTATCCGCCGCGAGCGATGTATTCGTCGATGTTGGTGGGGTCGATGACGCCACAGTTGCGCAGGGTGACGCGCAGTTGCTTCTGGTAAAAGGGGATGTCTTCATAATAGGGCACGGCCATCTGGCTTTCGGTCTCGGTAAAGACCAAGCGCTGGACGACGCGGCCCTTGAGCAGGGTCTCTTCGACGATCTCGGGGACGTCGCTGACCTTGACCTGGCAATAGAACACGCCCTCGGGATAGATGATCATCACGGGGCCCATGGAGCAAAAGCCACGGCAACCCGTTTCGACGACGCGGACCTCATCGGTCAAGCCGGCCTTGGCCAGTTCCTCATCCAAAGCCGCCCGCACCGACCGCGAGCCAGAGGACTCGCAGCTTGTACCCGCACACACCAGGACATCCGCCCGGTAGATCGGTTCCGTCATCATGCCTCCTGGACAGTGAATAAGCTGCTCGTACGACTGGCCGCTACAGGCCGATCTCGTCGGTGGTCTTGCGCCCGACCACCCACTCTTCGATCACGTGGCCGTTCTTCAGGTGCTCTTCGATCAGGCGCGGGACCATGTCGGGGGTGACGTTGCCATAGGTCACGCGCGGCTTGCCCGCCTGTTCGATGTCTACCAGCGGCTCGCGAGCGCACATGCCGATGCAGCCCACCGTGCGCACATGGGCGCTGATCTGGCGCTTGTCCAGCTCCTGCAAGATAGCATGCATCGTGTCGCGCGCACCGGCGGCGATGCCACAGGTGCCCATGCCGACGATGATGGTCGTGCCTGTCTCGATGCGCGTCGAGATCTCCTCTTTGACTTGTTCGCGCAGCTTGCGCAGTTCATCCAGCGACTTGACTTGTGGCATTGTCACTCTCCTTGGCAACTGCTCCGGACGACGCCTCATCATCGGCGCCATTGAGCGCGTCTAGCCCTTCTTGAATGTAGCTTTGGATCCAGCTTCGTACTGCCGGATGGCTCAGCGGAACGTCGCCCAAGGCCTCGCGCAGTTCAGCCGAATCCAACGTGAACACCCTGCCATTGGCGCGGTGCCGATAGACCAAATCGCACTCGTGCGCAGAAAGCAGCACACTCATCACGGTCGTAACCATGTCCCCCAGCGGGGCGCGATCGATATGATCGCGCTGAAAGGTCGCCGTGACGACAGTGCCTTGGCCAGGCTGAGAGGCGATGGTCAGGCCGCCCGCGCAACGCTCGGCCGCCGCCTGCAGCAGAGGCAGGCCCAGGCCCACATGCCGCGTCGTGCGGGTGGTGTAAAAGGGATCCGTCACCCGCTGCAAGGTCTCTTCATCCATCCCTCGCCCATTATCGCAAACCGTGATCGTCAAACGATTGGCCTGCTCGTCATCATCGATGTCGAGCTCGAGGCGGGTTGCGCCGGCCTCGATGCCATTCTGCAGCAGATCGAGGATGTGCTGCGACAGTTCGCGCAACCTAATCCAGCTTTCGCACCAACTGTACAGCCTTCTGCGGCGAAAGGCGCCCAACGATCTGCCCGTCGATCACTGCTACTGGCGCCAAGGCGCACGAGCCCAGGCAGAATACCACATGCAGCGTTATGCGGCCATCGTCGGTCGTGTCGCCGGCCTTGACCTTCAAGTCGTTCTCGAGTGCGGTGACGATCTGCGGCATACCGCGCACGTGGCACGCGGTGCCATCGCACAGGTCGACCTGATGACGCCCTCTGGGCTTGAGCGCGAACTGGGCATAGAACGTCGCGACGCCATAGAGCTGGCTCAGTGGCGCACCCGTGCGCTCAGAGATGTGCCGCAACGCTGCCTGTGGCAGATAGCCATAGATGGCCTGCGTGCGTTGCAGGATGGGGATGATCGCCCCACGCACTGTCGAGAACTCGTCCAGCACCTCGTCTAGCGGAGACAGATCCAGTTCCTGCTCGGCCACCAAATTGCCCTTTTCTACCAGCACGATGCGATCCTCCCACAGAGTGGTATTCGGTTGCTCAGCTGCGGCTATACCAGGGCCACACTACGCCCCTCGCGCCCCGCGAGGGCCAATGCTAGCTCGCCTAATATGCGCGCTTTGACCACCAAACGCAAGCTGCGCTGTATGTCTGCCAACAGATGAGCGTCTCCCCCGCGAACGATGGGCCAGGCCCCCAGCTCGGGGTAGCGCTGGAGCAGCACCGCCACATCACAATGCCGCGACACCTCGATCGCCGCCAGGTCGAGCGTGGGCGGAATAAAGCCCAGGCTCGCCAGCAGGCTGAACGAAGGGCGATCGACATGCGCCGCAATGGGTAGGCCGCCTAGCGCGCGCACGCCAGCCACCACCTCTTCCACGCTCAGCGAGAGCGAGGTTTGCAACAGCCGCTCGTTACTGCGAACATAGTCGCCCGTCTCATCCACGACATACTGCGCGCCAAAGAACTCTTCTCGGTTGGGCAGCGCCGGCAGGTGCGCATAGACCGTCTCTTGCCAGGCCAGGGCCGTCTCGAGCTCGGCGAACAGGCACACCACGTGCGCCTCTTCGCGCGTCTGCACTTCCATGCCGGGCAGCACACGAATGTCATACTCGGCCGCCGCCCGCTGGACTGCGGCGACGTTGTCCACCGTGTGGTGGTCAGTCACGGCGAGCAATCCCAGGCCCAGCTCGTTGGCGCGCCGCGCGATCAGCGGCGGGATCATCTCGATCTCGGCGCAGGCCGACGCCACTGTGTGAAGGTGCAGATCGGCGAGGACGGTCTTGAGCTCGCCCTCGGCCGGGGAGCGCTCAACCATAGCGCCCCACGTTACTTGTGTGCCTCAATGCCCAGCTTGACGAGCTGGCTCACGACCTTGAAGGTCGTGGCCGCCGACAAGAGCACAGGGATGCCGTGCTCATTGGCCTTGGCCACCGTGCCCCCATCCGGTTCAGTGCCCTCGGTGATGACCACACAAGCCAAGCCCAACAGCTCGGCCACAGCGATGACGTTGGGGTGCGCCTGCAAAGTCACCCACACATCGCCTTTGGTCGCGCCAGACATCACGCAGCTTAACAGGTCAGCGGCATAGCCGCCCTCGATCTGTCGATCGAGATGCCCCTCGCCAGCCGCGATGCGCAGGCCCAACGGCGCAACGATGTCCTGAACGATCATCTCGCTCCCCTGTCTCTAGTCTCAAAGATCATCTCGAGGCGCGTGCCCACGCCCACCTCGGACGTAAGGTTCATCGTATCGCAGCATGAGCGGATATTCGATAGCCCCATGCCCGCGCCAAAGCCCAGCTCGCGGATCCAGTCGGGCGCCGTCGAATAGCCGGCCTGCATCGCAAGCTCGATGTCAGCGATGCCCGGCCCGCCGTCTTGCGCCACCACCACGATGCGCCCTGGGCTGATCTCGGCGGTCAGCTCGCCGCCGACGCTGTGGATCATGATGTTGACCTCGGCCTCATACGCGGCCACGGCCACTCGACGCACGATCTGCGGGTGTGCGCCGAGCCGTTCGAGGGCGCGCTTGATCTTGCTCGAAGCCTCACCGCCCGTGTCGAAATCGTGCTGGCGAACCTGATAGCGCAGCGTCAGCGTGGTGTCGTCAGATTCGATATCCTCGAACATGTGCTGATATTGATAGCGGCGCTCTTCTTCCGCGTGCCAAAGCATCTCCATCTGTTTGAGCAGGCCGCGGACGATGTCTCCCTTGGTGAGCAAGCCCACCAGATTGCCCTGTTGGTCGAGCACGGGAAAGCGGCCATAGCCGTAGCGGGCGAATTGATGGATGGCGCTGATGATCGACTCTTCCTCGTGCAACACACGAGGGCTGGCCGTCATGCGCTCGCGCACTGGGGCTTGGAGCTGCTGGCTTTCAAGGGCGCGGATCACCTGCTCCATGCTCACCATGCCCACCAGGCGGCCATCCTCCAGGACGGGCACACCCGAGATGTGATGCGTGCGCAGCAGCTCTTTGACCTCGGCCATGCTAGCCTCGGGAGAGACCGTGATCAGCGCGCGAGACATGACCTGCCTCACGCGCAGCTCATAGACGAGCTCCTGGACTTTGGTTGGGGTCTTGTCGATCCGCTCCATGCGCCAGCCCGTGTTCTACTCGCGACCTGCGTTTCGCTCAGCAGCGAGATCCAGCAATTTGCTGCTGGGCAACCCGGCCATATACAGCCGGCCACAAGACTCGTACATCGTATGCGGCGACCAAAGGAGCGGGATGCCCTTCTCGGCCGCCAGCTCGACCGTCTGTTCCGGGGGATACTTGCCGCGCACAAAGAGGATCGCGGTAATGCCGGCCATCTCTGCAGTGCGCACCGTCTGCGTGTTCGTCAGGCCGGTTAGCAGCATAGTCTCAGAGTGCACAAAGGCCAGTACGTCGCTCAATAGGTCAGACCCAAAGGCAGACGACACTTCCATCGAGAGGTCTACATCTGCCGAGATGACCTTACCCTGGACCGTTTTGACGACTTCGTCGAGTGTCACGCTTATGCTCTTGCTCAGCCGTGGATTCAGAAGCGGCCTGTGCCGCAACCTTGTGAATTATATCACAGGTATAGGCCCTGTCAAACCTCTCGGCCCGGGGCGTTGATCCTCTCCCTGACTGGCGATTGCTCGCCGAGCCAAGCCGCACTACTCTACAGCCACTCATGTGACGACGGGAGGAGCCGGGATGCACATATCCACCACCCGCATCGGCGCGCTCGAGATCTCGCGATTGCTGATCGGCGGCAACCCTTTCAGCGGCTTTTCTCACCAATCGATGCAGCGGGACGCCGAGATGCGGGCCTGGTATACCGATGAGCGCATCATCGAGACATTGTTCGCGGCCGAGGCGCTGGGCCTGCAAACCTGCTTGATGCGCGGAGACGAGCACATCACCCGCGTGCTGGCCGAGTTCTGGCGGCGCGGTGGCAAGCTGCGTTGGGTAGCACAGACCGACTCGAGCGCACCCACGCCCGCCGAGGGCGCGCGCTACTGCCACGAACACGGCGCCGCCGCCTGCTATCTGCATGGCGGCGTGGTCGATCACCTCTTGGCCCACCAGCAGTACGAGCCCCTGTACGCCTTTCAAGAGGCGGTGCAGGGTGCCGGCCTGCCGGCGGGCATCGCCGGACACCTGCCGGCTGACTTTGCCTGGGCCGAGGAGCATCTCGCGCTGGATTTCTACATGGTGAGCTACTACAACCCCTCGCCGCGCGACCTGGCGCCCCAGCACGACCCAGCGGCAGCCGAGCGCTATACGGTCGAGGATCGCGAGGAGCGCGTGGCGATCATCCCCAGCCTGCGGCGGCCCGCCATTCACTACAAGATCCTGGCGGCCGGGCGCACACCGGCTGCCGAGGCTTTTGCCTATGCCGCAGCGCACCTGCGCCCGCAGGACGCGGTTTGCGTGGGCGTCCATACCGCCGACAAGCCCGACATGCTCGCTGAAGACGTGGCGTTGTTCTGGGAGTACACCGCACAGCGCTAGAAACCAACGCCCCCTCAATCAGAGGGGGCGTCTTTATGCCTAGCTGGCCCAAGTCATTAGCCCGACCACACCTGGGGCGGGCAGGTCGGGGTGGCGTGGCACCAAGCGCACGCCGAGGCCCTTGACCCCCGTCTCGTCAAAGCTGATCTGCGTGGCATAGCGCGCAAAGCCGCCCTCTTCTTGCGCCACCAAGGGCGCATCGACCACGGTGTAGTCAACCACGGCGCCATCGGGGCGCGCGTTGCCATAGCACACCTGCACGGCGAGATCCTCGGGGCGCAGGCCATCGAGCCAGACGCGCGCCTCGACACGCACTGCCTCGCGCACGCGCGCCTCATCACCCACATGCACCTGTACGTCGTCAAAACGCAGCGCGCCCCAATGTCCGCGGATGTTGCCCAACCACGCAGCATAGGCCTTGGCCCTCTCGGCTTGGTTGGCGCCTAACGTCGCCGCGCGCTGGCTCAACGGACGATACAGCTTCTCGGCGTATTCCTGCACCATGCGATGCGTGGTAAAGCGTGGACCGATCCGCGCGATCGATCGCCGCTGCCGCGAGATCCAGCCATGGGGCAGGCCATCGGCGCCCCGCGTGTAAAAGAGTGGCACCACTTCATGTTCGAGCAGCTCGTAGAGTGCGGCCGCGTCGA
>JBDKSN010000081.1:0-7279 GCA_039680625.1 Anaerolineales bacterium | reverse complement strand
TGGCCAGCCTGGCCATCGGCCTGATGATGGGCCGGGCGGGCATCGAGGCCGTGCGCTCGGCCATCAGCACGCTGGTGAGCGGTCCGCAGCCGATCACGAGCAAGCTGGCCCTGGTGGTGCCGGTGATCACCGTGGCCGTCAAGGCGGGCATGTTTTGGCGCATGAAGCGCTGGGGAGAGGCGGCAGGCAGCCCGGCGATCCGCGCCTCGGCCCGCGACAATCTCAGCGATATCCTGGCCGCGGGCGTGGTCCTCTTGGGAGTAGCCACAACCGAACTAGGCTTGCCCCTGGCCGATCCACTGGCGGCGCTGGGCGTCTCGGTATGGATCTTTCGTAACGCCTATGCCGTCCTTGCAGAGAGTGTTCGGCATCTGTCGGGTGGGGCCGCCTCGCCCGAGCTCTATGAGCAGGTGCAGCAGGCGATCGAAGGCGTGCCCGGCGTGCTGGGCATCGACCAACTCATCATCGAATATGTGGGGCCGCAGGTGCGGGCCGATATTCACGTGACGATGGATAGCCAGACGACGTTGCAATCAGTGCACTTGGTCAGTCACGCGGTGCGTGAGGCCGTCGAAGCTGTGCCGGGCGTCGATCACGCGTTCATCCATCCGGAGCCAGACAAGAGGCTCCCCTAGTCACGGCAGGCGTCGCCAAGACCCCGCCAAGCCGGAGGTGATTTCTGTCTCGTCTCTATCGGATTATGGTTGTTGTCGCGATCGCGCTGGTGCTGGTGGGGGCCTTTTGGCTGACATGGCAATATCGAGGGAGCATTCGCGGCGAGGTGGCGCGCTTGCGCCCGAGCGCTGCCGTGTCCCCGGCGCCAACGGAGACCACCACGCCCGGGGCGCCCACACCGACGGTCACGGAGACGCCAACCAGGTGGTATGAGCTAAGCATCCCCTTGGTGGAGCGGCTGGCCCCGAGCAAGACGGCTACACCGAGCCCCACCCCTGAGGCCACGGCAACCCCCAAGCCTCGCAAGACCAAGACCCCCAAGCCCACCAAGACACCGACGCCCTCGTGGCCCGAGCCATTGGCGGGGCCGCCGCCCAGCAAGATCGGCATCCATGTGCAATGGAACAACTCGCCCAACATCATGGAGTTCATCCGACGCATGAAGCCGCGGGTAGTCAAGTCGGTGGGCGATTTCGGCTTCTTCGAAGAGCTCAAAGCCGAGTCTCCGCAGACGATCATCGTGGCGCGCGTAGAAGACGGCATGTCGCTCGAAGGCGACCCCGTAGCCGCCGCGCAGGCCTTTGTGGCGCGCCATCTCGACGAGTATCTGGCGAACCCCCTGGTGGACTATTGGGAGGGGCTCAACGAGCCGGGCATCAACGGCAAGATGGATTGGTATGCCGCCTTCGAGGCGGAGCGGGTGCGGCTGATGGCCGAGCACGGCCTCAAGTGCGCTATCGGCTCGTTCTCGACGGGCGTGCCTGAATACGACGAGATGCGCCAGTTCTTGCCGGCGGTCCGTGCGGCCAAACAGTATGGGGGCGTGTTGTCTCTGCACGAGTACGATGCGCCGACGATGGATCGCAGCGTGGGCGCCGGCTTGCCTGGGCACCCCAACCACGCCGACCGCGGGGCACTGACGCTGCGTTATCGTTGGTGGTACGAAGAGTTCTTAAAGCCGCAAGGGCTGGTGATTCCGCTGATCATCACTGAGACAGGTGTCGATGGGCTGGTCAGCAATCGCCCCGGGCCGACCAAGGGCAAGGGCTGGCGCGATTTCGACGACTATTGGCGCGAGACGGGCCTGGGCGACGATCCCGTGGCCGTCTATCTGCAGCAACTCGCCTGGTACGACAGCGAACTGCGCAAAGATAGCTATGTCCTCGGTTGCACGGTGTTCACGGCCGGGGCGATGAACGAGGACTGGGAGTCGTATGACATCACCGACATCTTGCGGCAGGTCGCGGAACAGGTGATCGTGCCGACGACGCGCTAGAAGCGCGCCCGTCTCGCCCGCGGTGTTCAGACCAACGCTACCCGCGGAGAGACGGGCTTGACAAGTGAGAGTAGCGTCCTATCATCTGCATCTGGGAGATGCGGGTGACAAGGCCCCTTCGGTTGGCGCCAAAGACGGCCCAAGCACAGACTGCTGGGCCGTCTTACGTTTTGCTCGTGGTGGTCTCAGTGGCGGGCCTGTGTTTGGCGAGGGCGCGCCCTGCGGCAGATACTGTGCGTGAAGGGAAGGAGAAGGAGTCGCGATGTTGAGGCACAAGGTCTGTGGGCTCATTGCGGTGCTGCTGGTCGCATCGCTCGTGCTGACCGGCTGCGGTTCGGCAGAGAGCAAGGAATTCGTCTTTGGGGTCGTGCTGGTGGGCGCCTACAACGATCACGGCTGGAGCGAGGCACACTATACGGCTGCACAGGCCGTGGTGGATAACGTGCCGAACACCAAGATGATCTATCTAGACAAGCTCAATTCGGCGGACCGCCCCGGCACAACGCTAGAGCAGGTGGTCGACGACATGGTCTCGCAGGGCGCCAAGCTGATCTTGACGACCTCGGATGACTTTGTGGCCGACACCGATACGGTGGCCGCCAAGTATCCCGATGTTCAGTTCATCCAGGTCACCGGCGACCATGCCCTCACGGGCGAGGCGCCCAAGAACGTCAGCAACTATATGGTGCGGATGGAATACACCAAGGCCATCGCCGGCTGCGCAGCCGCCTTGAAGACCGAGACCGGTTCGATCGGCTATCTGGGGCCGGTGGTGAACGACGAGACGCGCCGGCTGGCATCCTCTTCTTATCTGGGCGCGCGCCAGTGCTATGAGCTGTATCGCGGCGGCAACCCCGATGACTTGAAGTTCACGGTCACCTGGATCGGCTTTTGGTTCAACATCCCCGGCGTGACCCTCGATCCGACTGAGGTCGCCAACGACCTGTTCAACAGCGGTGCGGATGTGGTGCTCTCGGGCATCGACACCACCGAGGCGATTGTCGTCGCTGGTCAGCGCGCTGACCAGGGCCAGAACGTGTATGCGATCCCGTATGACTACAAGGCCGCCTGCGACATCAAGCCTGAGGTGTGCCTGGGCACGCCCTACTACAACTGGGCGCCGTTCTATATTCGCACAGTCAAGGCCGTGCGCGATGACAAAGATGGGGTGCTCGACCAGACCTTTGAGTGGGAAGGCCCCGATTGGGACAGCTTCAACAAGGACTCGGTGGTCGGGTTTGCCTTTGGCCCGGCGCTGAGCGATGAGGACAAGGCGAACCTCGATGACTATATCGGACGCCTGTCGAAGGGTGAGGCCAAGCTGTGGGTTGGCCCGCTCAAGCTGCAGGATGGCACCGAGTATCTGGCCGATGGCCAAGAGGCCACCGACGAGCAGATCTGGTACCTGCCCCAGCTGCTCGAAGGGATGACCGGAGCGAGTAACTAGGGTCGAGCCAAGAGTGGTGGGGTCGGTCTCTACGGCCCCACCATTTGGTGTTGAGAGACGGTATGAAGATCGAACTGGTCGGCATCACCAAGCGATATGGCGAGCTGTTGGCCAATCAAGATGTGACGCTCACCATCGCGGCGGGCGAGGTGCTGGGCTTGCTCGGCGAGAACGGCGCCGGCAAGACCACGCTGATGCGCGTCTTGTCGGGCTATACGCGGCCAGAGCGCGGCGAGATCCGGCTGGATGGCGCGGTGCGGACCTTTGCCAGCCCAGCCGAGGCGATCGGCGTGGGGGTGGGCATGCTCCACCAAGACCCGATGGATGTGCCCCAGATGAGCGTGCTCGACAACTTTTGCCTGGGCCAAGAGACGACGTTCCTCCGTCACCGCCACGCCGCCGCGGCCAAGCTTGCTGAGCTGGGCGAGCGCTTTGGCTTTGACTTGGCGCCGCAGGCGACGGTGGGCAGCCTGACCGTGGGCGAGCGGCAGCAGCTCGAGTTGGTGCGGCTGCTGGCCCTGGGAGTGTCGACCATCATCCTCGATGAGCCAACCACCGGCATCTCGGCGCCGCAAAAGGCGTTGCTCTTTCGCGCCCTGCGGGAGCTGGCCGCCGAAGGGCTGAGCGTAGTCTTTGTCTCGCACAAGCTGGACGAGGTGCAGGCCCTGTGCGACGAGGTGGCCGTGCTGCGCCGAGGGCGCTTGGTGGGCGAGCGCAAAGCGCCCCTCGACCCCGAGGAGCTGGTGGCCTTGATGTTCGATCAAGAGCTGCCTCCGACGGCCAGGCCGCCGGAAGTCGGCGGCGAGGTCGTGTTGCGCACCGAGGAGCTGGCCGTGCGCGACCGCCGCATGGCGCTGGAGGGCGTGTCTCTGGCGCTGCATGCGGGCGAGGTGTTGGGCCTGGCCGGGCTGGAGGGCAGCGGCCAGCAGTTGCTGATGCAGGCGTTGGCTGGCCTGGTGCGCCCGCGCGAAGGGCGCATCTTGTTCGGCGACGTCGACCTGACGGGGCAGCCGTATGCGGCCTTCCTGCGGCGGGGGATCGCGCTGGTGCCTGCGGCGCGCTTGGAGGAGGGCATGATCCCCGGCCTGAGCCTGCGCGAGCACATGGCGCTGTGTCACCCGGAGAGCCGCGGCATGATGATCGATTGGGAGGCGGCGACGCGCCGCACCGAGAGCCAGATCGCGCAGTTCAACATCGTAGGCACGCCCGCGACGAGGGTCGAGGAGCTCTCGGGCGGCAACCAGCAGCGCGCGCTGTTGGCACTCTTGCCCGATGCGCTCAAGCTCTTGATGCTCGAGCACCCCACCCGCGGGCTGGACGTCAGCTCTTCGCGGTGGATCTGGGCGAACCTGCTGGAGCGCTGTGCCCAAGGCACCGTGTTGGTGTTCACCTCGACCGACCTCGACGAGCTGGTGCAGTACAGCGACCACATCATCGTGTTCTCGGGGGGCAAGCTCTCGGCGCCGGTGGACGCGGCCACCGTGACCGTGCAAGAGCTGGGCAATCTGATCGGGGGCCGCGGGCTATGAGGCAATCGCGACTGACCAAGGTGCTCTTTGGGCTGGCGCCCTTTGTGCTGACGATCGTCTTTGCCATCCTCATCCTCATCGCGGCGGGCGCCAACCCCTTCCGCGCGTTGGGGAGCATCGTCGCAGGGGCCTTTGGCAACGCCACCAAGATCGGCGACATCGCGGTGGCGATGGTCCCGCTGACGCTCTGTGCGGCCGGAATGCTCGTCACCTTTGCAGCTGGCCTATGGAATATCGGCGTGGAGGGGCAGATCGTGGCCGGCGCGCTCATGACGACGTGGGTGGTGCGGAGCGTGACGGCGCCGGCGATCCTCCTGCTGCCGCTCAGCGTGCGGGCGGGAGTGGTGGGCGGGGCCTTGCTGGGGGTGATCATCGGGGCGCTGCGCACCTATGGGCGGGTCAACGAGATCTTTGCCGGATTGGGCATGAACTATGTGCTCACCGCGCTGACCAACTATTTGATCTTTGGTCCATGGAAGCCCCCCGACGGCGCGACCATGAGCGGCACCGACCCCTTTGTGCGCGAAGCCTGGATGCCCACCATCGGCAGCTCGCGGGCGTGTTGGCCCTCGATTGCGCTAGCGGCGGTGGCTTTGGTGATCGTGTATTACTTGCTGCGCGACACGCACTGGGGCCTGCGGCTCAAGGCCGTGGGCAGGAACCCCGTGGCGGCGATGCGCCTGGGCATCAACACGCGGCGAGAGATGATCCTGGCCTTGGTCGTGTGTGGCGCGATGGCCGGCGTGGCGGGCTCGTTGCAGACGACGGCAGTGTATCACCGGCTCACGCCGTCGATCTCGAGTGGCTATGGCTATCTGGCGCAGCTGGTAGTGTTGCTCTCTGGGTTGCGTGCGGCGGCGGTGCCCGCCATCGTGTTCTTCTTTGGCGCCATCCAGGTGGGCAGCCCGACGCTCGAACTGCGCATGCAGCTAGATTCGTCGCTGGGAGGCATCCTCGAAGCCAGCGCGGTGCTGTTCTTTATTCTGGTGAGGGGCTGGCGGCAGCGCCTGGCGGCCCGGGAGGAACGCCATGGATAGCGCCTATCTGCTGGCGACGTTACAGAGCGTGGTGGCCTCTTCTAGCCCGCTGGTGTTCGCGGGCATCGGCGAAACGCTCACCGAGCGCTCGGGCGTGACGAACCTGTCGCTCGATGGCACGATCTTGTTGAGCGCGATGGCGGGCTTTGCCGTGGCCTATCGCACGCACAGCCTGGTGCTGGGCTTTGCTGCGGGCGCGCTGGTGGGCGCGGCGATCGCGCTCATTGTGGCGTTCGGCTCGATCGCACTGCGCCAAGATCAGGTGGCGGTGGGTTTCACGCTCACGCTGCTGTGCGCCGACTTGAGCGCATTCATCGGGCTGCATTATGTGCACATCCCCGGGCCAAACGTGCCCCATTGGGCAATCCCCGGCCTGGCCGATATCCCCGTGATCGGTCAGGTGTTGTTTGATCAGAACATTGTCGTCTATGGCAGCTACCTCGTGGTGCTGCTGGCGTGGTTCTGGCTGCGGTTCACGCAGCAGGGGCTGCGGCTGCGCAGCGTGGGGGAGCGCCCCGAGGCGGCGTTCTCGCGGGGCATTCCGGTGAACCGGTTGCGCTACGTCTACTCAGCGCTCGGCGGCGGATTGGTCGGCGTGGCTGGCGCGTCCTACTCGCTGTGCGTCAAGCTCGGCTGGAGCAACAATCACACGGCGGGCATGGGCTGGATCGCGTTGGCGATCGTGATCTTTGGCAGCTGGAGCCCGCTCAAGGTGATGTTGGGCGCCTACCTATTCGGCTTGCTCAAGGCGCTGGGCAGCATGATGCAGCCCGTGTACCCGAATGTGCCGACGCAGGTGTTCCAATCGGCGCCGTTCGCGCTGATGCTGTTGGCGCTGGTGTTGGTGGGCGGCGGGGGCGCCTGGATCGAGCGCCTGGTGCCCGCTCGGTTGCGCCCGGCCGTCCTGGCCATCTTGGGCAGCGCGCCCCCCGCGGGGCTGGGCAAGCGGTTCGAGCAAGTCTGAGGTCGGCCTTGGCGGTAGCCGAACAGATCTAGGTCCAGTCGACTTGTTGCACTCGCCAAGTCGATCGCTTTCTGGTAGAATCTAAACTGGTGGAGAATGGCGCGTCAAAGCGCCTTTCATGCTGGGCAAGCGTGGCCGCCCGGCAATGCGCGCCAGATTGGAGCGACTGTGGTCAACACGTTGGCTCTGCCGATATGTGTGCCGGTGCTGGACAAGGGCTATCTCTGCCTAGAAGACATGATGGGTGGCGACGCCGCGGTGGTGCGCGGCGCGCGCATCTGCTACCAGTCGACCGCCAAGAGCGAGGGCGCCGATGAGCGCCTGATCCAGCGGCTGATGTCCTCGACGCCG
>JBDKSN010000080.1:0-20388 GCA_039680625.1 Anaerolineales bacterium | reverse complement strand
GTTCGGCGAGCGCGACGAGGCCCGCAGACAGCAGGTGGGCACCGGCGAACGTAGCGAAAAGATCCGCACCTACAACTTTCCGCAGAACCGCGTGACGGATCACCGCACGAACATGTCGATCTACCGGCTACAAGACGTGCTCTCTGGCGATTTGGACCCCTTTATCGACGAACTCGCCGCACAGGAGCGGGCTGAGCGGCTCGAACAAGCTCAAGAGGCCTAACGTCGTGGCCGAGAGGCGCAGCACGGTGTCTGCTGCCATCCAGTGGGCGACCGGCCTTTTGGCCTCAGCTGGGGTGGATAGCCCACGTCTCGATGCCGAGCTGCTACTCGCACATGTCCTTGGCTGCGATCGCGTTCACCTGCGCACTCGCTGGGACACGCCCCTTGCAGCCGAAGCACTTGGGGCCTATGCCGATCTCGTGCAGCGCCGTGTCAAACGCGAACCAGTTGCCTATCTCTTGGGCACCCGTGCCTTCTACGACATCGAGCTACAAGTCACTCCGGCAGTGCTAGTGCCGCGCCCTGAGACCGAGCATCTGGTCGAAGAGGCAATCCGTTGGGCACAGCGACAGGGAGACAGATCGCTGCGAGTGATCGACGTAGGCACTGGCTCGGGGGCTATCGCGATCGTGCTTGCCCGGCACCTGCCCGCGGCGCACATCGTCGCGGTCGACCTCTCGGCAACGGCCCTAGCACAGGCACGTCGCAATGCCGTTCGCCTCGGTGTGGAAGGGCGCATCGCCTTTGTGCGCACCGATCTGCTGTTGGGGCTAGCCAGCCGCTTTGACTTGATCGTCGCTAACCTGCCCTATGTGGACCACGACGAGCTCGGCTCGTTGATGCCCGAGGTCTCGCGCTATGAGCCTCAGCTAGCGCTCGACGGCGGTCTCGGCGGGCTCGAGGTGGTTTCGCGACTCATCGCTGCCTTGCCTCAGAGTCTCGCGCCGGATGGGCTAGCTCTGTTCGAGCTGGACCCACGCCAGGCTGAGCGCGCCAGGGTGCTGGCCCAGCAGGCACTGCCCGAGGCCCGCATCGAGGTCATCCTAGACTATGCCGGGCGCGCGCGCGTGCTGGCGATCGAGCGCGCAAGTGAGCCGACGATCGCAGCGCGGTGTGACTGTTCTGTAGAGGAGGCTCGGTGCCCCTAGACACGAGGCGGTTGGCGGTCGGTACGCCCGAGGCGGCGAACCAGGCGGTGGCCGAGGCGCTCGTGGTGCTGCGACATGGCGGGCTGGTTGTGTTCCCGACCGACACTGTCTATGGGGTAGCCTGTGATCCTTGGAATCCAGAGGCCATTGTGCGGCTCTATGCCGCCAAGGCGCGCCCCAGCACGCTGGCCATCCCCGTCCTTGTAGCGAGCCCAGCGGATGTCTCTGCCGTGGCTACGGCCCTGCCGATGACTTTCATAGCCGGAGTAGCGCGCTTCTGGCCTGGTGCGCTGACGCTGGTGGTGCCGCGCAAGGCCGAGGTACCCGAGATTCTGTGTGCGGGCAAAGAGAGCATTGCGGTGCGCATGCCGGATCATCCCTTTGCGTTGGCCTTGCTGCGCACTGCCGGTGGTGTGCTGGCCGTGACCAGCGCCAATCGCTCGGGCGAACCCGCCACCGCTACCACCGACGACGCGCATGCCGAACTGGCCGGCAAGGTCGAGTTGTTGTTGGATGGCGGGCCTTGCCCGGGCGGCTCTGCTTCGGCCATCATCGACCTGACGGTCGCCCCCCCGCGGCTGTTGCGACGTGGGCCTCTCTCGGCTGCTATGCTCGCCGCGGTGTGGCCCGGCCTGCGGGAATAGAAAGGAGCCCGACTATGGCCGGGCTCCTTTGCGTGTACCCCCTAGGCGACTCGAACGCCTGCACCTGGCTCCGGAGGCCAGCGCTCTATCCACTGAGCTAAGGGGGCTTGGGTGCCTGTCAGTATAGCACTCGCTGACAGTTGGCAGCAAAACCGCTAACGGGCTTACCGGCTCCCGTCATAGTGTCGGCGTTTGGGCGCAGCCAGCATGGCGCCGTTGAGGTTCCCAGCCATGGCTACGATGGCCATCATGAGCAGAATGACACTGGGGCCGAGGAAGAATGCGCCCAAGAGCGGCATTGCTGCGCCAAAGCTCGACAGGAAAGCGTGCTTGAGCGGGACATTGTCGGCAATCTTGGCGATGGCAAAACCCGCTAGGCCGCAGAGCAAGAACAAGGCCAGCATCATGATGGGCTGCCCGTAGGCCTCGTAGAATGCTCCGTACGCCTCATGCCCGGCGAGGTATGAGCCACTGAGCGCAATGGCCATGCTCAGGATGAAATTGAGTCCCAGGCCGCCCAACAGAGTCCACCAGTTGATGCCCTTGAAATTGAACAGATCCTGAAACATCGGTCAGTTCTCCTGCAAACGACAAAAGCACCGCGGCTATCCGCGGTGCCCAACCAGTGCGCCCGGCGCGACTCGAACGCGCAACAAACGGCTTCGTAGGCCGGTCCTCTATCCAATTGAGGTACGGGCGCATCCCAGCGAGGCGGAGTATAGCACACGGGGCTCGACCTGACAAATCACTCTCGATCGAGCCATAGGCGGGGAGGCAGGGATTCGAACCCTGGGTAGGGGTTAAAGTCCCTACAACCACTTAGCAGGCGGCCCCGATCGTCCACTCCGGCACCTCCCCATGGGCACATATACAATTGTCAAGGCGGAGGGAGAGGGATTCGAACCCCCGGATCGTGAGATCAACGGTTTTCAAGACCGCCGCAATCGACCGCTCTGCCATCCCTCCGGATCCGGAGAGCGCCCTCCCAAGACAGGCCGAGTATATCAAAGCGCCCCCCCTTTGTCAATCAAAGGCTCGCCCAAGGTGAGGGCCCGAGTCTCTTCTGTCTGCCAGTCGTGTGCTTCTGATGCGAGATGCCATCGATATGCGTTGTGTTCCAGTCATTTGACGCACTGTATACCGTGGCCTATTCTGCTGCGCGTGGCGCGCGACGGCTACGGGTAACCCACGAGCTGCGCGCCGACGCGTATCAGGTACCAGGAGGAGAGGGAGATGGCGGTTTCTAGTCCTCGGGTCCGTGGGCGGTTCACCGGCACGCTAGGCGCGATTGCGGCCACGCTGGGCTCTGCGGTTGGGCTCGGCAACATCTGGAAGTTCCCCTACATGACCGGTGAGAGCGGCGGCGCTGCCTTTGTCATCGTGTATATCATCGCTACCTTCTTGATTGGCCTGCCGGTGATGATCACCGAGCACATCATTGGGCGCACCGCCCGCGCTGATGCCATCGGGTCGCTGCACAAGCTGGCCCCCAAAGAGATCTGGTGGCTGATCGGCGTGGCTGGCGTGGCGGCAGCCTTCCTCATCATGGCCTTTTACACCGAAGTGATCGGTTGGGTGTGGGTGTATATCATCAAGGCCTTCTCCGGTCAGATCCTGACGACAGATCCAGCCGTCACGGGTGCGGTCTTTGGCTCTGTGGTCGGCAATCCCTGGATTGCCTTGGGCTCGCAATGGCTGGTGTTGGCGGCCCTCACGGCGATCATCATCGCAGGGGG
This sequence comes from Anaerolineales bacterium, assembly GCA_039680625.1. Classification (GTDB taxonomy): domain Bacteria; phylum Chloroflexota; class Anaerolineae; order UBA1429; family UBA1429; genus JAAYDS01. Next base: position 16,857 of record JBDKSN010000080.1, on the reverse strand, counting down.
TAGCCGGGGCATCGAGGCCATGGTGAAGCGTCTCCTGCCCATCCTCTTTGTCATCCTGGTCGTCATCGCTATTCGCAGCGTGACGCTGCCAGGCGCCTCGGCCGGGCTCAAGTTCCTGTTCGCGCCGGACCTTTCCAGGCTCAACTTTGGCGTGGTGTTGGCAGCCATGGGGCTAGCCTTCTTCAAGCTCTCAGTGGGCATGGGCACGATGATCACCTACGGCTCGTACTATCCCGAGGAGCAGGACATCCCGACCAACGCCGTGCGCGTCATGTTGGGTGACCTGTTCGTCTCGATGCTTGCCGGCATCGCCATCTTTCCCGCCGTGTTTGCCTACGGCGTCGAGCCGACGGCGGGGCCGTCTTTGATGTTCATCACCATGCCCACGGTGTTCAGTTCGATGCCCGGTGGCCCCGTCGTACAGTCGGTCCTGATGGGGCTGTTCTTTATCGTCGCTGCTTGTGCGGCCACGGGCGCCGCTCTGTCGCTGTTCGAGGTTCCGGTGGCTTTCTTGGTCGACCGGCTGAACTGGCCACGCCCAAAGGCAGCAGTCGCGACAGGCATCGCCCTGGCCGTAGCGGGTTCGATGCCCGCGCTAGCCGAGAGCTGGCTCGCCGACGTGTCGATCGCCGGCAAGAACCTGTTCGATGCCTTTGACTTTGCCTCCTCGAACATCTTGCTGCCGATCGGTGGTCTGTTCTTGTGTCTATTTCTCGGTTGGCGTTGGGGTTGGCCGCAGGTCAAGGCGGGGCTTACCAACGGTGGCACGCTGCGGAACGAGCGTTTTGCCCAGTTCTTTTATGGCGTGGCCAAGTTTGTGTCGCCCGTGCTCATCTTGGTGGTGTTGCTGGGTGGCTTGGGCGTCTTCTGACGCAGAACCCAGATTGTGCCGTTGAGCATCAGGTAGTATACTAGTGCCACAGGCGTTGACGGAGAAGAGTAAGCTCGGCACGGCGTCCAGAGAGCCCGCATCAGCTGCAAAGCGGGTACGCACGGCGAGGCCGAATATCCCTCCTGAGCTAGCAGCCGAAAGCGTCGGCGAGTAGAGCTGCTCGGGTTCGCCCCACGTTACAGGGGCGGGCTGCTCGGCCATGATGGCCGGTCGGCGTGGAGTGGGCCGTGAGGCCAAGCGGGGTGGTACCGCGCGAGTCTGTAACGCAGGCTCTCGTCCCTGATGGGACGAGAGCCTTTTTGCGTCTGCTGAGCTTACTGGAGGAATTGCTATGCCATTTGAACCTGTCCCAGCTACCGTGGACTTGGTGCAGCTCGAGCACGAGATCATGGACTTTTGGCAGCGCACCGATGCTTTTGAAAAGGAACGGGCGCTGCACCGCGGTGAGCCGCACTGGTCGTTCATCGACGGCCCCATCACGGCCAACAACCCGATGGGTGTGCACCATGGTTGGGGCCGCACCTACAAGGACCTCTATCACCGCTTCTGGACGATGCGTGGCCGTGAGCTGCGTTATCAGAATGGCTTTGACTGCCAAGGCCTGTGGGTTGAGGTCGAGGTCGAGAAGGAGCTGGGATTCAAGTCACGCAAAGATATCGAGAACTATGGTTTGGCAGCCTTTGTGAACAAGTGCAAACAGCGCGTGCTGCGCATGGCTGCGCTCCAAACCGAGCAGTCGATGCGCCTGGGCTATTGGATGGACTGGAATGATCCAGCGACACTGCGCGAGCTGGCCGACAAGCTCGATGAGGATCCGCAACAGCTCGTCACGCTCAATGGACCTCAAGGGCCGGTCACCGATACGGTCGAGCTAGTCGTGGGGCGGCTGGGCATGCCCGAGTTGGGGGGCAGCTATTTCACCTTCTCGGATGAGAATAACTATATGATCTGGACCGTGCTCAAAAAGTGCTGGGAGCAGGGCTGGGTCTATCGTGGGGCCGACGTGATGCCCTGGTGTCCACGCTGCGCGACGGCGATCAGCCAGCACGAGATCGTCACTGACGGCTATGCTGAGCTGACGCACGACGCGGTGACTTTACGCTTCCCCTTGCGTGGGCGTCCCGGCGAATCGTTGCTGGTGTGGACCACGACTCCCTGGACACTGACGAGCAACGTGGCCGCCGCCGTAGGCCCTGACCTGACCTATGTCAAGGTGCGCAATGGCGACCAGATCCTCTATCTGTCTAAGGGTGCGATGGCCATGCTCGAAGGCCCTGTCGAGGTGCTCGAAGAGCTCAAGGGCACGGACCTCGTAGGTTGGGCGTACGACGGCCCCTTCGATGATCTGCCCGCTGCCCAACGCCCGGGCGGCCTCACCCCGGTGCCCAGCGCTACCGAGGGTGTGACGCTCAGTGCTGCTGAGGCGCATCAGGTCATCTTGTGGGATGCCGTGGGCGAGGAAGAGGGCACGGGCATCGTCCACATCGCCCCGGGCTGTGGCGCTGAGGACTATCAGCTTGGCCTCCAGCACAAACTGCCCATGCTCGCCCCGCTGGATGACGAGGGCCACTTTGTCGAGGGATTCGGGTGGCTCACGGGCAAGCACGTCCACGAGGTGGCGCCCGACATCTTTCACGTGTTGCAAGAGCGGGGGCTGCTCTACCACGTGCGGGCCTATACGCACCGCTACCCGATCTGCTGGCGCTGCAAGACGCCGCTCGTCTTTCGCCTGGTGGACGAGTGGTTCATCAGCATGGATGAGCTGCGCTACAAAATGATGGACGTCACACGTCAGATTCGCTGGATCCCCTCGTTCGGCCTGGAGCGCGAGCTCGACTGGCTGCGTAACATGCACGACTGGATGATCAGCAAGAAGCGGTACTGGGGTCTGGCGCTGCCCATCTGGCAGTGCAGTCAGTGTGGCCATTTTCACGTGATCGGTAGTCGAGAAGAGCTCCAGGAACGGGCGATCGCCGGCTGGGAGACGTTCGAGGGGCACACGCCGCACCGCCCGTATGTGGATGCGGTCCAGATCGCCTGCGACCAGTGTGGCGGGGTGATGAGCCGCATCCCCGACGTGGGCAATCCCTGGCTGGATGCGGGCATTGTCAGCTTTTCAACGCTCCAGTATCGCACCAATCGAGAGTATTGGCGCCAATGGTACCCGGCGGACTGGATCAGCGAGTCGTTCCCCGGCCAGTTCCGCAACTGGTTCTACAGCTTGCTCGCCATGGCTACCGTGCTCGAGGGTACTCCGCCGTTCCGGCAAAACTTTTCCTATGGCACGCTGCTGGCCGAAGATGGCTCGCCAATGCACAAGAGCTCGGGCAACATGATCTTGTTCGACGAGGCTGCCGATCGCATGGGCGTCGATGTAATGCGCTGGCTCTATTGCGCCCAAAAGCCCGAGAACAACCTGCTGTTTGGGTACAATCGCGCGGCCGACGTGCGCCGACGTTTCATCTTGCCCTTGTGGAACGTGTTCAAGTTCCTGGCTACCTATGCCCGCCTGGATGGCTGGCAACCGTCTCAGGAGGGTTTTGACCCCAAGCAGCCCGAAGGCACCGCGCCGCAAAGCGACAATCCGCTCGACCGCTGGGTTATCGCGCGCAGCAATGAAGTCGTGGTGACCTGCACCGACCGCCTGGAGAACTCGGACTCACTCGGCGCGACGCTGGCGGTCGAGGCCTTTGTCGATGATCTGACCAATTGGTACATCCGCCGTAGCCGCCGGCGCTTTTGGAAGAGCGAGGCCGATCAAGACAAGCAGATGGCCTATGCCACGCTCTATTTCGTCTTTGTGCGGCTGATCCGCCTGCTAGCGCCAATGATCCCCTTTGTGACCGAGGCCATGTATCAGAACCTGGTGCGGGGAGTGCAACCGCAGGCGTTCGAGAGCATCCACCACACCTACTGGCCTACGGTCGTCAAGGGCGCCGACGATGACGAACTGTTGCACCAGATGGCCCTGGCTCGTGAGATCGCCAGCCTCGGGCTGGCGGCGCGCAGCACGGTCAATATCAAGGTGCGGCAGCCCTTGGCGCGCGCCCTCGTGTACGCCGAGGGGAAGCACAGCGAGCTGCCCCCCGAGCTGGTCGAGATTGTCGCCGACGAGCTCAATGTCAAATCGCTGGCCTTTGTCGCTGAGGAGGGCCAGCTGGTGACCTATCGACTGGTAGCTGATGGGCGGCAGCTTGGCCCCAAGTTCGGCAAGGCTTTTCCGCAGGTGAGAACTGCGCTGGCCACTCTCGACCCTGCGGCTACAGTGCGTCTTATCCACGCGGGCGAGCCTGTCTCACTCGTGGTGAATGGCGAGGCGGTCTCGCTCGCGCCCGAGGAGATCATCGTCGATGTGGAACCCGCCGAAGGGCTTGCCGTAGCCTCAGAGAAGGGTGTGACTGTGGCGATCGATGCCGTGATCACCCCCGAGCTGGAGGCCGAGGGCCGCGTGCGCGACGTGGTGCGTTATGTGCAGACGCTGCGTAAAGAGGCCGACTATGACCTCGACGAGCGGATCCACGTGGGTCTGTTTGGCCTGGATGAGCAGACAGCCGCGGCGATCGCCGGACTGCGTGACTATATCCTCCAAGAGACGCTATGCACCAAGCTGTTATTGGCCGATGACGGCGGCACGTGGGATCGGCAGCAGACCTTCAAGCTGTCTGGGCAAGAAATCACCGTTGCAGTGCGCCGTCACTTGGCCTGACGGCTGGTTCACTGCGATAGAGGGGCAGACGGGGCGCTAGCGGCGCCCCGTCTGCGTTGTCACGCTGAGTCTCGGGCTTGGAGCGGGGCGACGTGGAGCTTGGCGGCGAAGGTGTTCATCTGTTCTACAACGTCCTCGGCCATAGGGATGCCCTTGGCGCGATACTCGTTGGCCTTGAGCAGCTCGGGCTCACCCGGCACCAGCACCTGGTCGAAACCGTCGCGGGGTGGGTTGGCCTTCATCGTAGCCACGAGCTCGTCGACGCGGGCCTTGAATGCTGTTACTGGGCCAAAGGCGGCGATGTCCATTGCCCCGAAAAAGTGCCCCATGCCCTGCGGCTGGTCACTGCCAGAAAAGAGGTGGCCGATATCGGCGCTGATCGCCGCGCCAGAGAGCAGGGCGCAGAAGACATCGACCAACAACGCCAACCCGTAGCCCTTGTACTCGCCAACGGGCACCATCTGCGCGGCGCGATTTGGGTCGGTGGTCGGATTTCCGTCGTCGTCCAGCGCCCATCCCAAGGGGATGTCCTTGCCCTCGAGCGCCGCCACCTGCACTTTGCCGCGCGCCACCACCGTGGTGGCCATATCGAGGGTGATGCCGCTCGTCTTCAGGCCGGGTACGGCGACACAGATGGGGTTGGTGCCCAAAGCCTTGGTGCGGCCTCCCCAGGGGGCCACCATCGCTACCGAGTTGGTCGAGCTAAAGCCGATCATGTCTTGCGCGGCGGCCATGCGCCCGTAGACGAACGCGGGGCCAAAGTGCGTCGAGTTGCGCACGCTCACCCAGCCCGAGCCGTGTTCGCGGGCCAGGGAAATGGCCTGTTCCATCGCGAATTTGCCCACCACGGCCCCAGGCCCGTTATCGCCATCGACGACGGCGCATCCGCGCGACTGCGAGACCAGGCGCAGCTGGGGGTCGGCGTTGGTGCCGCCCTCGACAAAGCGCTGCACATAGGGGATGAGCAGTCGCGATGGTCCATGGCTCGCCAACCCGTGCACCTCGCCAGCGACCAGGTTCTCGGCGACCGTCAGCGCATTGGTCGGAGGCACGCCGGCGGCCTCGAACATCTCGCGCGTAAAACGCAATAGCTCTGGCTCATCGATCCGAAGATAGATCGTCATTCGACTCCTCTGCAATCTCATCGTGTGGTGGGCAGGCCGCGCTGACGGGCAGTGTAGGCCTGGAGAATAAAGCCTTTGAACGCGCCATCGATCGTATGCGTCGGCCGCAGATCGCCATCAGTCGGCCTCAGCTCGATGCTGAGCGCAGTCGAGCGGCGCGGCCAGTTTGGATCGTATACCTGGATGGTCATGCGGCCGCCATCGGCGTCCTCGTCATAGCCGTAGGCCACTACCTGATGATTGTGGGTCACCTCGCGCAGCGAATGGGCGCGAATGAGCACGAGCACCACGGGGATACCCTGCTGCAAGTGGCTGCGCAAAGAGGGGAGCTCGCTGGCGAGCATCTTGGCCTGGAGGCGTTGTGCGTCACGCAACGTCCACCGTACCACTTGGAGTACCAGCGAAGCCGTGTTGCTGGCCAGTTGCCGCTCGATCAGATAGCGGCCGAGCGCCGAGTCCTGTGGTGGAGGCTCTGTCTGGCCGGGGATGGGCGCGCCGGCATGGTAGTAGTCTAGCGCCGCGTAGGCCATACCCCCACACAACCCTGGCGAGATGCGGCCCAGCCGCCACCAGGGCGCTAGCTGCAGGTCGAAGGTGAAGGTGTTGGCAAAGGCAAACCCGTGATCGACGCCGAACCCCGTGCTGTAGCTGGCCATGCTCCTGCCCTCTACACGCTGGGGAGGCCGCCTCGGTCGCGGCCTCCCCCAAGGTGATCACTCGTCGAGGCATACCTCGCGTTTGAGCTCGGCCGAGCGATAGATGGAGTCGATGATGCGCATCAGCTCCAGGCCGTTCTCAGCGCTGGCGGTCGGGGCGTGGTCATCGGCCACGCAGTCGATAAAGTCGTCTACGGCGCTGGGCACCTTGTCCGGCAGTGTCTGCGGTTCGACGCGCACCAACTGGCCGGCGGCATCGTCGAGCGCCAGGCATTCAAAGTCATAGCCCTGGCCCGTGTTGCGCTGGATTACCGCGCCGTCGGTGCCATAGATTCCGGTCAGCATATCCTCGCGTCGGTCGGTGCCGCCCGCCCAGCTCACCTCGAGGTTCAGCGTGGCGCCGTTATCCAGGCGCACGTGCGCAGAGACGAGGTCTTCGCAGTCGAACTGGGCGCCCTGTTCTTGGGCCAGGCGCGTGCCGAGTAGGTTGAAGGCCGAGGCGCTCACCGCGGTGGCCTTGGGGTAGCCCATCAGCCACATGGCCAGGTCTAGCCGGTGGACGCCGAGGTCGATCAATGGGCCACCACCCGAAAGCCGCTTGATGCCAAACCAGCCGCCCAACTTGGGGATGCCACGCGAGCGCAGCCAACGTGTGCGCGCGTAATAGATCTGGCCCAGATGGCCCTCATCCACATAGCGCTTGAGGAACTGCGACTGCGGGCTATAGCGATAGTTGAAGTGGATCATCAGCTTCTTGCCCGTGGCCTGTGACGCGGCGAGCATGGTTTGCGCAAGCTCGGCGTTCAGGGCCATCGGCTTTTCACAAAGCACATGGAGGCCCGCATTGAGCGCGGCGATGGCCACGGGCGCGTGGAGATAGTTGGGCAGGGCGATGCTCACTGCGTCGAGCTTGGCTTGGGCGAACATTTCTTCGTAACTGGTATAGGCCGCAGCTTGCGGATACTGTGCCTTGTACTCGGCCAACAGCGCTTCGTTCACGTCGCAGAGCGCGACTAGCTCGGCGCGCTTGGACGCGGCATAGGCACGAGCATGGGTACGGCCCATGCCCAGGCCGACAACACCGGCTCGAACGGTCATCGTATGACTCTCCTGGATAGCGTTCAGCCTAAGAGCACTTCATGGCCGGTGACGGCAGACTCGTAGATGGCGTCCAAAATGGCCTGCACATCCAGTGCTTGCTCGGGTTTGACGATCTCCTCGGCCTCGCCCTTGATCACGGCGATAAAGTGCTCGATCTCGACAAAATGGCTGTCGATCGAGGGCAGCTGCTTGGGCGTGATGTCGACCATCGTGCCGTGCATGTCTTTGTAGATCGCCAACGGGCGCAGATGCGCACCGCCCTCGGTGCCCAGGATGCGCGTCTCCATAAAGCTCTCGGCGATGTGCCCATCCCATGAGGCTTTGAGGATGAGGCAGGCGTCGTTGTCAAAACGCACAAAAGCCACACCCATGTCGTCGACGCTGAACTTGTCGACATCCCACATGCCGTGGACCGTGGCGAGGTCGCGGCGCTTGCCGAAATTGGCATAGGTTGCCCCCATCACCGAGACCGGCTTGGGGTTGCCCATCTGCCACAGGCAGTGGTCGAGCGCATGTACGCCGATGTCGATCAGGGCGCCGCCACCTTGCTGCGACTTGTCGGTGAACACGCCCCAGGTGGGGATGCCACGGCGGCGCAGGTAGGTGGCCTCGCCAAAGTAGATGTGGCCCAGTTCGCCGGCGTCGACAAAGCGCTTGAGCGCCTGGGACTCGGGGCTGAACCGCTGATTGACGCCGATTTGCAGCGTCTTGCCGGCCTTGTAGGCGGCCTCGACCATCTCTTGGCCTTCGCGCAGGTTCATGGCGATGGGCTTTTCACACAAGACGTGGCACCCGGCCTCGAGGGCGGCGATGGTGCACACCTTGTGGGCTACGTTGGGCGTGCACACCGACACGGCGTCGAGCTTCTCTTTGGCGAGCATCTCTTCGCCGCTCGTATACGCCTTGGGGATGCCGTGCAGCGCTGCCGTCTCTTCGGCCTTGCCCGGCGCGATGTCGGCGACGGCGACGAGCTCGACGTCAGCGAGCCGTTGATAGCCGGGGATGTGCGCCCCACGCGCAATGCCACCAGCACCGATGATCCCAACGCGAATCTTGTCCATGCTGCTCCTCATCTCGAAACAAGCTAGAAGGCTACGGCGCAACCGTCTTTGCGTGGCTCTGAGCCACAGATCAGAGCGCCACTGTCTGGATCGACCATGATCACCTGGGCGCCGCCAAAGATGCCCCCCTCATCGATCGTGAGGTCGTGGCCCCGGCGGCGCAGCTCGGCCAGTGTGTCATCTGCGAAATAGGGTTCGATCAAGTGGAGCGCGCCCTGCTGGTAGTAAAAGCGCGGCGCATCGATGGCCGCCTGCACCCCCATGCCGTGGTCGCGGATGTTGGTCAACACCTGCACGTGGCCCTGTGGTTGCATGGCGCCGCCCATCACGCCAAAACTCATCCGCAAGGCATCGTTCTCGGTGACCATGCAGGGGATGATGGTGTGGAAGGGGCGCTTGCGCGGGGCAAGGCAGTTGGGGTGCTGGGGATCCATGACGAACAGGTGGCCGCGGTTTTGCAGGCAGATGCCCGTGCCCTCAGCCACAAGCCCCGAGCCAAAGGCCAGGAATAGGCTGTTGATCACCGAGGCTGCGTTGCCCTCGCCGTCGACCGCGGTGGCATAGACCGTGTCGTTGCCCAGAGAAAGGCCGGGCAAGGGGTTCGGCAGGGCATGTTGCAGGTCGATCTCTGCCCGACGCCGCGCGGCATGGTCGTGCGAGAGAAGCTGCTCGACGGGCACCGATGCGTGCTCGGGATCGGCCACATAGCCCAAAGCATCGGCCATCGCGAACTTGATCGCCTCCATCTTCCAGTGCAGGGTGTCTGGAGCGTCGAACGGCATGGCCGCCAGATCGACTCCCGACAGGATGTTCAAGGCTTCGAGGGCTACGACGCCCTGGCTGTTCGGCGGACACTCCCACACGCGAAGGCCACGATAGTCGGTATAGATCGGCTCCACCCAGGTGGCTGTGTGTGCGTCCAAGTCCTCTTCGGTCAACAAGCCGCCGTGCGTCTGGATGGTATGGGCGATGGCCCGAGCGATAGGCCCGCGATAGAAAGCATCGGGCCCTTGCTCGGCCAGCAGGCGCAGGCTGCGAGCCAGGTTGGGCTGGCAAAAGCGCTCTCCGCAACGCGGCGCGCGACCGTGCACGAGATAGGTTCGCGCAGTCTCGGGGTCGCGTCGCAGCAACTCTTCACACGACTGCCAGGTCGCGGCGATGAGCGGCGAGACGGCAAAGCCCTCCTCGGCATAGCGGATGGCGCTCTGCAACATGCGGTCGAACGGCATGCGCCCCAGGCGTGTAGAAAGCTCGTACCAGCCAGAGACAGCGCCGGGCACCGTCACCGCCAGAGCGCCACGTTCGGGCACGCGATCCAGCCCTTGAGCGCGATAGGCGTCGACGGTGCAAGCTGCACCTGACCGCCCGCTGGCGTTCAACGCATAGACCTTGTGTTCGGCGGCGACGTACACTAGGGCAAAGAGGTCTCCCCCCATGCCGGTGCTCATCGGCTCGACGACGTTCAGCATGGTGATGGCGGTCAGTGCGGCGTCGACCGCATTCCCACCGGCGAGCAGCGTTTGCAGGCCAGCCTGCGCAGCCAGCGGCTGGCTGGTCGCCACGGCCCCGTTCAAGCCCAGTACCTCAGACCGACGTGCGGCGCTGTCTTTACGGATCATCGTGCTTCTATCACGACCACGGCGTCGGAGGCGGGCTTGAGGGCGCTGTACAGCGAGCGATAGACGGGATAGTAGGCATCATAGAGGGCGACGTTGGCGGGCTTGGGCTCGACGCGATCGACGATGCGGATGGTCTGGGTGCACGCCTCGGGCACCGAGGCGTACACGCCAACGCCCACACCGGCGAGCAGCCCGGCGCCATAGGCCGTGCTATCGGTGATGTTGACGGTCACCAGCTCGGTGCCGAACACATCGGCGATGATCTGCCGCCACACCAGGCTGCGTGCGCCGCCCCCTACCGCGCGCACTTGGCTGATGGGGATGGCCAAATCGCGAAAGATCTCGATGCAATCGCGTAGGCTGTAGGCCACGCCCTCGAGTACGGCGCGCACCATGTGCCGTTTGTCGTGGCGCAAGGTGAGGCCGACAAAGCCGCCGCGGATGTTGGGGTCGGCATATGGGGTGCGCTCACCGGTAAGGTAGGGCAGAAAGAGAAGCCCCTCGCAGCCCTCGGGGACGGTGGCCGCCTCGGCCGTCAGGATCTCGTAGGGATCCACGCGAGTAAGCCGCGCGACGTGCTGCTCTTGGAGGCCCAAGGCGTCGCGGAACCAGCGCAGTGAGCCGCCGGCCGAGAGGGTCACGCCCATGACGTGCCACTTGCCCGGCACTGCGTGACAAAAGGTGTGCAGCCGCCCTTGGGGGTCTCGGCTCGGCGTCTCGGTGTAGGCAAAGACTACGCCCGAGGTGCCCATGGTGACCGACACCAGCCCTGGCTCGACAATGCCCGTGCCCACGCCGCTGGCCGCCTGATCGCTAGCGCCACCCACCACAGGCGTGCCTGCTTTAAGGCCCGTCAACTCAGCGACCTCGGCGGTGACCTGCCCCGTAATGGTGGGCGACTCGACGACCCTTGGAAGCCATTCCGCCGGAATGTCGAGCTCAGCCAGCACCTCACGGCTCCACTGCCGCTCCGTTACGTTGAGCAATACCGTACCCGAGGCGTCGGAGACCTCGGTGGCATACTCGCCGGTGAGCTTGAAGCGGATATAGTCCTTGGGCAGTAGCACCTTGGCTGCGCGGGCATAGACCTCGGGCTCATTCTCCCGTGTCCAGATGATCTTGGGGGCGGTAAAGCCGGGCAGTGCCGGATTGAGGGTGAGCTCGAGAAAGCGCTCGCGGCCGATGGTGTCCATGATCCAATCGCACTGGGCGGCCGTGCGTTGGTCGTTCCATAGGATGCAGGGGCGCAAGACCTCACCGGCGGCATCGAGCATCACCATGCCATGCATTTGGCCTGTCAGGCCGATGGCCTGGACCTCTTCGCCCTTGACGCCCGCATCCTCGAGGACGAGCCGCAGAACCTCGATGGCGGCGTGCCACCAATCTTGAGGGTCCTGCTCAGCCCATTGGGGGCGAGGCGTGTACATCGGGTATTCGCTGGTGGCGCTGGCGCGCACGGCGCCCTGCTCGTCGATCAGCAGTGCCTTGGTGCCTGTTGTGCCAATATCCATGCCGATGAGATAGGCCATTGTCCCCCTCCTCGCGCTGCCTCAGGTCGCTAGCTGAGCAGGCCCCATATTAGCCACCGTCAGAAGTGCTGACAAGTAGCGCCAACGGCGGAGCATGATGCTCCGCCGTTGAATGCGCTGTGGTGTGGCTCAACGCGGGTTCAACACGTGCCCGTCGGCCAGCTCGTAGGTGAAATCGGCATACTCGCGCACCACTGGATCGTGTGACGTAGTCACCAGGGTCATGCCCTCATCGTGGACGATGCTGGCGAACAGCTCAAAGATGCTGCGGCCAGTGGCGCTGTCCAGCTCGCCGGTGGGTTCGTCGGCCAGGATGAGGCCAGGGCGATTGACCAGCGCACGCGCAATCGCCACGCGTTGTTGCTGGCCGCCCGACATCTCTTGTGGTCGGTGGCTGGCCCAGCGGGTGAGGCCCACCAATTCTAGACATTCCATTGCGCGCTGGTGCCGCTCGCGACGCCCTGCACCGATGAGCCGCAGGGGGAGCTCGACGTTCTCAAACGCCGACATCGTCGGCATGAGCGCGAACGACTGAAAGATGAACCCGATGCGATGGCGGCGTAGATGGGTCAGTTGGTTATCGTTGTAACCAGCGATGTCGGTGCCAAAAAGGTAGACATGGCCCTCGGTAGGGTGGTCCAGACCGCCGACGATGTTCATCAATGTCGTCTTGCCTGAACCAGAACGGCCCATCAGCGCGACGAACTCACCGGGTTTGACCCAAAAGTCAACGCCGCGCAGCGCGTGGACCTCGATCTGATCCACGCGATAGACACGGGTGACTCCTTCGCTCTTGATCACCAGGTCGCCGTTGCTTTCGCTCACCAGTCAACCTTCCTACTTGGCTTTGTTGGGGCGAAACAGCCCCCGGATGCCCCGACTGGCGTCGGTCACGCGCAAGCGCCAGTCTTTTGAGGAGCGCTGTGGCCCCCAACTCTCGGCCACGTCTGCCACGCGTGCCGCCTGGGCCGAGGTGCCGTTGAGGCCGAGAGCTGGGCGGATCACGATGCCCTCTTCGGTCAGCTCGACCTGGGCGCGATCAGAGATGCCCATCGACTCGAGATACTCGCGCGGAATCTGCAGACGGCCGGCATAGTCAACGACGACGTACTCGTGGAAATCGGCAGACTCTTCTACTGGTATCGCGGCTGAAGGGGCTTGGCTCGGGGCCGCCTCTGCCACCGCTTCGGTGCCATTGTCTCGCGTTCGGCGGACGCGCTCGCTAGAGGTGCGTCCGTCGCGGATAGTCACGGCTCGGTCGACTTGGCTCGACACGCGCACGTCGTGGGTGACGAGCAAAATGGTCAGGCCATACTGCGTGTTCAGGTAACGCAGCGTGTCCATGATAACCTGCGCCGTCGCCGTATCCACCTCGCCCGTGGGCTCGTCGGCCAAGAGCAGCACGGGTTTGTTGGCCAGGCTCACGCCGATAGCCGTACGCTGCTGCTCACCGCCCGAGAGCTGCGCCATCCGGTGGTGTCGTCGATCCCAGAGGTTGACCGCTTCGAGGAGCTCGCGCGTCCAGGCCTGGCGCTCATTGAAGGGCATGCCGGCGATGATCATGGGCAGCTCGATGTTCTCCTCGACCGACAGGTACGGGATCAAGTTGCGCGAGGGCTGCTGCCAGACAAAGCCCACTTTCTGGCGTCGGTATCGGGTGAGCGCATAGTTTGAGAGCTTGAGCAAGTCTTGCCCGTCGACGATCGCCTTGCCCGCCGAAGGCCGGTCGAGGCCACCGAGGATGTTCATCAAGCTCGACTTGCCCGAGCCGCTGGGGCCAACGAGGGCCATGAATTCGCCACGGTCGATCACCAAGTCCAGGCCCTGTAGGGCAAACACCTCTAGGTCCTGGACTTTGTAGATCTTGACCAGGCCATCGCAAAGGATGATCGGTGCACTGGAAGCCATACTAGACCGCCTCTCCGAGTTTGACGGCTTCAAAGATGCGCAGGTGCAGCAAGAAGTAGATCATGCTGCCCACGGCAGCAATGAGCATGATGCCAAACACGGCATAGATACGCATGATATCGTCCCATGCGATCAAGACTGTGAACGGCGGGATATTCGCGGTCTGACCGGTGCCCACCTGCAGGAAGGGAATGAACAGCCGGCTGACCGCCACGCCGAGCAACGTGCCCGAAGTGATGCCGGTGAGGATCAAGAGGAGCTGCTCGATGCCTAGGAAGCTGATCATCTGGCCTACGGATAGGCCGATAGCACGCAACACACCAAACTCGATGTAGCGCTGCCGGAACGAGATGTAGGTGTGCAGCATAAAGCCGAGCACGGTGAGCAGTGCCGCAGCCACAAAGCCAACCGACAAGATGCCAAAAACGCCGGTTCGCTCTGGTTTGGCCTGCTCTTTCTCGATGGCCTCGGCGCTACTATACGCCGCGACCACATTGATATCGTATTGCTTCAAATCCTCGATGATCTGTTCGATGTCGGCGTGAGGCTCAGTATCGATCCACACGTCGTAAGGATACTCACCACCGAGCTGCTCAAAGATATAGTCCAGGTTGCCAACGAAAAAGTAGCGGACGTTGTTGTCTTCGTCCGGGTAGAACGTCGGGAAGTAGTTGATCACGTCGACGATGACAAACTCGATCTCTTTTCGCTGGCCATACGTCGCCACCGTGAGGGGTACGCGGTCACCGATGCTGAGCGAGTAGTTGGCCAAAAAGGACGGGTTGACCAGGATGGCTGCGTTGTCAGTCGCGAGCTTGTTCATCAAGGTGCCCAGGTCTCTGGGCGCGAAATCCGAACGGAAGAACCCAACCTTGGGATAGTCGATGCGGTCGATGCCATAGAACTTGGCACGCGCCGATGACTTGGCCAGGTTGATCTCGGTGGTGTAGGTGCCCACCCGGATGGCCCCCGTCACTCCTTTGGCCTTGAGGTGCTCACTGACCGGTACAAACACCCAGCCTTGAAACTGGTTCTCAGTTGTGGGCGTGGTGACGGCGGTAGTGGTGCCGTCCGGGCTGGTCGTCGCGCTGGTGATCTCGGTGTTCTCACCGCTCTCGATGAGCTGATAGTCAGCACCATAGCGGTAGTAGTACGTATCCTTCATGCTCTGGTCGAGCGTCCGCGCCATCGAGGCGGTGAACGTGGCCAGGCTCAGGGTGAGCACCAGCAGCAACAGCGAGCCGGTGTATTGCCTAGAGACCCGGGCTAGCTGTCGGAACGAGAGCACCACCGAGACTGCCCGCACCACCTGGCCCGTCAGCCAGGCAAGCGCCTCCATCACCAGGGGAAAGATGCGCACGATCAGTAGCGACACGGCAAAGATCGTGATCGAGGGTACGATGAACAATAAGGGGTTCTCGAACGGGTTGCCCCCCGCCTCTGTGCCCAGGAAGTTGATCGTCCCCCGATTCTTGAGCATATAGTAGCCATAGCCGGCGGGGATCAACAGCAAGATGTCGATAAAGTAACGCTGCCAGAACGGCTTCTCCATCGCTCGGGCACGATCTCGCTTGTAGGTCACGATGGTCAAGCGCGCGGCCTGCATCGCTGGCCACAGCGTGGTCACAAAGGCGATCGCCACACCTACCAGCGCCATACGCACCGACCGTGGCGTGATCACCACCGGCAAGGCTTCGCGGTCTCCAAAGGTGAGGAACGACACCGTGTTGCCCATGGCGACGGCCAGCCAGCGCCCCAGGAAAAGGCCGACGGCAAGGCCGATGATCCCCACAGTCAGAGCTTGCAGCGCATAGATGCCCACCACTTGCGAGTCTCCGGCGCCGCGGCTCTTTAGAATCGCGATCTCACCGCGCTGGCGTTCGACCACCAGCCCCGAGATCAGGCCGATAAAGTAGAGCACCAGACCGAGGATGGGGATCGAAAAGACGTAGAGGACGATCGTCATCACAAAGGTGGTGTAGCGATAGTCCTCAAGCTCTTCCATGGGCGAGATGTCGAGCACCGTGTTGGGCAGCAGAGTGCTTACGCGCGAGTTGGCCGTGTTGATGCGCGCGACGAGCTCGTTGACGTCGTCGGTGCGGATCTCGTCACCATCGAACACGGTGTACCAGATCGCCGCATAGATCTCGCCTTCCATGCTTGGCGCGAGCCGCGTGCGATAGGTCTCTTCGGGCACCATGAGGTTGGTCGATAGCGATTTGGGGCTGTAAAACCAATAGCTCTCGGTGGGATCGATAGGCGCCCAAATGCCCGAGATCCTCACGGTGAACTGGATGGGTTTTGTAGCCTCGGTCTTGGCACCCTCTTCATTGGTGGCCGTCTTGCCTTCACGGAAGACGATGTACTCTTCTCCCGCCTGCAGGCCGGTCTCTTCGGCCAATTCCTGGCTGATGAGGACCTCAAAGACCTCAGTATCCCCCGTGGCCGGTTGAGGGAAAGAGCCCTCGAGTATGGTCACGTGGTTCTGCAAGTCATCGACAAAGCCGATGCTCACCCAGCCTAGGGGCTGTCGGATGCCGATGTAGGCGGCATCCGACATGGGGAAGAGCGAAAAGTTGTCACTCTTGATAAAGCGTGTGCTCGCCGTCACCGGCAAGCCGATGACGCCAGGCATCGACTCTTGGATGTACTTGTTGACCGGTTCAAAGTCCTCAAGCTCGATGGCGCCGTGCCACGCACCGATATAGCGATACATGAAGGCAAAGGGCGGGCGCACACGGCCCTCATCGGCTACCGAGAGCTCTTCCTTGAGCACTTTGAAGTTCGCGGCGTCGGTATAGAGCGGAATACTGCTCATCAACGCGACGGCCACGATAAGGCCAATCGTCAGACAGAGCGTCAGCCCTTTGTTGTTCCATAGCCGTTTGAAGGCTAAGAGGACGACGGATATAAAGTTCATCAGCGATACCCCTGCTACTGCCCGACGACGATCTGGCCTTCCTCGAGGCCCTCTTTGATCTCCACGCGGTCTGTGCTTTCGATGCCGATGGTCACATCGACGCGCTGTTGCGTATCGCCAGACTGCACCACCACAAACGTACGGCCGCTAAAGGTGCGGATAGCCGCCGGCGGCAACCACAACGCATCGTCTTTGCGCTCGATGACCACATTGACCTTGACCAGATCGCCCGCATTGAGCGCCAAGTCGCCAGGCTCGAACGATAGGTGAGTCATCTTGTCGGCCTCTTCCAGCGTCTTGCCGCCGCCACCACCGTAAGGATAGGGCAGCTGGATGATCTT
>JBDKSN010000079.1:0-18147 GCA_039680625.1 Anaerolineales bacterium | reverse complement strand
GCGGCGGGCCATGGGCGATCGAGGCGGCGTCCAGCGGGCCGGCACAGAGCTGCGCGCCGGGCACCTGGGCACGGATCGCCTCGACGAGGGCATTGGCGCGTTCAGGGGTGCGATTGAGCACGGTGATGGTCGCGCCTGCGCTGGCCAGTGCATAGGCGACGGCTCGCGCCGCGCCCCCTGCGCCCAACAGCAGTGCATGGCTGCCGCGTGGTGTCAGGTGCTCATCGGCCAGCGCACGGATAAAGCCCTCCGCATCGGTGTTGTGCCCCAGTATATGCTCGTGTGTAAAGAGCACCGTATTTACCGCCTGGATCGCGCGCGCCGCGGGCGTCAGCTCGTCGACCAAAGGGAGCAATGCGACTTTGTGTGGGACCGTGGCGTTGACACCATGCAAGCCCAGAGCGCGCGCGCCCGCCAGGGCGGCGGCGATGTCCGCCGGGTGCACGGCAAAGGGCAAGTAGCACCAATCCAATCCCAGGGCACGGAAGGCGGCGTTGTGCATCTGCGGCGAGGTGCTGTGCTCTACGGGCCAGCCGAACAGGCCGACGAGCTGGGTGTGGCCGCTGATCGGCACGGCTGTCTCAAGAGGCGGCGTCACAGGGCGCTCCCCATGAGCGAGGCGAGCAGAGGGTAAAAACCCGGGAACGAGTCGTCCATGCATTCGGCGCGGGTGATGGTGGTCTCACCATGCGCGACGAGCGCGGCTATGGCAAGGGTCATCGCCAGGCGGTGATCGCCGGCGCTGTCGACCAGGGCGCCCCGCAACGGCGTAGGCCCCTCGACCACGAAACCGTCTGCAGTAGGTTCGATCTGTGCACCTAGCGTGCGCAATGCAGCCGTCACCGTAGCGATGCGGTCCGTCTCTTTGACGCGCAGCTCGGCTGCGTCGGTGACGGTGGTGACCCCCTCGGCCTGCGTGGCCAGAAGGGCCAGCAGGGGGAACTCGTCGATCATCCGCGGTACCAGCTCGCCACCGATGGCTGCACCCCGCAGCGGTTGCGCGTAGACCTCGATGTCGCCCAGCGGCTCGCCCGCGGCATCGCGCTCAGCGAGGATCGTCACCAGGCCTCCCATGCGAGCGACCGCGTCGAGCAAGCCCGTGCGCGTGGGGTTGAGGTTGATGTCTCGCAGCACCAGGCGCGAGCCGGGCACGAGCAGCGCAGCGCCAATCAGGAATGCCGCCGAAGAGAAATCACCGGGCACGTCTACGTCGAGGCGGGCGAGAGAGGGCACAGGGCCAGTGACGCGGTGGGTAAGTGCCTCGCTGCTAAGGGATACGCCCCGCGCGCGCAGCATGCGCTCGGTGTGGTCGCGAGAGGGACCTGGCTCGACGACCACGGTCTCGCCTTGAGCGTACAGGCCGGCGAGGAGGAGCGCCGACTTGACCTGGGCGCTGGCGACGGGCAGAGACAGTGTGGTGCCTTGTAACGACGCGCCCTGGATGGCGAGTGGAGCGTAACGGCCGCCAGCACGGCCCCAGATCTGGGCGCCCATCGCTCTCAGTGGCTGCACGACACGATCCATGGGTCGACGGAGCAGCTGTTCGTCGCCCGAGAGCACGGAAAGGCCGGGCTGGCCGGCGAGGATGCCCGCCAGCAGACGCATGCAGGTGCCCGAGCGCACGCAGTCGAGGGGCCGAAACGGTTCGGCGAGACCGTGTAGTCCGACGCCCCGCACGACAAGCTCGCTCGGGCCGATGGACTCGACGTCTACGCCTAACTGTCCCAAGCAGCCAATGGTGGCGCGGCAGTCGCCACTGTCGAGATAGCCGCGGATTCGCGATGGTCCCTCGGCGAGCGCAGCAAAGAGAAGTGCCCGATGGGTGATCGACTTGTCGCCGGGCACGCGAGCTTGGCCGCGTACGGGGCCTCGCGGGGCAATGGTCAGGTTCACGGAAAGACCTCCCTCCGGCGCTGTCGCGCGGCTTGGAGCCGTTCACGGAGCGCGGGGTCATCCTCTGTCGCTAGCAATTGCGCAAGGGTGGCCAACTCTTGCTGCGCGGCGCGCACGCTATCGAGGATCGGCTGGCGGTTGGTGGCGATGATGTCCATCATCATCGCCAGGTCGCTCGCTGCTACGCGGCTGGTATCGCGAAAGCCCCCTGCGGCCAGCTGCCAAGGGATCGGATCATCGCCCGCCAGCGCGGATGCAGTGTTGACCAGCGTGGTCGAGAGCAGGTAGGGCAGGTGCGAGATGAGCGCGACGACTCGATCATGATGGTCGGGCTCTAGGCGGAGCTCGCGGGCGCCGATGGCAGAGACCAGTGCACTGGCCAGGCGCTGAGCGGCCGGCGAGGTGCGTGCCAGGGGGATGAGCACAAAGACATGTCCGCGAAACAGGCCGGCCTCGGCTACAGTCAGCCCCGAGGCCTCTTTGCCGCACATCGGATGGCCGCCGATAGGCTGCACGTGGGCGGGCATTGCCGCCATCGCCTCGCAGATGGTTTTCTTGGTGCTGCCGATGTCGAGCAACACGCAGCCGGGCTTGAGCAAGGGGCCGATAGTCGCGACCTTGTCGAGGATATCGCCCACCGGCGTACAGAGCACAACCAAGTCGGCTTCGGCGACGCCCTCGGCCAGGTCGAGCGTGCCGCGGTCGATAAAGCCAAAAGTCAGGGCCGTCGAGATGCTGGTGGGCCGACGAGCGACCCCCACGATCTCCCGGCAGGCATGGGCGGCTCGCAGCGCAGCGGCCAGTGAGCCGCCCATGAGGCCTAGGCCAACGATGGTCACCCGTGCTTCGGCAAAGGGCAACTCCATTGCGCGCCTACACGATCTCACGATCGACGGCGGCGGCGACCCGACGCACGTCGCGGATGAGCGCATAGAACTGCTCGGGCGTGAGCGACTGAGGCCCGTCTGACAGCGCCAACTCGGGATGCGGGTGCATCTCGATTAGCAACCCATCGGCGCCGGAGGCGACAGCCGAGCGCGAGAGCGCGTTCACCCAGGCAGCCTTGCCACAAGCGTGGCTGGGATCGATCATCACCGGCAAGTGTGTGAGCTCTTTGAGTACAGGCACCGCGCTGATGTCCAGGGTGTTGCGCGTGTATCGCTCGAAGGTGCGAATGCCGCGCTCGCAGAGGATGACGTTTGGGTTGTCGTGCGAGAGGATGTACTCGGCCGACATCAATAACTCTTCCATGGTCGACATCATACCGCGCTTGAGCAGGGCTGGCTTGTGCGAAGCCCCTACAGCATGGAGCAGATTATAGTTCTGCATGTTGCGTGTGCCCACCTGCAGGATGTCGGCTACGGCGGCGACGTCATTGACCTGCTCGGGTGCCATGACCTCGGTGACGATGGCGAGGCCGGTAGCCTCGCGCACCTCGGCGAGGAGGGCCAGGCCATCGAGCCCCAGCCCCTGGAAGCTGTAAGGCGAAGTGCGCGGCTTGAAGGCGCCGGCGCGAAAGAGGTGCCCGCCGGCCTCTTTGATTGCCCAGGCAGCTTCGAGCACCTGCTCGCGGCTCTCGACGGCGCAGGGCCCAGCGATGATCGCCACGCCTCGCCCGCCGATGTTTACCCCGTTGATTGAGACGATGGTGTCATCTGGCTGGAACTCGCGGCTGGCGAGCTTGAAGGGCTTGAGCACGCGGACGACATTCTCGACGCCGGGCATCATGTGAAAGACGTTCTCGCTAACCCGGCGTTCATCGCCGATCACGCCGATGATGGTGGTCTCGGTACCCTGCGAGACATGGGGCCGAAAGCCCAGCTCGTTGATCCGGGCGACGACTGCTTGGATCTGTTCCGGTTGTGCTTCTCGTCTCATGATGATGATCATCTTGTGGCCTCCTGGGGTGTCTAGGCGAGGCTGAGATCGGGCCGCAAGGCCTGGGCCTCGCGCAGGTAGATATGGGCGATCTCGCTCTGGGGTGTCTCGGTATTCCAGAGCAGCAAAGCACGAATGCAACGGGGCAGGCTGCCGGGCACGGGGATTTCGCAGGCGTCAAACAGGGGCACCTGCAGCCAGCCCAGTTCTCGGGCAGCGCGGGCCGGAAAGGCCGCGTCGAGGTCGGCAGTGACGGTGAAGATGACACAGGCCAAGTCTTGCGGATCGAGGTGGTTGGCCTCGGTAGCGGCGCGCAAGAGTTCGGCAGTGGCGATGACGATCTCGTGCGCGTCATTCTGGGCCACAGTGGTTGCCCCGCGGATTCCTCGTAAGGCCATGCTCTCCTCCTCTAGGGAAACAAAAAAGAGCGTGGGGCCTGCGCTCCACGCTCTTGCTGTCGGTTGGTTGCTGTTGTCGGCTACCTTCGGTCCCGTGCAGCGCAGGTTGGCCTGTTGGGTGCAGGATAATAGTAGCCGGCAAAATAGAATTGCCGCTCGGGAGCCAGCGCGCCAACCCAAGCGGTGGGCCTAGGCGACGCCAACTGATGCTGCTCGACGACCGCGATATGCATGATCACTCCTTGGCAAAACGATAGCATGGAACGTCGCAGCTGTCAATTGCTGCGCGCCCATCTTTGACGGCCGAGAGTGCGCACAGTATGATGGTCGTGTGTGAAGGGATGACTTGACATAATCATTGTTTCACGTGAAACAATCCGTGAGGGACCCTTTGGTTGAGCGGCGCATTTGTGACTATGAAGGCAGTACCTATCGTACCGACTTTTGGGAAGGGCAGGGGCGCGAGTACGAGGATCTCGCTGAGCGCGTGGCTATCCGTGCCCTGTTGCCGCCGCGTGGGCGCCGCCTAGTCGATATCGGCGCTGGCTTTGGCCGCTTGGCTGGACTCTATAGCGGCTACGACGAGGTCGTGCTGCTGGACTATTCCCAGTCGCAGCTGGAATACGCGCGTCAGCACTGGGGCGACGAGCGGTTCATCTATGTCGCGGCTGACATCTACCGCCTGCCACTGGCCGACGACGCTGTCGACAGCATCGTCATGGTGCGGGTGCTCCATCATCTCGAAGATGTGCCTACGGCGTTCGCGCAGCTGGCGCGTGTGCTGGCCGATGGCGGCACTTGGGTCCTCGAGTTCGCCAACAAGCGCCATCTGAAGAGTCTTGTGCGGTGGTTATCGCGGCGAGGACCGAACCCCCTTACGCTTGAGCCGCTGTCATTTGCCGATCTGCACCTGGACTTTCACCCGCGCTGGGTCGAGCAGCGGCTGCAAGAACAGGGCCTGGCGGTGATAGCGCGCCGCTCGGTGTCGCTGTTTCGCGTAGATTTGCTCAAACGGTCGATCTCGGCGCGGACCCTAGCCCGGCTCGACGCGGCGCAGCAACGCCTGTTGGCACGACTCTATCTGGCGCCGAGTGTATTCTACGGCGTGCGTCAATCGGGCGCTCCTGCGGCAAGTCTGCCGGCGCGCAGGGCGCTGTTTCGTTGCCCAGATTGCGGCGCGCAGCCGCTGACCCTGGTGCCTGAGGGCGCCCGATGCCCAAGCTGCGGGCGCCTGTGGCCCAAGGTCAACGGGATCTATGTGTTCAAAGAACCTTCGCCAGAGCGTTGACGCTGGCCCAGCCAGCCCCTATACTCTTGACGATGACCGAGTAGGGAGGGTGCGATGAAAGTATCATGCCTGCAAGAGAACTTGGCGCGGGGCTTGGCCGTAGTGGGCCGAGCGGTGGCCTCGCGGAGCACGCTGCCCGTGTTGGGCAACATCATGCTGGCGACCGACGCGTCTCGCCTCAAGCTCTCGGCAACAAACCTCGAGATCGGCATCAACTGCTGGGTGGGCGCCAAGGTCGAGAAGGAGGGCGCCATCACTGTGCCTGCGCGGCTGCTCTCTGATTTCGTCAACTCGCTCCCCGCGGAGCGTATCGACATGGAGCTGATCGCTCGTACACAAACCCTCAACCTGAAATGCGGCCGCTTTGAGGCCAACATCCGCGGCATCGACGCGCAGGACTTTCCCGCGGTGGGCATACCTGCCGAGGATGGGCGCATCATCTGCGGCGCCGATGATCTGCGCACGATGATCGACCGCGTTGCCTTCGCCGCGGCTACGGATGAGAGCCGACCGGTGCTGACCGGTGTGCTCGCTGAACTGACCGGCGACCGAATCACCTTTGCCGCTGCTGACAGCTATCGCCTCTCGGTAGCCAGCGCGCCTCTGCGCCAGGGGCCGCCGAATCCGGTGAGTATCATCATTCCGGCGCGCGCGCTACAGGAACTGCGACGCATCAGTGCCGAGGGCGACACCATCGAGATGCGTATCGCAGCCAATCATAGCCAGGTGTTCTTTCATTTCGATGACATCGACCTGGTCTCGCAATTGGTCGAGGGCACCTTCCCCACCTATCGGCAGATCATCCCGACTGTGGCCAACACCAAGGCGATCGTCAACACAGCCGAGTTCTTGCAGGCCGCGCGCATGGCGGCTATCTTTGCGCGCGACTCGGCCAACATCGCGCGAGTCAACATCGTCCCTGGGGGCAATGGCACCGAGAGCCAGATGATCATCTCGGCGATGTCGGCAGAGCAGGGCGACAACGTGAGCGCGCTCGAAATCCAGGTCGAGGGTGCGCCGATCGAGATCGCCTTCAACGCGCGTTACCTCGTCGATGCGTTGAGCGTGATCACCTCGGCACAGGTGCAGTTCGAGACGCGCGATCCATCAAGCCCGGGCGTGTTGCGCCCCGTGGGCGATCCCGACTTTGTGCACATCATCATGCCTATGCACATCTCTCGCTGAGGCGGCATGTACGTCAGCCACCTATCGCTGACGCAGTTCCGCAACTATGCGCGCCTGGAGCTCGACCTCCCGGCGCGCATTCATCTGTTTCAGGGTGAGAATGCCCAAGGCAAGACCAACCTGCTCGAGGCGGTGTACTACCTGGCTACCACCAAAAGCCCGCTCGCCGCGCTCGATCGTGAGCTGATGCGTTGGGAGGCCGATCAAGAGGTTCTGCCCTATACCTACATCGTGGGGGCTTATGTCCGGCATGGGCGGACGCACACCATCGAGGTGGCGATGGTCAAGGAGCCGCCCTCGACCGATCCGACGGCAGAGCCTGTCTTTCGCCGCCAGATCAAGCTCGACGGCGCGATTCGCCGCGCGATCGATGTGGTGGGGCAGCTCAACGCTGTGCTATTCCTGCCCGAGGATATCGCGCTGGTCTCTGGGGCGCCGGGCCTGCGCCGGCACTATCTCGATGTGTTGCTCTGTCAGATCGATGCCGACTATTGCCGCACCTTGGCCCGGTACAACCGCGTGCTCACGCAACGGAATGCGCTGCTCAAGCAGCTGCGCGAGGGGTCGGTGGGTGTTGCCGAACTGGTCTATTGGGATGAACAATTGGCCGATCTGGGTGCCCTGGTGTTGAGCCGACGCCTGGCGGCCTGCGTGGGCTTGGCCCAACACGCGGCGCGCTATCAAGAACGGCTCACTGAGGGCCGCGAGGCGCTCACTTTGCGCTATGCGAGCTCGGCGGCAGAGGTGCTGGAAGCTGGGGCCGACTCGTCGTGCGACAGTGCCCTGGCTGCCGACTCTTTGTCCGAATCGGTGCAGAAACAGCTCCTTGCGCGGGCGCTCAAGCAGACGCTCAAGGACGATCGACTGCGCGGCGTTACCCAGGTAGGCCCCCACCGCGATGACGTACGCTTTGCCATCAACGGTCACGATGCGACGGTCTATGGCTCGCGAGGGCAACAGCGTACGGTGGCTCTGGCGCTCAAGCTCGCCGAGGTAGAGCTGATGACCACACGCGTGGGCGAGCCGCCAGTGTTGCTCCTCGACGACGTGGTTTCCGAGCTGGATCGTCTGCGCAGCGACTGCTTGCTCGAAGCGCTCGACCGCGCCGAGCAAGTGCTCATCACCACGACCGACTTGCAGCGCCTGCCGGGCTCGTTTCGCGGGCGGGCCAAGCTTTGGAGTGTACAGGGCGGGACGATCACTCCGTTGGTGGCGGGCTAGGCGCTCGGAGTGGCCGCTTGGTGGGCACGCCTGTGTTGCGCGGATAGCGTTCGGGCGTATGGGCGATCTTGTCGATGACCACGAGCCTTCGCTCTTCTTGATCCACGGTGATCGGCTTGTTGCAGACGATCGTTCCCCCCAACACCTCTACGGCAAAGGCAGCCTCGGTGATCTCGGCCTCTACGTCGGCGCCTTTGGGGGCGATCATGCGGCCGCCCACTCGGCACAGGGGCAGGCAGTATTCGGCCAAGGCGCTGAGCGCCGCCACCGCGCGCGCCAGCACCACGTCATAGTGCTCGCGATGCCGCGGATCATGCCCCAGTTCCTCAGCGCGAGCGCCAAGCACCGTCACATTGTCCAGCGCGAGCGTGCGCACGATGTGCTCCAGAAACGTCACCTTCTTGCCAATCGACTCGATCAGGGTGAACTGCACATCGCTCATGAGGATGGCCAGCGGGATACCAGGGAAGCCCGCGCCGCTGCCCACATCGGCGCAATGCAACGGGCCACCCGGAAGCTGCACTGGCAGCTGGTTGGGTACGGCGCCGCCGCTGCGGTTGGGGAAGGCCAACATGCAGGTGAGCGAATCCCAAAAGTGGCGTCGCTGCACCTGCACATAATCGGTGACCGCTGTCAGGTTGAATCGCTGATTCCAGGCGATCAGCTCGCGATAGTAGTGCTCGAATTGCGCCAGGTGGCTGCTGTCGAGCGCAAAGCCGAGCTCGGCGGCGCCGGCCGCCAATACCTCCATCATGCTGGCGGAAAGATCTTGCCTGGATTCATGATGCCCTTGGGATCGATCACCGCCTTGATCTGGCGCATGATCTCGAGGGCTGGCCCATGCTCGAGGGGCATGAACTCGGCTTTGGCTACGCCGATGCCATGTTCACCGGCCACCGTGCCGCCCACCTTGAGTGCATGCCGCACGATGTCGTTGGTGCCTGCCACGGCGCGCTCTAGCTCACCGGGCACAGCGCGGTCGGCGATGATCTCGGTGTGCACGTTGCCATCGCCGGCATGGCCAAACGAATACACCGGCAGGCCGATCTCGCTACTGACCTGCTGGGTGTACTCCACCATCTCGGTAAACCGAGAGATGGGCACGCACACGTCGCCCGAGATGAGAGTTTTGCCGGGATGGGCGAACTTGATCGACTCGCGCGCCTCGCTGCGAGCGCGCCAGAGCTCTTCGCGCTTTTCTGCATCGAGCGACACGTCATAGCCCTGGCAGCCATTGTCTTCGCAGATCTGCTGGAGATAGCCCAGCTGGTCTTGGATGCCGGCTTTGGGGCCGTGGAACTCGACGAACATCGTAGGTGTCTCGCGTAACCCCAGGTTGTGTTGGTGATTCGAGGCACGGATGGTGTTCGCGTCGAGGATCTCGAGCGCCGATGGCTCTAGCCCATAGCGCACACACTCGTAAACGGCTTGGGTCGCATCGTGCATGGAGTCAAAGACGGCGACCACCGAGGCGACCGCCTCGGGCAGCCCCAAGAGACGCAGGGTGATCTCAGTGATGACCCCCAACGTGCCCTCAGAGCCGATGAACAGGCCTAACAGGTCATAGCCGCTGGTGCTCTTCTTGGCGGCACTGCCGACCTCGATGATGTCGCCGCTGGGGAGCACGACCTTGAGCTTGAGCACATAGTTGCGTGTCACCCCATAGCGCACGGCGCGCATGCCGCTCGAGTTGTTCGACACCATGCCGCCGATCGTGGCGATGGCGGCGCTGCCCGGTGCTGGCGGGAAAAAGAGCCCTAGACGACGCAGGCGCGCGTTCAGTGCATCGTAGACGATCCCGGGCTGGACCACCACTTGTAGGTCATTCTCGCGGATCTCGAGGATCTGGTTCATGCGGTACATGGCCAGAAGGATGCCTCCGCACACCGGCACGGGGTTTCCCTCTAGGCTTGACCCGCCACTCCAGGGCACAACAGGCAACCCTCGCTCGTTCGCTAAGCGAACGATCTGCGCCACTTGGGTAGTATCCTCTGGCCACACGACGACGTCGGGGCGGTGCGGCGTGAGGTGTGATTCGTCGATCGCGTGAGCGTCGAGGTCCGTCTCGCGCACCGAGACGTTCGCCGGTCCGACGATGGCGCTCAGTTCGTCCAACGGCAAGGCAAGAGGCATAGAGCTCCTTGTGCTATATAATGGTCTATTGTGGTTGTTCCAAGTCTTGTGGCTTGACGTACACGTCTCGTGGGCGGCTAGACCCTGTCGCGGGGCCAACGATCGCGCGATCTTCCATGGCCTCGACCAGGCGCGCGGCGCGAGTATAGCCGATGCGCAGGCGACGTTGCAGGTACGAGACCGATGCCTTCCCCTCGCGCGCCACGATCTCGATGGCCTCGCGCAGGAGGGGATCCTCATCGCCCCCCTCGTCGACTGCTGCATCTTCGGTCGGCCAGAGAGGTGGTTGTTGCACTTGGGGCAAGGCGTCCACCGTCACGTCGGGGATGGCTGGCTCTGTCGTCGCCGTCTCGGCGGCCGACTCGGCAGTCACGCTCGCCTGGCGCCGCCAAAAGGCAACCAGGCTGCTGATCTCGCTGTCTGACACCCAACAGCCCTGCACGCGCTCGAGCTTGGGCGAATCGGGAGGCATGTACAGGCTGTCTCCGCGGCCAAGTAGCTTGTCGGCGCCGGGCGCGTCGATGATCACCCGCGAGTCGACGAGTGAAGTGACGGCAAACGCCAACCGCGCTGGAAAGTTCGCCTTGATCAAACCAGTGACCACGTCGACTGACGGACGCTGGGTGGCGATGACCAGGTGGATACCCGTAGCGCGGGCCAGCTGGGCGATGCGACAGACCTGTTTCTCGACTTCGTCGGGTGCTACCATCATCAGCTCGGCGAGCTCGTCGATAAAGACGACGATATAGGGCAGCCGCGGCTCGCCACGCTCCGCGGCCTGACGGTTATAGACCTGGATATTGCGCGCCCCAACGCGAGCAAACACCTTGTAGCGCCGATCCATCTCGCGGGTGACATAGCGCAAGACGCCCGCCGCGCGTTGAGGCTCGACGACCACGGGGCCGAGCAAGTGGGGAATGCCGTTGAAATTCGAGAGCTCGACGCGCTTGGGGTCGATCATCAGCAGCCGCAGATCATCAGGGGTATTGCGGCTGAGCAGGCAGGTGACGAGCGAGTTGATGCAGACGCTCTTGCCCGTGCCGGTAGCGCCAGCGATCAGCAAGTGCGGCAGCCGGGCCAGGTCAACTACCACGGCTTGCCCCGACACATTGCGGCCGAGACAGATGGCCAGGTGCGAGCCAGCGATCTGGCGGAACTCGTCTGACTCCATGACGCCACGCAAGCCCACGATCGCGCTCTCGCGGTTGGGTACCTCGATGCCGACGATCCCCTTGCCCGGAACGGGCGCCTCGATGCGGATCGGTGCGGCGGCCAACGCCAGCGCGAGGTCATTGGCCAGGGTGGCGATGCGGCTCACCTTCACTTTGGCTTGGCGAACGCGACCTTGACGATCGCGCTGTTCGGTGTAGCCCGGTTCTAGGCCAAACTGGGTGACCACGGGCCCCGGGTTGACCTCGACGACGGTCGCCGGCACGCCCAAGCTGGCCAACGTCTCTTCGATGATGGCCGTCTTCTCGCGGATGTCCGCCAGGCTCATCTGTGCCTCTTGCGTCTCGCCCAAGAACTGGGTGATGTCGGGCAGCGCCCAGCGACGACCGCTATCTCCTAGGGCGAACTGAGGCGCCTCATTGTCGCCGGATTTGGCTCCCTGTTGCCCAGGGAGCCGTGGCGATTGACGCGGCGCAGCGTCGTCGGGCAGGGGCACAGGTGCCCGCGACGCCGCCTTCTCTGACGTGGCCTGGCTGATGGACGGGGAGCTGAGGTGCGGGTCTGCGGCATCCTCGGCCTGGGCATGCCGCAAGGCGCGCTGTTCGCGAGCGCGAGCGTTGGCCTCGCGCAGCCAGGCGGCCGTATCGGCGAGCACCTCATCCATAGCGATATCGAACAAGAGCACGATGCCCAGCACGGCTAGCACCACGAGCAGCACCACGGCGCCCCACCAGCCGATGGCTCTGGTCAACGTGTCGCTCAGCCACTGGCCGGCGATGCCACCACTGGTGCCCGCAGCGAGGGCAGCCTCGGGATCGTTTTGAAAGTGGTGGAGCAGGGCGAGATAGACGGTAAAGAGCAAGACGGCGCCCACCACGCGGAGGGCGGGGAGACGGATGGGGTGCTCTGAAGAGCGCGTGATGGTCCACACGCCCAACAGGGCGAGGGCAACCGGCATGCCCCAGATACCACGCCCGAAGGCGATGCGCAGCTGTTGCAGCCACCAGGCGGTGAGCGAGCCCAGATTGGCCGAAAGCAGGCTGGTGACGGTGATTAGCGCGATGGCCAAGAGCAAGATGCCGATGAGCCAGTTGCGTTGGGCTGGCGTAAGCTTGAACCCAGCACGGCGCGCCGGACGCAACGTCTTGCGACTCGCGGTGGTGCGGCGAGTGCTCGTCGTCGGCGCCTTGGTGCGTTTACGGGCTGTGGAGCGAACCGAGGAGGGCCGTTTGGTCATGGCGTGCGCCTCAATGTATGGCCCAAGGGGGGCCGTCGACCCCATTATAGCACGTAGCGATCAGGTTTTCGCCAACGTGACGATGACCACGGGTCGGCGACCTGTCTCGGCGCGGGCCACGCGTGCGAGCTCTTGTTCCAAGCGAGCCAGCACCTCATGGCGGGTGCCGCCTCTGCCCACCACTTGGGTAATCGACTCTAGCGCGCGGCGCTTGACGGCATCTTCCTCACCGGGATAGCAAAAGCCGCGCATCTCGACGATCGGCTCGCCGAGGATGCCGCCGGTGTACTTGTTGAGCAGTACATTGGCCACCAATACGCCGTTGTTGGCCAGTTCGTAGCGGTCGTGCAGCACCTGGTCATCGACGCCGCCAAATCCCTGTCGATCGACCAGGATGCGTTTGCCCGACACATGCTCGGCCAGTTGCGCACCGAACGTACTCAGTTCGAGGACGTCGCCGGTCTCGAGCACAAAGGTGTTCTCAACGGGGAGGCCGCATTCCAGGGCCAACTCGCGGTGTAGCACCAGGTGGCGATATTCGCCGTGGATGGGTATAAAGAACTCGGGCTGGAGCAGCGCAATGAGCGCCTTCTGCTCCTCTTGGCTGGCGTGGCCAGAGACATGGACGTCGAGCACTTCGTCATAGTAGACCTGAGCGCCTAAGCGGAATAGGTTGTCAAGCGTGTGATTGATGGATTCCTCGTTGCCAGGGATGGGCGAGGCCGACACGATCACTGTGTCGCCGCGCATGACGCTCACCGAGGGCAGGCTACGCTGGGCCATCCGCACCAGCGCCGAGGTAGGCTCCCCCTGACTGCCGGTGCAGATCAGAGTCAGGCGGGCATCGGGCAGGTACTCTATCTCCTCGACAGGCACCAGATCATCCTCGTCTACGTGTAGATAACCCAGCTCGCGCGCCACGCGCACGTTCTGAGCCATGCTCCGGCCGACGATGGCCGTCTTGCGGCCGAAAGAGCGCGACGTATCGATGACCTGCTGAATGCGCGAGATGTTCGAGGCAAAGGTAGCGACGATCACGCGCCCTTGCGCGGCGCAGAATACGTCGGTGAGCGTCTTGGCCAGCTCAGCTTCCGACGGGGTACGGCCGGGACGTTCGGCGTTGGTGCTGTCTGAGAGCAGCAACCGCACTCCGCGCGCTGCGAGCTGTTCCAGCTTGGCAAACTCGGTGTGCTGGCCATTGAGTGGGTGCTCATCGAGCTTGAAATCGCCCGAGTGAACGATCAGGCCGACCGGCGTGTCGATGGCCAGGCCGACGCTATCGGGGATGCTATGGCTCACACGGAAAAAAGACACCGTGAAGGGTCCCAGAGAGAGCGTCTCATCGGGGTCGATGATGTGAAACTGCCCGGCATGGGCGCGCGCGGCTGGCAGCTTGACTTGGATCAGCCCCATGGTGAGCCGAGTCGCATAGAGGGGCGCCGAGATGTGCTCGAGCAAGTAGGGCAGAGCGCCGATGTGATCCTCATGGCCATGGGTGATGACGATGGCTCGCACCTGGCTGGCGCGCTCGATCACGTAGGACAGGTCGGGGATGACGACATCGATC
Source organism: Anaerolineales bacterium (assembly GCA_039680625.1). Taxonomy (GTDB): domain Bacteria; phylum Chloroflexota; class Anaerolineae; order UBA1429; family UBA1429; genus JAAYDS01. The sequence goes on along the minus strand of JBDKSN010000079.1, from coordinate 4,177 downwards.
CCTAGCATGTCGTTCTCAGGCAGCATGGTCCCTGCGTCGATGATCAGCAGCTGCTCGTCGTATTCCAAGACGAGCATGTTGCGGCCGATCTCGCCCAGGCCGCCCAGAGGGATGATGCGTAGCGCGAGCATGGGGTTTGCAGGTTCCTAGAACAGAGAGAGCTGCTCGGGAGGCGGTGGCTCTACTGGCGCCTCTGGTTGCTGCTGGCCGGCCTTGATCTCGGCCAAGAGCTTGGGGATGCGTTGCATATCCTGCTCGATCATCGTGCGATAGCGCGGCTGGTGCAGGGCGGCTGCGGGATGGAACATCGGGTAATAGACGACGTCGCCGATGCGCGTGGGCGTGCCATGCACCTGGCTGATGCTGGCGCTGCTGTAGACGAGTTGCAGCGAGAAGCGCCCCAGGGTGACGATGATCTTGGGCCGGATCAGGGCGATCTGTCGATCGAGGAAGGGGCGACACGCCTGGAGCTCATCGGGCTGCGGGTCGCGATTGTTGGGCGGGCGGCACTTGATGACGTTGGCGATGAACACATCGCGCCGCGAAAGGCCGATCGAACGCAGCAGCTCGTCGAGAAATTGCCCCGCCGCGCCGACAAAGGGCAGGCCCTGTTGGTCTTCATGAAAACCGGGCGCCTCGCCGACGAACATGATCTCGGCGGTAGGCGAGCCGCTGCCGGGCACGGCGTGGGTCCGCCCACGAGCCAGACGGCACGCCTGGCAGGCGCGCACTTGATCGTTCAGCATAGCTAGCTCATCCATCGAGGCTCCCCTTTCAGCAACCGTCGGCATGGTTTGTAGCACTCGGTTGGACGACATTATAGTGCCGAGCAAGGGCTCGACCAAGGTCGGGACCACGGATGACGGTTTGACCCCGATGGCCCGTGATTTTAGAATCACCGAAACACCGTGATTCGCCTGAAAGGACCGACGATGGCTCAGCTCGCCACCCCTTCCGAGCCTGTTCGGCATTCCCGATGGGCCAGGCGCGCCCGCGAGGCGGCTCTGGCCTATGCGTATATCACCCCGGCGCTCATCATCACTCTCGTCTTTGGCCTATTCCCCGTATTCCGCGCCTTTTACATCAGTCTGCACGAATGGAGCATCGTCAAAGGGGCGTACGTCGGGCTACAGAATTACCGCACACTGTTCCACGATCCGAACGTGGGCAAGGCTTTTCAGGTGACGATCTTTTACGTCATCGCGACCGTGCCTGTCACGATGATGATCTCGCTGTTGTTGGCCTATCTGCTGTTTCAGCCGATTCGCTATCGGGCACTGTTCCGGATGCTCTACTTTCTGCCCTATGTCACGGCGCTCGTGCCCGCCGCCATGGTCTGGCAGTGGATTTTCAACTATCAGACAGGCGTGTTGAACTTTGCCCTACAAGGCCTATCCAAGGCTGGGGCGAGTGTGTTGAGCTTTTGCGGACGGCCGCCTGTCGTCTATGTGTGGGTAGCGCTGGCCCTAGTCTGGCTGGTGCACCTGTTGCTGACGGCTCGCCGGCGCACGACGCTGGCTACCTCGGTGTGGGGCATCATCGCCGGGCTGCTGTTCGTGCTGGGGTTGCTGTTTGCGCTCCGGCCAGCTGCGTTGACCAAACTGGTCGAGGTGATGAACACGTTCTTTCCCGTGCGCTGGCTGCAAGAGCCACGGGGGATCATCCTCTACCTCGGGCGCGTGTTTGGCTTCACGCCCCCGTCTTGGTTGCAAGGGCCGAGCATGGCCCTATTGGCCGTCTCGGTGGTCAGCATGTGGCACTTTACCGGTTATGACGTGGTCATCTACATGGCCGGCCTGTACAACGTGCCGCCCGATCTCTATGAGGCCGCGCGTATCGACGGCGCCACCGAGGGGCAGGTCTTCTGGAAGATCACTTTCCCCTTGCTCTCGCCGACCAACTTTTTTCTGCTGATCACCTCGACCATCGGCGCGTTTCGCGCCTTTACCATGTTCTATGTGCTGACCGATGGCGGTCCGTTGCGCACCACGACGTCGGTGACCTTTATGATCTATGAGCAGTTCTACAACGCAAGCCGTTGGGGCTATGCTTCGGCGCTCGCAGTGGTGCTGTTCGTGTGCATTCTGGTGTTGACTCTGATCAATCAGCGGCTCGCTGGCAGCCGGGTGATCTATCAGTAGGCGGGAGGTCGGCGCATGGCGACGGCAGTGTCTCGTTCTCTAGTCAGCCCGCACACGCGGCGGCAACTGAATCGCGCCTTGCTCTACTTCGTGCTTGCCCTGGGCGGCGCGTTGATGTGCTTCCCCTTTGTGTGGATGATCTTGACGTCATTCAAGACCTACGCCGAGGCGATCGCCACGCCCCCAACGGTGTTCCCGAGTGAGTGGGGGGTGAGGCTGAGGCTGTTGGTGCAACTGCTGAGCGCCTATCCCCTGGTGCCGACCATCCTGCTGGCGTGGGTGGCGCTGGGCATCGTGGCGATGCGACGCATCCGCGATGGCCGGCTCAAGGCGCTCTACCTCTGTGCGCATATCGCACTGTTCTTTGTGCTGGGTAGCTTGCCCCTGCTCGGTGAGTGGCGCCTGGGCGCCCTGTGGCAGGCCACGTGCGAACGCGCTGGTGTCGTGCTGAACCCCTTCTTCAAGAACTATGTCGAGGCCTGGGGGCGCGCCCCCTTTGGCTACTATTTCCGCAACTCGATCATCGTGAGCGTCGCCACGCCGCTACTGATCTTGTTGACTTCGGCGCCGGCGGCGTATGCCTTTGCGCGCATGCGCTTTCCGGGCGCTGGAACGTTGTTCATGGTATTCCTGGCGACGATGATGGTGCCCTCCGAGGTCGTGCTCATCCCCAACTTTGTGACCATCAGCCAATTGGGGTGGAAGAACACCTACGCGGCGCTGATTGTGCCCTATGCCGTGAGCGTGATGACGATGTTCTTCTTGCGGCAGTTCTTCAAGAGCGTGCCCGACGACTTGTTCGACGCTGCCACCATCGATGGCTGTGGGCACACGCGCTTTTTGATCTCGATCGCGCTCCCGTTGGCACAACCCGCGCTGGTCAGCACAGGCATGTTCAACTTTCTCGGCGCGTGGGATGCGCTCCTGTGGCCCCTGCTCGTCACCGATGAGGCCAAGATGCGCCCCTTGGCGCTGGGCCTCGCGTCTTTCTCGACCGAGGCGGGCACCCAGTTCAACCTCTATATGGCCGCTGCCTCGTTCACCATCTTGCCGGTGGTGGTGCTCTTTCTCTTTGTACAGCGGCAGTTCATCGAAGGCATCGCTCGCACGGGCATCAAGTAAACACTGGAAGGCAGTATGTACCTCGAACTAGCTGTTCAGGCGGCCCAAGAGGCCGGCCGCGCTTTGCGCGGACGTTTCCGCCAGCCGCATGAGATCATCCTGAAGGGCGTGCGCGACATCACCACTGAGGCTGACCTCGAGGCCGAGGCGCTCGCGATCGGCGTCATCCGCGCGGGTTGCCCAGGAGCGCTCTTTGTGAGCGAAGAGAGCAATCAGACGGCTCTGCAGAGCGCCACGCAGCCGGTTTGGTATATCGATCCGTTGGACGGCACCACCAACTATGCTCGGGGGCTGGGAGGCTGGTGCGTGTCGGTGGCCGCCGCCTTAGCTGGCCAGGTGGTCTGTGGGGCAGTGTTCGACCCGGTGACGGGCGAACTCTTCACTGCTTCGCGCGGCGAGGGGGCCTGGCTCAACGGTGCCCCCCTCCACGTCAGCGGTCAGAGCGAGCTGGCCGAGAGCATCATCCTGATGGATTGGCCCCGCGAGCAAACCTGGCGCAAGCAAGGCCTCCGCTACCTAGATCGCCTGGCTCCGCGTATCTTGGTGCCGCGCAGCGTGGGCAGCGCCGCGCTAGCCCTGTGCTATGTTGCCGCGGGCTGGGCCGAAGGCTATTTCCAGTATACGCTCAAGTCTTGGGACGTAGCGGCGGCCTCCTTGATCCTCGCGGAAGCGGGCGCGCGCACGACGGACATGCGGGGACGCCCCGCACAGCTGGACACGCCCGACTGGCTCGCCAGCAATGGCCACATCCACGAGGCGCTCTTGGCCCTCGGGCCGCTCTCGCCCGATGCGCCCTGATGGCAGATCGGCGCCGCCGCTAGAGCGAGTCAAAGCGATAATGCATGGTGCCCTGAGCGTCGACCTGGTAGTGGCCAAACAATAGCCCAGGGCAAGCGGCCGGGCCGAACAGCCGT
>JBDKSN010000078.1:0-24693 GCA_039680625.1 Anaerolineales bacterium | reverse complement strand
GGCGGGGTCGTCGAGGGTGAGCAGCGTCACGCCTTCACGGTCGAGGCGAGCCAGCTCGGCGTCTAGGTCGAGCCGTTGCCGGTGATAGAGGAGCTGCTCTATGGCATCGCGAGGCAGGCCCACGGCGCGCAGTGCCGTAGCGCTGGCCGCCCAGGCCTCGGCGAGCGAATCGAAATGAGTGCGCAGGGCCTCGAACCGCGCCGGCCCGATCTGAGGCACCAGGTTGAACCCCAGCCAGTAGCGCAGCTCATCGGTCATCGTGTACTAGGACTCCGGCTCGAGGCCTGCCGGCACCCGGACGATGACCCGGCCGCGCTCGGGCTCGATACTCAGAATCACATCGTGGATCGCGGGCAGCAGCAGCTCGCCGCGCGGCCCCTGGACCACATACACGTCGTTGGCGCCCGTGGGCAGCACCTCAGCCAGCACACCCAGCGACTGCCCCTGCTCGTCGATGACGGCCAGCCCCTCGACCTCGTGATAGTAATAGGCGCCCTCGGCGAGCGGCTCAGCCTCGGACAGACGCAGATAGACCGTCTGCCCGCGCAAACCCTCGGCAGCGTCGCGGTCGGAAACACCGTCGAGCAGCAACAGCGCGCGCCCTTGGTGCAGGCGGGCGCCCGTCACGGTAAAAGCGCGATGGGCGTCACCCAGCCAGACGGTCTCGAGCGCCAAGAAGCGTTCGAGCGACTGGGCCTCGCTCGCCACCTTGATCTCGCCGCGCACGCCGTGGGGCGCAACCACCCAGCCAAGGACGACATAGTCCTCGGCTGGGGGCAATGGACGATTCGCCCTGGGCGCGGCCATCGCGGCGCCGCTAGAGGATCTCGAGGATCACGCGCCGTCGCCCCTTGTTCACCGCCGCCACGTGCAGCAGTGAACGCATGGCGTTGGCCACACGGCCCCTCTTGCCGATGACCCAGCCCTTGTCGTCAGGGGCCACCGCCAGCTGAATCACCGTCACCTGGCTGCCGCGAGTCTGCGTGACCTTGACCTCTTCGGGGTGGTCGACGAGCTCGCGAGCCATGTACTCGATCAATTCACGCATCTTCCCCTGCCTTTGGCGGCCACCGCTCAGGCGGCCGTCGCCTCTGTGCTCGTGTCGGTCGAGACGCCAGCCTGCTTGAAGAGGCGCGCCACCGCCTCACTGGGCTGTGCACCCTGGCTGAGCCAGTACCGCGCCCGCTCGGCGTTGACTACGAGCTCGTTGGGCTCGGTGCGCGGGTTGAAATGCCCGATGTTCTCGATAAAGCGCCCATCGCGCGCCGTGCGCTGGTCTGCCACCACGATGCGATAGCTCGGTTGACCCTTGGAACCTACCCGACGTAGCCGAATGCGTACCATCCTACCTCACTCTTGTCTCTGCAGACTGTCTCTCCTAGCGAAGCCACTGCGCCATGTTGCGCATGCCGCGGCCGCCCTTCATCCGCTTCATCATCTGTTGCATCTCGGTGAACTGGCGCAAGAGCTGGTTCACCTCTTGCACGCTGGTGCCGCTGCCCTTGGCGATGCGCCGGCGTCGGCTAGCATCGATGATCTTGGGCGTACGGCGCTCGGCGCGCGTCATCGAATGGATGATGGCCTCGGTCGTCTTGAGTCCCTTCTCGGTGGCGTCGGCCGGCAAGTCCTTGGCCAACTGGCCCAGGCCGGGGATCATACCGAGCAAGTCCGACAGCGAGCCCATCTTTTGAATCGTGTGCAACTGATCGAGAAAGTCATCGAACGTAAAGCTCGCCGCCCGCATCTTGGCTTCGAGCTCGCGCGCCTGCTTCTCCGAGATCGCGGCCTCGGCCTTTTCGAGCAGGGTCAGCACATCGCCCATGCCCAAGATACGCGAGGCCAACCGGTCAGGGATGAACGGCTCGAGGTCCGAGGGCTTTTCGCCCACGCCCATGAACTTGATAGGCACGCCCGTCACCGCGCGCACCGAGAGCGCCGCTCCGCCACGCGCATCGCCGTCGACCTTGGTCAGCAGCAGCCCCGTGACGCCCACCCGCTCGTTGAACTCTTGCGCCACGGCCACCGCCTCTTGGCCGGTCATGGCGTCGACCACCAACAAGACCTCTTTGGGCCGGGTGAGGCGGCGGATCTCTTCCAGCTCGGCCATCATCTCCTGGTCGATCTGCAAGCGGCCAGCCGTGTCGAGCAGCACCACGGTGTAGCCCTCGCGGTTCGCCTGGCGCACCGCGTTCTGGCAGATCTCGGGCGGCCGCGCGCCGTCGCTCTCGCTGTACACGCTGATGCCCACCTGCCTGCCCAGCGTTTGCAGCTGCTGAATGGCCGCCGGCCGATAGGTGTCGGCCGCCACCAAGAGCGGGTTCTGGCCCTGCTTGCGTAGGTGCACGGCCAGCTTGGTAGCCATGGTCGTCTTGCCCGAGCCTTGCAGGCCCACGAGCATCATCACCGTCGGCGCCGGACCCAGTTCGAGCCGCGCCGGCTGGCCCAACATGGCCACCAGCTCCTCTTGGACGATCTTGACCACGGTCTGCGCCGGCGTCAGCGAGCGCAGCACCTCTTCGCCCACAGCCTTGTCGCCGATGCGCTTGACCAGGTCTCGCGCGACCTTGTAGTTGACATCGGCCTCGAGCAGCGCCATGCGCACCTCACGCAAGGCCTCTTGCACATCCGCCTCTGACAGGCGGCCCTTGCCCGAGAGCTTGCGAAAAGTCTCTTGGATGCGATCAGAGAGCGACTCGAACAACGATGGATCCTCATCACTGGCGTGCTGCTAACTGCGACATTGTACCGGCGATTGGGGCAGACGTCAAAACACTGGGCTCTCAACAGCAAGCGTTCCGCAATAGATATAGGCCCCACACAACTCGGTTGTCTGGAAATCAGGGCAACGCACCGAGGCAAGGGCTACGTGCTACGCTTGGGTCGCCCCACCACAGCCAAAGCTAGCCGAGTCACTAGAGCAGATTGCCTGGATGCCGCCCCCGATCGCCCATGCCTCTGGCTGTCAAGGCGCTACTGGCTGCTAATACACCCCGTACACGCGCACCTCATCGAGAAACGCCTCGATATTCTCCCAAGGAACGTCTGGCTCGAGCACGTGCGTTGGCGCGATCAGAAAGCCGCCGTTGGCGCCGAGGATATCGATCAGGCGACGTACTTCGGCGCGCACGTCCTCGGGGGTGCCAAAAGGCATGGTCGTCTGGGTGCCCATACCGCCATAGAAGGCCAGGATGTTGCCATAATCGCGTTTGATGGCCACCAGATCGAGGCATTCGGGTTGCACCGGATTGAGCACATCGACGCCGATCTCGGCCAACTCAGGGATAATGGCCGTGATGTCGCCATCCGAATGATAGGTCACAATGAGGTCAGGCTTGACCGCTTTGGCGGCAGCATAGACCTTGGCCCAACGAGGCTTGAACCACTCACGCCACATGCTGGGGCTCATTAGCATGCCCTTTTGCGAGCCGACATCATCACCAGTGCCGATCGCGTCCACGCCCGCCTCGGCATACTTGACCGCGCGATAGATCTGGCGTTCGGTGATCTCATCGAGCAGGCGTGTGGCGAAAGGTTTGTTGAAGCGCATGTCGAGGAAGAGCTGCTCCATCGAGCGAATATACCAAGAGTATTCAAAGATATGGCCGACTTCGCCGGTGACCCAGTAGCCTTTGTCGTGCCAAGTGGCGATCTCTTCAGGCACACCTTGAAAACGATAGGCCGGCGTGAAATCGGGGAACGGCCAGCCGTCCAGCTCAGAGACATCCCGTAGGTTAGCCATGGGATAGACGTATTCGGTAAAGTGGTAGAACGTGCCCGGCTTCTCGGTAAGGCCCCACTCATCACTGGTAGTACCGGGCGGCAGGTCGGGCGGCAGATAGCGCGAGAAATCCGGCGGCTCATGAGCCGGACGGAAGCCCACACCGCGCATCTCGAGGTCAAACGCCTCAGCAACGTTCGTGTATCCAGTGCGCTCATAGAGCTGCTGTTGTAGATAGGGCGTCAGACTCAGGTGACGAGGTACACGGTCAGGCACCTGGCGCCGGAAAGCAGCCCCCACACGCTGGCGTGGGGTCATGGGTGACGGCATGGGTTCATTCTCCTACGACAATGATAGGAAGCTCTGTCCGGGTGGGGGTGCCCCCACCCGGATGCTCTCGCCCAACGCAAAGCTACTTGGCGGCCCACCTATCTGCCCAGCCAGATTCGATCCACTCGGTCTCGACATCTTTCTGGAAGGCATCGGCAGCCTCTTGAGCGGTCATCGTGTCACGAAAGACCTGCTCCCGGTACTGGTTGAACTTGGTCTCGGCAAAGCTGCAGATCGGCATCTTGTTATCACCGTAGCGGTGCGTGGCCTCTTCCGCTGACTTGAGCACAAAATCCAGGCCAGGGAAAGTAGAGCCATCGACCGCAGCGACATAATCGATCTGGCCAGGCAGCCAGCCGATCTCGTGGAATATGATGTCGCAGGCAGCCTTGGTGTTCAGGAACTCGATGATGGGGAAGGCGTGCTCGGCGTTCTCGCCCTCAGCAAACAACGAAGACACATGGCCCGCATAGGTTTGGATCTTGTCTCCAGCCCGCCATGCGGGCACTGGCACCCAGGCAGCGACGATCTTTTCAGCGACCTCGGGCTTTTCCTTGACCGTTTCGCCACAATGCCAATATCCCTCGATGATCATGGCCTGGACCTCGGCGTTGAAGGAACCTCCCCAGGTACCTTGGCCTTCGACCGAGCGAGCCCCTTCCAGATTATCCGGACCGATGTAGCGGATGAACTCGGCATACGCATCGAGTGCCTCGACCATGCGGGGGTGGTTGATCGCAAAGGTGCCGGTCGCCTCGTCAAACCAGGGGATATCCCACAGATCGGCGATACACCAACCGTCGCTGCCGGGGCCTGTACCGCCCTCCGCATCGTACGGATCGATGCCGAATTGGGTGAGGTTACCTGCGTCATCAAAGACAGTCAGCTTTTTGTGCCACTCGAAGAGCTCGTCCCAGGTGGTAGGCGGGCTGGCCGGGTCGAGGCCAGCGTTGGCGACCATGTCCCGATTATAGAACAAAGTGCGGCGCACAAAGCCTTCGTGGGCCGGCACACCAAATTGCATCCCCTGCCAATTGCCCTGCTCCCAGTTCTCCGTATAGAACGTCTCTGGCTTGATGCTATCGGAGGCATCGACGAAGGGCATGAGATCCAAGAGCTTGCCACCGAGGGCAAAGTCGAGCTGTGGGCCAAGGTCGCCTACATCGGGCGGCGTGCCAGCAGCCACAGCCGTGCGGCCGGCGTCTCCGCCACGGCCGGTACCGAACTCGATCTCAAGGCCGGCTACCTCCATGGCCTTCCACTCGTCGGTAGCCCGGAAGGCCTCCTCACAAGCCTGGAGTTGGTTCCAAAAGACCCAATACTTGATCGGGATTCTTTCCTTGGCAGCGGCAGCGGGCTGCTCCGCTGGCTTTTCCGAGGTCTGCTCTCCTGGGGCCTCTACTGTTGGGGCCTCCGTTGCTTTGGGAGCGCAGGCAGCCAAGGCCAGCCCGGCTGCGCCAAAGGCGGTAGCAGCGAGAAACGAACGACGCGTGCACTTCATCTCCAACCTCCTCAATAGCGTGGTCAGGAACACATTCCGAGCATACTTGCAAACTTCTACCGTAAGCCACTTGGCTTGTCAAGCAAGATGCTCGCTCAGTTGCACCGTGTGCGGGCTCGCCCAGCAATAGGGGTACTCAAAGCGGTCAGATGAGGGTCATCTAGGCAGTTCACCATAGACGCTTACAGTCACTTGGGCTATCGCTTGGGGCGGTTCGCACGACCATACAGGCAGAATCACTGTATCCCTACCAGCCATGCCTGCTGCCGAGCTTTGGCTCCGGCGCTGGCCTGCGGGCGAGTCGACAAGCAGCATCGCCGGGTCAATTGCTCCAGCTAGTGAAACAATAGTATTGACATCTGCGCTTGATCTATCGTAATATGTCCGTATCAGCGAGCTGCCGAGCGAAGCAGTCACAGCTTCTGCGTTCACAAGGAGGTGTCGCGCTATCGAGCTGATCTAGGGCGGAACGGTCGATCGGCTAGAGTTTCGCTGGCCGCCTGGAGGCGTCGTTCGCTGGCCTCGGCGGCCCCATGGGCTGGATCCCCGAGGAGGATCGATCGATGGACAAGCTAACACGTCGTGCTTTCCTGCGCGCTAGTGGGTTTGCCGGGGCCGCCGTACTACTGGCTGCCTGCGGGCCTGCCACGACAACAACACCGGCCGCCGGAGAAGCGGCCCCCGCCGCGGGCGAAGGAACCGCCCCCACCACTGCCCCTGGGGCAGCAGCGCCGGCTGGCCAAGAACCCGTCACCGTCGAGTGGTGGCCTGGCTGGCCCAACCCCTTCATGACCACCGTAGGCGAGCTCTTTATGGCGGCCAACCCGGGGATCAAGTTGAACATGGTGCTCAACTATCCCGAGAAAGAGGCCGTCTTGGCCGCGGTCGCCTCAGACACCACCCCTGACCTGATCGAAGACGTGCCGTACATGGAGCTGATCGTGCGCGGCGTCTTTATGCCCATCGACGAGCGCCTGGCCAACGTTCCTGACCTGGCCGTCAAGGGCGGCGATATCCCCGATAGCCTGTGGGAGGTGTTCGCCTGGGAGGGCCAACACTATGGCATCCCCAGCGTCGACACTGCCGGCCGCGAAGGCTTTGGCATCAACCTGACCGTCGCTGAAGAGGCTGGCCTCGACGTCAACAACCTGCCCGTCACCTGGTCAGAGGCCTTTGAGTGGCACAAGAAGATCACCCAGTATGATGCTGCCGGTAACGTGCTCATGCTGGGCTTTGACCCAATGGCCGAGCGCACCGACGCCTGCACCGACGGCGACCCCTGGATGTGGCCTCACCTGTGGGGCTTTGCCTATATCAAGGATGGCGTCTATGACATCGACCGCCCCGAGACGGTCGAGTTCCTCACGGTCATCAAGCAGTTCGCCGACGATGTGGGCATCGAAAAGATCGACGGCCTCAACACGGCCTTTGCGGCGATGAACCGCGGCCCATTCGATGCGGGCAAGGTGGGCATGCGCATCACCTATCCGTCTGCCCCTGCCGAGACCTACCGGGTGAACCCCGATCACAAGTATGTGTATACCTACTGCCCCGTGCCCGACAACCGTCGCGGCATCAAGGTGCAAACGGCCGGCGGCCACGCCGGTTGCATCATGGCCCAGGCGGCCCACCCCGATGAGGCCTTTGAGCTCGCCAAGTTCCTGGTCTCGCCCGAAGCCTGCGAGGTGTTCTTCAAAGAAGTCGGTTGGGTCGGCCCGCGCCTCTCGTGGCAGCAGACGCTCGATCTGAGCACGTATCCCGATCACGTCGCCCAGTCGATCCGCTACTTCTCCGAGTCGTTGACCAAGGCCGACGAGGTCTGGTGGAACAACGACCCCATCGAGGGCATCACGGCCGACGAGTGGAACCGCGTCTTTGAGGGCGTGCGCCATGGCGAACTCACGCCCGAGCAAGGCGCGAAGGAGATGCAGGAAAAGCTCACCAAAGAGCTGGCCCCGGCGTTGGAAGAGCGCTAGACTCGTGACCGGTGAGGCGGCAGGATGTGCTGCCGCCTCACCTCGATCCGTTCCCGGCCAGTAGGAGGCAGCATGATCGACGTGGCCCGCCGCGAGAGACAGCGCACCATGCAGGGCCTGGCCTTTGCCTCGCCCTGGGTGATCGGCTTTCTCATCTTTACCGTGTACCCTTTGCTCGCCTCGGCGTACTACAGCCTCACTCGCTATGACGTGATCCGTGCACCCAAGTTCGTCGGCCTCGAGAACTATGTCGAGATCTTTACGGCCGACCCGCTCTTTCGGCTCACTCTGGCCAACACCGTCTACTTTGTGGTGATCGGTGTACCTGCCGCATTCGTCACCGCCTGGCTCATCGCCAACCTGCTGAATCAAGAGATGTGGGGCCGCTCGGTCTGGCGCACGGTATTCTTTCTGCCCGCGATCACGCCGATCGTGGCCAGTGTCATGGTTTGGCTGTGGATCTATAACACCCAGTTCGGCATCATCAACGGCGCCTTGATTGCGCGGGGCCTGCCGGCGATCCCCTTCCTCAGCAGCCCCAAGCTCGCCAAGCCGTCGATCATCCTCGTGCAGTGTTGGGCGTCGGGCAACTCGGTGGTGATCTTTTTGGCCTCGCTGCAAGACGTGCCGCGCCAGCTGTACGAGGCGGCGACGATCGACGGCGCCAATGCTTGGGCGCGCTTTTGGAAGATCACGATCCCTATGTGCACGCCGCAGATGTTGTTCGTGTTGCTCACCGACCTCATCGGCACGTTCCAATCGTTCACCCTGCCCTGGCTGTTGACCGAGGGCGGGCCAAACAACGCCACCGAGCTGTATAGCCTCTATCTGTTCCGCAACGCCTTTGTCTTTTTCAAGATGGGCTATGCCTCGGCGCTGGCGTGGATTCTGTTCCTCATCATCGGCCTGGTTAGCTTTGCCATCTTTAGGAGTTCGGCGCGCTGGGTGTTCTATCGTGGCGAGTGATCGTCTCGATGGCCAGCTGTGAATCACCCTCAGGAGGGGTGCCCATGGCAGCTCTAGAGTCGCTACCCGTCTCAGCCGGAGCCAAGCGCGCCTCGCTCGACCCGGTGACCAAGGCGGCCCTCGCCCGACAGCGCCGGCGCAAACGCAGATTGCGCAAGCTGCTGCTCACCTTGTTGGTGGCCGCGCTGGGGGTCCTCTTCTTCGTCCCCTTTCTGTGGATGCTGTCGACATCGTTAAAGTTCGACACCGAGGTCTATCGCATCCCGCCGACATGGATCCCCCAGACGGTGCGTTGGGCCAATTATCCCGAGGCGCTGACCTATGTGCCCTTCGGGCGGTATTTCGGCAACACCATGTTCTATGCCGCCTTCACCGTAGCGGGCACCGTCTTTTCTTCGGCGCTGGTAGCCTATAGCTTTTCGCGCTTGCAGTGGAAGCAGCGCGACCTGGTCTTTGGCCTCATCCTCGCCACCATGATGGTGCCCTATCAGGTGACGATGATCCCCCAGTACCTGATTTTCAAGCGGCTAGGCTGGCTCAACACCTACCTGCCGATGATCGTGCCCTCGTACTTTGGGATGCCGTACTTTATCTTTATGATGCGCCAGTTCTTTATGACGATCCCTATGGAGCTATCCGACGCCGCGCGCATCGACGGCTGCACCGAGTTCCGCATCTTTACGACGATCATCTTGCCCCTGGCCAAGCCCTCGCTGGCCGCGGTAGGCCTGTTCCGCTTCATGGACTGCTGGAACGACTATATGGGGCCGTTGATCTATCTGCGGGATACCAAGAAATACACCGTGGCGCTGGGCCTACAGTATCTGCGCCAGTATGGCAATGCGGCAAGCGCCGAGCAGATGTGGCCGCGGCTGATGGCAGCGAGCACCGTGGTCACGGTGCCCATCATGCTGCTCTACTTTTTCACGCAGCGCACGTTTGTGGAGGGGATCGCCCTCACGGGCGTCAAGGGCTAGGCTCACCCTTTCGAGCGCAGCAAGAGAGCCAGCGTCCTGCCCAGCCGTGGCAGGGCGCTCTTCCTGCGCCGAGTCGCTCGGATATGTCTGTGGTCGCCGACCGATGCAACGCGGCAACCGGCATCGCCGGCAGGATGGAGAGACATGGCTCACGCACAACGCAACTTTTCGATGCAGACCTACTGGGAACAGGTCACCAAGGACTGGGTGCCGCGGCTGCACTTTCAAGGCTCCACGCGCGCCGACTGGGAGGCCTGGCATGCCGAGGCCAGCGCCATGTACCGCCAGCTGCTCGGCGAGCGGCCAGAGCCGGTGCCCCTCGATGCCGAGGTTGAGTACAGCGTCGAGGATGGCGACCTGATCCGCGAGCGGGTGGTCTTTCAGGCCGAAGAGTTCATGTCAGTGCCCTGCATCGTCTTGCGCCCCAAGGGCATGGCTGCCGACCGCTCGCACGCGGCCATCCTGTGCAGCCACGGGCACGGGCCTTTTGGCAAAGATCCGGTGGCCGGCGTACGCTCTTCGCCGCAGCACGAGGCCCAGATTCAGCAGCACAACTATAACTATGGCGAGCAGATGGCTCGCGCCGGCTACCTCACCCTCAGCCCCGACCTGCGCGCCTTTGGCGAGCGCCGTGATAGCTGGGGTTATGCCATGCCCGGCGAGGCATATTGCAACTCGACCTTTGTGCGCGGCGCGTTGCTCGGCCTCTACCCACTGGCACTGAACGTGTTCGACATGTCGCGCTGCGTGGACTATATCCAGACGCGCCCCGAGGTGAACCCCGAGCGCATCGGCATGATGGGCCTCTCGCAGGGCGGCACCATGACCACCTTCACCATCGCGGCCGAGCCGCGCATCCGCGCCGCCGACGTCATCTGTTATGTCAACTCGTTTCAAGCCTTTGCCATCCACCAGTGGGACAACATCTGCGGTTCGCAGCTGGTGCCCAACCTTTACCGTTATTTCGATACCGACGACATCGCCGGTCTCATGGCGCCGCGGCCGCTGCTCATCGAGATGGGCATCTATGACGACTGCTTCTTGCTGCAAGACACGCTGCCGGGCTTTGCCGGTGTCGAGCGCATCTATCGCGCCGCGGGCGCTGAGGCGGACTTGTGGAGCGACGTGTACCCGGGGCCGCACGCTTTTGCGGCCAACAAGGCTTTTGCGTTCTTTGATCGGTATCTCTAGCCCGTTGGGCCAGCGTCGAGCTGGCTCAGCCCTCACCCATCGGTTGGGAGGAACAAGATGTCTACGCGGATCGTGATCGTGGGCGGCGGCAGCGCCGGCTGGGGTCCCAAGCTCATGTCTGACCTGTTTCTGACGCCGGCCCTGGCCGACGCCACCTATGTGCTGCACGACCTCAACGAGACCAACCTGCAGCGCATCGCGCGGTTTGCCACCAAGCTGGCCAGTCAGATGGGCATCTCGCCCCGGCTCGTCACCGAGATGGACCCCGACAAGGCCTATGCCGACGCCGACTTTGTGCTCATCACCATCTCGACGGGCGGCCTCGACGCTATGGCGCACGACCTGGCCATCCCCGAGGATTACCAGATCTATCACACCGTGGGCGACACCGTGGGGCCGGGCGGCTGGGCGCGCACTTTGCGCAACGTGCCCGTGTTCCAGACCATCGCCCAGCGAGTGAACAGCATGGCGCCCAACGCCGTGGTGCTCAACTATTCGAACCCCATGGCGCAACTGACCAAGACGCTCTCGCTGCACACGGCGCAGCCAGTGGTGGGCCTGTGCCACGGCCTGTTCGAGACCCTGGGCTTTATCCAGTTCCTGCTCGACATCCCCGACGAGCACGACATCCAGGCCATCTATGGCGGCGTGAACCACTTTTTCTGGATCACTGACCTGCAGATCCGCGGGCGCGACGGCTATGCCCTGCTCGACGAGTATCTGAACGGCCGCTCGCTGGTCGAGGCGGCCACGGCCGTCAACCCCGACCTGGCGCACCGCGTCACGCTGGCCTCTGAGCTGTTGCGCGTCACGGGTATGTTGACCTACGCCGCCGACCGCCACACCAGCGAGTTCTTTTCCCACATCCTCACTTCACCCGAACGGATGAAGGACTATAATGTTGTCCGCACGAGCATCGCCGATCGTCGGCAGACGCTGCGCGAGACCGAACGCGAGATCGAGGCGATGATCGCTGGCGAGATCCCGGCGGAGTATCACCAGCGCTCGCGCGAGACGGCCGCCGACATCATCAACGCCTTTGTCACGGGCAAGCCCTTTGTGGATGTGGGCAACACGCCTAACATGGGCCAGATCTCGAACCTGCCGCTAGGCGCGGTGGTCGAGACACCAGTGCTGGTGACCCCCAGCGGGTTCCAGGCCGTCACCGTGGGCGAGCTGCCCGAGCCTACCGCCACCTGGCTCGACCGCACCGTGCGCGTGCAAGAGATGACGACTGACGCGGCGATCGACGGCGACCTGGACCTGGCGCTGATGGCGCTAGCGCTCGACCCGTTGTGCGCCCATCTGGACTGGAAACAGGTCGAAGAGCTGGGCGTCAGGCTGTTGCGCGCCAATGCAGCTTATCTGCCTCAGTTTCAAGGGCAGCTCTAGGCCAAGGGAATGCGCCCGACACCATTGTCGTCTGGCAGCGGTGTCTGGGCTTGCCTATTGTGCGCTGCGAGCGCGTTTTTCAGCGACGAGATGGGGAGGCGAGCATGACCAAGATCGTGCCCGGCGAAGGGTGGAACGCAGAGACCTCGATTCGGGTGATCAACCGCAAGCGGGTGCTCACGTTGATCCTCTATCGACCCGGGTTGACGCGCACGGCCCTCGCCGAGGCCTGCGGGCTGAGTAACGCCACGGTGAGCAGCCTGGTGGCCGAGCTGCTCGAAGAGGGCGTCTTGCACGAGCACGATGAGGGGGGCCGCCTGCAACGCAACCGGACGCTCTGGCTGAACCGCAACGCGGGCTGCGCCATCGGCATCGAGCTTTCGCCACGCCACTGCCGGGCGGTGCTCGCCGATATGGAGATGAACGTGGTCAGCCGAGTCGAGCGCGCCCTGCCCAACACCCTCGTCGATGACACGATCCGCGCGCTGGCCGACGTGGTACAAGAGCTGCGCGCGGGCGCCAACGCGCCTCTGCTCGGCGTGGCCGTGGCCGTGCCTGGCCCCAACGACCTGGAGGGGCAACGCGTCGTCTTCTCTGAGAGCCTCGGTTGGAGCGATGTGGCCCTCGCCGAGCGCCTGGGCGCCCTCACCGGCTGCCCCGTGTCGGTCATCAACCGGCCCAAGGCCGGCGTGCTGGGCGAACACTGGTATGGCGCCGGCCAGGGCATCGATAACCTGGTCTATGTCTCGGTCTCCAGCGGCATCGCCGCGGGCATCTTTATCGACGGCCAGCTCTTTACCGGCGCCTTTGGCTATGGCGGCGAGCTGGGCCACACCACCATCCTAGACGATGGGCCGCAGTGCGTGTGCGGCAACCGCGGCTGCCTGGAGGCGGTCGCCAGCCTGCCCGCGATCGCCGCGGCCGTGTGCCGACGGATCCGCGCGGGCGAGCCCTGCGTGCTCTCCGAGCCGCCCGAGAAACAAGCCCCTTATGACTATGAGCCACTCATCGCCGCCGCCCGCAACGGCGACCTGGTGGTGTGTGAAGAGATCCGCGCGGCGAGCCGCTACCTGGGCATCGCCGTGGCCAACCTCATCAACTTGTTCAACCCACAGATGGTCATCTTGGGCGGGCAGCTGGCGCTCGCCGGCGAGATCGTGCTCGAGACCGTCCGCGAGACGGCTCAGCGGCGCGCCTTCCCGCTCAGCTTTCGCCATGTGCAGATCGTGGCCAGCGCTCTGCGGGGAGACTCGGCCTGCCTGGGCGCCTGCGCCTCCGTCGTGGCCGAGCACATCAACCGCCTGGGCGCCCGCCAACCCCTCAGCTCTACCGCCAATCGCTAGGAGGCTATGATGTGTATTGCTAACAACGCTCTCTGGGTCAGGCGCTACGGCCAGCTCGAGGCCCGCAAATACGCCGACCCCGTGGCCCTGGGCGCCGCCGCCGCCGCCGACCTCGCCACCATCATCCAGCAGGCCGTGCAGGATCGCGGCCTCGCCTCGATCATCGTCGCCACCGGCAACTCGCAGTTGCGCTTTATGGAAGCGCTCTGCGCCCGCGAGGACATCCCCTGGTCGCAGGTGGTCGTCTTTCACATGGACGAGTATCTGGGCATGTCGGCCGACCACCCGGCCAGCTTTCGCAAATACATCCGTGAGAAGCTCACTGACATCGTGCATCCGCGAGCCTTCTATGGCATCGCGGGCGATGCCCCCGACACCGCCGCCGAGCTGGAGAGCTACACTCGCCTGCTGGCGCAGTATCCCGCCGACGCCTGCGTGATGGGCATCGGCGAGAACGGCCACCTGGCCTTCAACGACCCGCCGGCGGATTTCACCACCAGTGAGACGATCCACGTGGTGACGCTCGACACGGCCTGCCGTCAACAGCAGGTGGGCGAGGGGCACTTTCGCTCTTTGGACGAGGTGCCCACCCACGCCCTCTCGTTGACGGTGCCGGCGCTGCTCAAGCCCGCGCATGTGCTGGTGGTGGTGCCCGAGGCGCGCAAGGCGTCGGCGGTCAAGGCGGCGCTCACCGGGCCGATCACCCCGCTGTGCCCGGCGTCGATCCTGCAGGCTCAGCCGCACGCCGTGGTCTATCTCGAGCCCGCATCGGCGGCGCTCTTGGACTAGGCGCGCAAATGGGCAACAGTGCTCTTTGGGCAACGGAAATGTGCTATAATTCTATATAGGCCAGTTCGGCCATGGCCGGTGCTCCTCTCTGAATAGGATTTCCCATACCTCATCTATGGGCGGAGCACCGGCCTTTATCCATCTCCGCTTCCCCCGGGTACACGTCTCTTGACGCACATACAGAACTCGGTTGACGAGCGTCGGTCGCAGCGGTATATTGACTGACGTCAGCGGCACCTCGGGGCGCAGCGCGGCTCGCCGCCACGCCGCTGGGATGGCTGTCCGCTGTCATCCCTGGTGGTTGGGCGTCAACGCGAACCCGCTCGGCTTTCCCCGCAACCTCTATGGATAGGAAAGGAGCCTGTCATGCAATACCGCACCCTTGGCAAATCCGGCCTGCGTGTCTCGGCGCTAGGCTTTGGCTGCATGCGCCTGCCCACCGTCGGCGATGATCACAGCGTCATCGACCAGGAACGGGCCACCGCCATGCTGGACTATGCCCTCGCGCACGGCGTCAACTATATCGATACCGCCTATGGCTACCACGGCGGCCAGAGCGAGCCATTCGTCGGCCGCTATCTCGCCGAGACGCACCAGCGTGATCAAGTGCTCTTGGCCACCAAGATGCCGGTGAACTTGGTCGAGAAGCCATCCGACTATGATCGGATCTTTGAAGAGCAGCGCGAGCGTCTGCGCACAGAGCACCTCGACCTCTACCTCTTGCACGGGCTGCGTGGCGAGAGCTGGCAACGCGCCGTCGAGCTCGGCGTGATCGACTGGCTCGATCGGCGTCGCGCCGCGGGCGACATCCGCCATGTGGGCTTTTCCTTCCACGACGACCTGGCGGCCCTCCAGCGCATCATCACCGGCTATGATCACTGGGATTTCTGCCAGGTGCAGTACAATTATATGAACGAAGATGTGCAGGCGGGCACGCCCGGCGTGGCCTTCGCCGCCAACCGCGGCCTGGGCGTAGTCGTCATGGAGCCGCTGTTGGGCGGACGCTTGGCGCGCCCGCCCGAGGCGGTGCAGGCCGTCTGGGCCAGCTCGCCGCGCGGCTGGTCGGCCGCCGAGTGGGCGCTCCAGTGGCTGTGGCACAAGCCCGAGATCTCGGTGGTGCTCAGCGGCATGAGCACCCTCGAACAGGTGCAAGAGAACGTGGCGGCCGCCGCGCGCTCGGGGGTGGGCACGCTCACCGCCCAAGACCTGGCGACCGTGGCCGCCGCCCGCGAGCGCTATCAGTCGCTCTGCCCCGTGCCCTGCACCCGCTGCGAATATTGCATGCCCTGCCCCAACGGTGTGAACATCCCCGGCAACCTGGGGCTGCTGAACGAGGGCGTGATGTATGGCGCCATGGACGAGATGCGCCGGCGCTATGCCCACATGGACGAGGGTGCACGCGCCAGCGCCTGCATTCAGTGCCGCACCTGCGAAGACAAGTGCCCGCAGTCGATCGTCATTAGCGAATGGATGCCGCTGGTGCACGCCGTGCTCGGCGAGGGCCGCGAGTTCCGCCCCTGCGACTGCCCACAATAACCCGCTCGGCTGAGCAGAGAGGGCGCCTCGACCAGGCGCCCTCTCTGCTGTCCAGCGCCTCTCGCGCCACAGAGCGCTCACGTTGCTTTGCTGGAGAGACGTCCTATACTCCCTACAACTGTGTGTGGCGGAGGGTTATGTTTACGCCTGCTTCTGGTTCCCTGCACGCGGCGGCTGCCTCGCGTCGGGCCCGCGTGGTTGCTGTACTCGTACCGGTGCTGCTCTATGCGTTCCTGCGGGTAGGATACTTGCTGCTGGGCGGTTATTCGCGAGCCGATGGCCGCTGGTCGGTGCCCACTGCCGTGAGCATCCTCCACGAGCGAGACACGGACCTCGACGAGTACACCGCGCTGATGCCCTCCGACCCCAGGGCGGACTATACCCTCGAGAAGGTCGGTGACGACCTGTACACGATCTATCCGCTGGGCGCCTCGCTCGTGGCCCTGCCGCACATCGCTGCATACGACCTGTTCTACTTTGCGCTCACCGGCGACAGCCTGGAGCAGTACCTCCTCGACTATGGCGCGGCCAGAGTCGAGCGGCTTGTGGCCACATCGCTCGCCGCGCTGAGCGTGGTGCTGCTCTACCTCATCGCGCGCCGCCACCTACCCTTGCTCAAGGCGCTGGGCCTGGCCCTGGCCTATGGCCTGTCGACGAGTATCTGGTCGACCGCTGCCGCCGCGCTCTGGCAACAGACGCCCACGCTGCTCTTGCTCACGCTCACCCTGGGCCTGCTCGACGCCGCCCGCGAGCGGCCCGAGCGCATCGCCTACGCCGGGCTTACGCTGGCGCTCTCGTTCCTGGCGCGGCCCACCAACGCCATCGTCATCGCCCTGGTGACCGTCTATGTGGCCGTGACCTATCCCCGCCAGCTCTGGCGCTACCTGGCCTGGGCAGCGCCCGTGGCCATTGCCTTTTTCGCTTACAGCCACCACGTCTATGGCCACTGGCTGCCCACCTACTATCGCGGGTCGGCGCTGGGCGAGTCGCTGGACGTATGGGAGGGCCTGGCGGGGACGCTGGTCAGCCCCAACCGCGGCCTGTTCGTGTGGTCGCCCATCGTGCTGTTCGCCTTCTATGGCGCCTACCGGAGCCTGCGCGCGCACACCTTTGACCGGCTGAGCGGCATGTTGTGGGCCTGCATCGCCCTGCACTGGCTACTCACGGGGAGCTGGCAGATGTGGTGGGGCGGGCACACGCTGGGGCCGCGCTTTTTCGTCGATGTGCTGCCCTTTTACGCTTACCTGACCATACCGGCGCTGCAGAGCCAGCCGCTCGCTGCCGAGCCTCGCCCTGCCCGGACGCGCCACTGGCGGCAACTGGCCGGCCCGGTGGCCGTGGGCGTGTTGTTCGTGGCCTGCACGGCCTGGGGCGCTTGGGTGCAGTTACGCGTGGCCAAGAACGTCGGCCCGGCACAGTGGAACGCCTCGCCCGTCAACGTCGACATGGCGCCATCGCGCCTGTGGGATTGGCAAGACGTGCAATTCCTGCGCCAGGCCAATCGAGAGCCAGAGCTACGCGCTGGCCTGCGCGTGGGCTGGTGGCCTCGCTTCGAGTTCAACGACCGCATCCCCGGTCAGGGCTGGAGCTTTTGCGAGCGTAACCCCTTTGGCGAGAGCTTTACCTGGATGGCCGGGCGGCGAGCCACCTTCTATCTCGAAGTGCGCCGACCCACCGACGTAGCCATCTCTTTTCGCGTGCTCGACTGGCTCACGCCCGCCGCGCTCGACAGCCTGGCCGTGTCCATCGGCGACACGCCCGTGGCGCTCACCCGCACCTTCGATGAGCACGGCGCCGCCGTGTACAGCGGCGTCTTGCCCGCCGAGGCGTTCGCGGAGCCCTTGCGTTATTACGTGTTAAGCTTTACCATCGATCAGGCGCATAGCCCCCGACTCAAGGACCCCGAGAGCACCGACCCGCGTCAGCTGGGTCTGGCTCTGGACTGGCTGGCGCTGTCGCCGTTCGAGCGCGGCAAGTAACCTATTCGCCACGGGCGCGCCACACGCCCACCCACACAGCAACGGATCACGGATGACCAAAGGGGGGATGGCACCATGACCAACCTGTTGACGCGCCTGTATTGGTCGGCCTACACCGGCTGGCACCTGCTCGCCCAAAGGCGCTACCCGTTCGCTGCTCCCGAGCGTATCGCCCGCGACCGCGACCGGAACGTGCGCCGCATCGTGCGCTACGCCTATCGCTGGGTGCCTTACTACCACGAGACGATGGATCGCCTCGGCCTGCGGCCCGCCGATTTTCGCACCGCCGATGACCTACGCCGCCTGCCGCCCATCACCGTGAGCGATCTGCAGCGCAACCCCCAGGCCTTTCGCTCGACCCAGTTCAGCGATCAAGACGTGCTCTGCGTAGGCTCGGGCGGATCGAAGGGCGCGCCGCACTATGTCTGGCACGACACGGCGGCGCTCTTGCGCAGCGCGACCCATAGCCAGCGAGACATCGCCGTGGCGCACAAGGCCATCGGCCACCCCGGGCCTTACCGCGAGGTGAGCCTGGCCTCGCCAAGTGGCTCGGCCGTCGAGGTGCGCCGGTTCACCCGCGAGAGGGCGCTCTACCCGCGACGCCTGCCCATCGAGCGCGTCACCCTCTCGCTGATCGACCCGCCCGAGGTGAACGTGCCACACCTCAACGCCCGGCAGCCCGACATCCTCCGCAGCTATGGCTCGTATCTCGGGCGGATGTTCAGCTACATCCGCGAGTCGGGCGTCGACTTTTACCGGCCAGCGGTCATCGTCTATAGCTCCGAGGCGGTGCCCGAGGCGGCGCGGCGCCTGATCAATGACGAGTTCGGCATCGCGCTCTTTGGCCTCTACCAGTCCATCGAGGCCTTCAAGATGGGCTTTGAATGCGAGGCGCATCGCGGCTACCACATCAACGCCGACTGCTATGTGTTGCGCGTGGTCGACGAGGCCGGCCACGATGTGCCGGTGGGCGAGACGGGCGAGGCGCTGGTGTCGAACCTGATCAATCGGGGCATGGTGCTGCTCAACGTACGCCTGGGCGATATGGTGCGTTGGCTGCCACCCAGGCCCTGCCCCTGCGGGCGCACGCTGCCGATGATCGACTATGTCCAGGGGCGCGCCCAGGAATGGATCCGCCTGCCCGACGGGGCGATGCTGCACCCCCAACTGATCTCGGCAGCGCTCTTCACCCTGGGCGAGGTCTATCGCTACCAGGTGGTGCAGCGTGCACCCGACCTGTTCGAGCTGCGCCTGGTGGCCATGCCGGGCGTCGACCAAGAGGCGCTGGCCGAGCGCGCGCGCCGCAGCCTCGAAAGCACGGTGGGCCATGGCGCGCGGTTTGTGGTGCGCTTTGTCGACGAGCTCGAGATCACGGCCGAGGGCAAAACCCGCGCCGTCATCGGCCTCGGCGGGAACGGCCTGACGCCCTAGGCGAGCCAGGCCGAGCACACGCCCTGCCGGGGCGCGCCAAGCTACAAGCTCTCGAAATACGCCCGCATCTTGCGAGCCATGAGCACGCGGCGTTGCTGCAAAAAGCTCTCATAGTCACGAATAGTCATCTCGGCAATGGACTCGGGGATGCAGTGCGCGCGCAGGTTCGCTGCCAGCGTCGCCGCATCCGAGATCGTACCATACCGCAGAGGCCCGCCATTGCACTGCTCGCGCAGCTCGGCGAAATAGACTCGTGGCTCCTTCTTGCCGATAGCGATATTGATCTCGCTCTGCGTCACCACATAGTTCGCGATCTGATTGTACTTGGTGCGCGGGAAGCCTTTGCTCTTGAGGAACTCTTTTGGGAAAATGTGGTGCACATCGGACTTGATGGCGATCAACGCGCTCACCGTCAGATCTTGCGACAAGAAGCCTTTATCGCCCATCTTGACCTGCGCCGCCTCAAACACCCGAAAGAGCGGGCTCGACGACGATGAGGTGTCTAGCGCTTGCACCAACCCGGCCTCCCAGAATCCCTCAGACAGCTCGCTGCGATAGATCTCCTGGGCGTACTCGACGATGCCGTGCTCTCTGATCTGGCGAATGTCGCGGTCGATCGTGGACTCGGTCGAGCCCGAATAGCGACCCGTCAGCAGAGACATCACGAACCACTTGGCCACGTGCTTCTGGATGAGGCCCTTGGGCAGGCCCATATCCTGGAGCGTGAGAAACAGGCCGTAGGCAAAATCCAGCGTATTCTGAGAGGTAACCATGCTGGCATCGACAAAGCCAGCCGAGCGGATCGTCATGATCAGGTTCTTGAAAGAAGTCTCATTCATGAACTTGTAGATGCCGGTCGAGAGATGCTGAAAGGAATCTTCGATGATCGCTTCCTCATACTGCTTGGTCTCGGTGTTGCGGCCCGACAGGAGAGACACCAGGTCTTTCAGCTGACCTCGACTAAACTCGACCATCAACGCAACACGGAGCATGTCGGTGTACGAGGGATCATAGAGATCGTCGTTCTCTTTCTTGAGCCACTGCATCGCTGGCCAGTAATGGCTCTGGGTGAACGCCGGATCGTTTGTTTCGATGGCCGTATAGTAGGCGGGAGCGACGGCCAGATGACAGAAATAGTCGATGGCCTTGCGTATCGTATCCCCGTCGTGCTCCTCATTGACCGCGATCTTGGACATGGCGAAATCGGCCTGGCTGAGCGGCACGCCAGACGCGTTCACCCGCACGAAAATCTCGGTGACCGTCTCGATGTCCAGGTCTTCGGCAAGATCGATGATCCCGATGGGATTCGCGACGATGGCTTGCAGCTGGCTTAGACCAGCATGGACATCCTTCATCGCGACCGCTGGATTGCGCTGGCTATATTCCTCAGACAGTGAGAAAAGGTCCGTCAGCGGATTAAAGACCTGGGCAACATCGGAAATCCATGCGGGGTCCTTGTCGATCGCCGAGTTGGCCACCTCGAACTCGCGGGTGATCGGTTGAAACGCAATGCGGATACGTACGTGCTGATAATCCTGATTGACCACCTTCTTGCCCTGCACGGCCGCCATGAGCGCCGTCACGCGCTGTTGGCCGTCGATGAGCATGCGTTTGCCGAAGGAGGTCGTGCCGTCCTTCAATTTCACGTCGGGGTTCTGCCAGGTGATCAGATACCCGATGGGATAACCGCGATACAGCGAATCCAGCAGGTTGCGCACCTTGGTTGCCGTCCATAGAAACGGGCGCTGGATCTCGGGGATGGCCACCGTTCCCGCTTCGACCCAGGCCAGAATGACGCTCACCGGATATTGATTGACGGCGTAACGTGGTGCAGTGATCACTTCTTCCTCCTACAATCACCAATCGGCCTAACGAGGCTGTTTGACCCAACGGAACGTCGCAACCATCCCCAACGAGGCTGCGACACCCCGAGCCTACCATAGACTCGCCCACAAGGCAACCACCGTTGCCAGAAGGCTTGACCGGCTTTGCACCCTGGCGGATAATGCGCGCGGGGAGGCGACATGACCGCTGTGGCCGACTGGCTGTTGTTTGCGTCGGTGCTGCTCATCAACCTGGGCAGCGCCATGATGCATTGGGCGCGTGGCCGCCGCCCCGCGTGGGCGCACACTGCGGGCCTGGTGGTCGTGGGCGCCGCGCTGCCAGTGGCCATAGTGGGGCTGCTCAACACCCTGGCCGGGCGTTCGCTCGCCCATATCGCCCTGCCCCTCACCTATGTCGTGTGGGCCGTGGGCGCCTACCTGCTCGACTATCGCCTCAAGATCGAGTTCCGCGACCCGCGCCGGCCGCTGCTCTTTGGCCCCTATCTCGTGCTGTTCTACGTCAGTGTCATCGCCCTGTGGGCCTTCACCTGGCCGCTGGGCGTGTGGGCCTGGCTGCCCACCGCCGCTAGTTATGTGCTGCACATTGCCGCGCTGATCGACGCCCAGGCGCGCGGGCACGGCTAGGCGGGCAGCTCGGCCAAGAAGGCCCGCACCACCTCCACATAGCGATCGAACTGCTCGCGGCGGATGTTGTGGCCCGCGCCGGCGATGTGCTCCACGCGCAATTGCGGCACCAGCGCCTGCATCTCGCGCGCCGTCTCGACGGTCACCATCGAGCCGCGCTCGGGGTCGGCGGTGATCAACAGCGCGGGGCAAGTGATGCGCGGCAGGAGCGTTTGCCAGTCGACCGGCGCAGCATCGGCGCGGTTGAGCACGTTGGGGCTGAGGCGCTTTTTCGCGTCGGCCCAAGGCCCGAGTTCCTCCTGTGACCAGGTGGGCGACTCGGCATGGCAGCGGGCGATCAGTTCTTCGCGGGTAGCTGCGGCAAAGCTGGCCAGCTGGGCGCGTTGGCGTTCGCGCCAGGCCGGGTCGCGATCGGCTCGCGCAGCACCCGGTCTGGGGATGCCCGAATCCTCGACGACGACAGCGCGCGGCAGCTCGGGGAAGAGGCCGGCCAGCGCCAGGGTGGTGCCGCCGCCCATCGAATGGCCCATCACGATCGGCCGCTCGAGCGAGAGGGCGCGGATCGCGGCGGCCAGGTCTTGCGCCAGGTCGAGCGTGCCATAGCCACTCTCGGGCGCGTCAGACAGGCCATGCCCGCGCGAGTCCATCATGATGATGTCATAGTCTGCCTCGAGGGCGCGCGCCACGGGCGTCCAACAGAGGCCGTCGTCCGAAAAGCCATGGCACAACACCAACGGCGGTTTGGCGCCGCCGGTGCGGTAATAGTGCAGGCGCAGGCCATTGGCCACCACATCGCTCGAGCTCCAGGTCATCTCGTACCTCCAAGAGGTGTTCCCTCGCACGGCCATTATTGGCCGTAGAGCATCCTCAGTATCCTCAGTAGACTATCTGGCTCGCTTCTGCGCGGCCAGGCCGATGAACCCGCCCCACGGCAGCCGCGCGTTGGCAAGCGGCCAGCCACGTGGCCACAGCGTGGTGCGCCAGTCGAGGCGCGCCTGAGGGCCAGCCACGCCGCGCACGAGGCGCGTCAGCTCGGCCACGCTGTATAGATGCGCATGGGCATACACCGACTCTGGCTGGCGCGCAACAACACGGCGCAGTTCGCGGCCGAGCGCGCTAGAGCGGTTGAGCACGCCCAAGAGCAACCCTTGCCGCGAGACGCGCCAGGCCTCGGCCAGCGCCGCGCGTGGATCGGCCACAAACTCGAGCGCGGTGACCAGCACCACCAGGTCGAAAGCGCCATCGCCAAAGGGCAGGTGTTCCATGTCGCCGCGCAAGAGCGCCAGCTCCGCCGATATCGCTCGCGCCTGGGCCAGCATCGCCGCCGACGCGTCTAGCCCCACCACCGACAGACCCTGCTCACCGAACCAACGAGTGAAATGGCCCGTGCCGCAGCCCAGATCGAGCACACTCTGCGCCTGGGGAAAGGCCTCGCGCCGCAGCCGTTCGAGCAGGCCCTTCTCCAGAACGTCGGCTCGCTGGCCCGCGGGCAGCGTGTACCAGGCCTCATAACTAGCGGCCTCGGCGGCAAACACATCGCGGCGCTCAGCCATGCCGGCGACTCCTCCACAGCAGGTGGTGGATGAGAGGATACGCCTTTTGCCCTCCCCTGTCACCCACGCCGCCTCACTTGCCAGCCGCGCCCCTTCTCGCTATACCATCGCCAAGCTCTGACGCGAGGTGCGCGCGTGATCGAGATCATCACCGCAGGCCATACCTGCATGGACGTGCTCATCGAGATGAGCGCCGCCTCGGCCCAGAGCGACAGCTTCTTGGCGCCTGGCCGGCTCGTCGAGTCGGGGCCGCTCTCGTTCACCCCGGGCGGCAGCGTGCCTAACACCGGCGTAGCCCTCTTCAAGCTGGGCACCGACGTGCGCCTCATCGGCCGTGTGGGCACCGACCGCGTCGGCGCGCTCACCCGCGAGGTGCTCTCGGCCTACAGCCCAGCCCTCGCCGAGCACCTCATCGTGGCCCCCCACGAGCCTAGCTCGTACACCGTGGTCATCAGCCCGCCAGGCATCGATCGCACCTTCTTGCACTGCCCCGGACCCAATGACACCTTTGGCCCCGAGCACCTCGACCCAGAGATGTTGCGACAGACCCAGATCTTGCACCTGGGCTACCCGCCACTCATGCGGCGCATGTATGCCGACGGCGGCGCTACCCTTGCCGAAACCCTGGCGCGCGCTCGCGGCTGTGGTGCGACGGTCTCGCTCGACCTGGCCATGCCCGATCCGGCCCGCCCCAGCGGCCAGGCCGACTGGCCCGCGATCCTGGCCGCCGCGCTGCCGCAGGTCGACCTCTTTGTGCCCAGCGTCGAGGAGTTGCTCTATATGCTCGACCGCCCCACGTTCGACGCGTTCGCCGCGCGCTATGGCTCGGCCGGCATGATCGACGCGCTCTCGCCCGAGACCGTCGAGGCCCTGGCCCAACAGGCGCTGCACCTGGGCGCGCGCGTGGTGTTCATCAAGCTCGGCCATCGTGGGGCGTACCTGCGCACGGGCGCCTGCGCGGGAGAGCTGGGCCGCGGCGCGCCCCGCCCTATCGAGGCCTGGCGGTGGCGGCAGCTTTGGGCGCCGGCCTATCGCGTGACGGTGCGCGGCACCGTGGGCGCCGGAGACGCCACCGTCGCCGGATTGCTCACCGCCATCGTGCGCGGTCAAGGCCCGGCCGAGGCGGCCAACTCGGCCACCGCCGTCGGCGCGTGTAGCGTCGAACAGACCGATGCCGCCAGTGGGCTGCTCTCGTGGGCCGCCACCCAGCGGCGCATCGCCAGCGGCCTCTCGCGGCGAGCCAGCGGCCTGGAAGGGTCGCCTGCCTGGCGCCACGATGCAACGGCCGACATCCTCCGCGGCCCGCTCGATGGCGTGGCCTTGGGCTAACGGCGAGGATCCGCCCTCCAGCTAGGGCTGCGGGATCACCCGCGAGAGGTCGCCGTCGCGCGGCGCATAGGTCATGATCACGGGGTTGGCGGTGCGGTCGGGCGCAAAGTAAAAGAGGCCGCCCGCCGCGTCAAAGGCATTGCCCGCCACTGGGTTGCCCCGCGCCGAAGTGAGCGCCAGCGGGTGACGCGCCACCAGCGCCAGATCGTCGGGC
>JBDKSN010000077.1:0-11074 GCA_039680625.1 Anaerolineales bacterium | reverse complement strand
GGCTGGAGACAAGACAGCGATAACTTGCGCCGTTCTCGAGGCGGATGCTGCACGACTTTGTGCCAGCCAACTCACGAGCAAGCCCAAGGAATTCCACGGTGAGATCCATGGCACTGCTTTCGCTTACTATGAGATTGTACTTCAGTCAGAGACTATCATTCAAAGCGCTGCTCACTCACGGAGCGGGCGCCCGACATCGTCACCATTATAGACGTTTGGCAGTTTTGGGCAAGCCATGGTTGGCTGCCGTTAAGGGCTGACGCTGTCTCCTGCGAGCGCTGCCTGGTCTCTCCCAGATGGGCGCATCCACATAGTGAGAACTATGCTATAATGGCCGCATGCAGGTCAGGACCGTCAGCGAAGTCACAGCGCATATCAAGGACATCCTAGACGGTGATCCTGAGCTAGGCGACCTTTGGATCGCCGGCGAGGTTTCGAATTTCAAGAGAGCCACCTCTGGCCATTGTTATTTCACGCTGCAAGATGCCCAAGCAGAGATTCGCTGTGTCATGTGGCGGCAGCAAGCAATGCGCCTCTCGTGGGAGCCCGAACAGGGTGATCATGTCGAGGCGCATGGTAGCGTCTCGGTCTATGAGCGCGGCGGCGCCTACCAGTTCTATGTCGACGAGCTTGCCAGAGGGGGCGTGGGCTTGCGTTGGCTGCAACTGCTGCAGCTCAAAGCCCGACTCGAAGCCGAGGGATTGTTCGCGCCCGAGCGCAAGCGCCCTATTCCTGCCTGGCCCAGGCGCATCGGCGTGGTGACATCACCCACCGGCGCGGCAGTTCGGGACATCCTGCGGGTGATCGGAACGCGCTATCCATTGGTCGAGGTAGTGCTCTCGCCAGCAATAGTCCAAGGGAGTGAGGCGCCCGCCTCGATCGCCGCCGCCATCCGACGGCTGAGCGCAGAGCCGGGCATCGACACCGTGATCGTGGCGCGCGGTGGCGGTTCGGTCGAGGATCTGTGGGCGTTCAACGATGAGGCCGTGGCGCGAGCGATTGCGGACTCGACAGCGCCGGTGATCTCGGGCGTAGGGCACGAGACCGATCTGACTATTGCCGATCTCGTGGCTGACCTGCATACGGCGACACCATCTACCGCAGCGGCCGCCGCTGTGCCCGATGGTGCCATGTTGCGTGCCAACCTCGCGGCCATGGAAGCGAGATTGGCCCAAGTGATGAGCGCGCAGTTGGCGGCCAAGCGCCAGAATCTAGCGCAACTAGAGCGAGTGCTGCGGCGTTTTGATCCGCGCCGACAGCTCGCCGAGTATCGACAACTGCTAGACGAGCGGTTGCAGCGCGCCACCCGTGTGGTCCAGCGGGGCCTGGCACTCCGGCGGGCGCGCCTCGACGGCGCCACCGCTCGCCTGACCGCTCTCGATCCGCAACGAGTGCTGGATCGAGGCTATGCTATCGTGCAAGATGCGGCTACAGGCGCTCGTGTGCGCTCGGTAGAACAAGTGAGGCCGCAGCAAGAGTTGGATGTTCACGTGTCCGACGGACACATGCGTACGATCGTGGTGGACCATACCGGTCCGTAGCGGGAGGTTGTAGAGAACGGATGGATAGCAAGCTGCTTGAAACCCTTTCTTTCGAAGAAGGCTATGACCGTTTAGAACAGGTCATCCAGCAGCTGGAGAGCGGCGACCTATCGCTCGAGCAGTCGGTGGCGCTGTATGAAGAGGGTGTGCAACTGGCCGAATACTGCGGGCACAAACTCGATGACGCCGAGCTCAGAGTCAACCAGCTGTTGAATGCGGCCGCAGAGACTGTGCTGCGCATTGAGGACGCCAACTAGGCGCTATCAGCGCGGCTTTCTGTGGTGAGATGAACTCGGGTAGGATCGGCTAGAGCCGGTCCTACCCCGCCGGATTTTCCCTCGCGATTGCCCGCCAAGGGCGTACATGCCGTTTCCCCTGATCGAGCGCGCACACTGGCCGGCAGACCGCGATCCATCAGCCCCCAGGCGTCTCTGAGGTGGCAGTCGGCGACTCTGTCGTCGCCGTCGGAGCCTCGGTCGTGCCGGTGGGCGGCGTGACGGTTTCGGTGGGCGTCTCAGTAGTCGCCGATGGCGTGACACTTTCGGTGGGTGTCTCGGTTGTCGCCGACGGCGTGACACTCTCGGTGGGTGTCACGGTTGTCGCCGACGGCATGAGAGTCGATGTCGACGTAGCCGTGGCTGTAGAGGTATGTGTCGGTGTGTAGGTGAGAGTCGGCGTCAACGACGGCGTGAGAGTCGATGTCGCTGTGGCCGTCGGCGTATTCGTCGCAGTCTTGGTTGGCGTACGGGTACGTGTGGGCGTGCGCGTGCGCGTCTTGGTAGGGGTCCAGGTGGGCACACGGGTCCACGTCGGTTTGCGCGTACTGGTGGCCTTGAGCGTTGCCGTGGCCGGCCTGGTGTAGGTGGCGCGCGGTGTCACCGAGAGCATTGGCGTCCAGGTGGGCTGGCGCGTCAATGTTGCGCGCGGCGTGAGGGTCAGCCAGGCATCGGCCTCGTTGACCGGAGATGCAGTAGGATACAGGTTGGCCGGCGGCACTAGGCCACCCCCTGCCCCCGTCAAGCTCACACTGAGGACATAGGTGCGGTCAAGCCCATAGCGGTCGCTGTTAGAGATCAGCGCCACCACGGTGGTGTCTTGGGCGGGGATGAACACTACCTGGGAAGCCATCGTGCCGGCCGCGGCATCATCGTTCGCAAGCCGTTGACCGTCGTACTGAACCTCGAGCACGGTGTCGACCCCCGTGGCCAGGTTGCTGGTGGCGATGGTGTAGCTTTGCCCCGCTTTGGCGTGGAAGGTGACGCGATCGATATCGCCTTCGGTCTCAAAGACGCGTTGCTGGATCTCGCCCACAGAGATCGCCACGGGCGCCTGATCGTCCAGCTCGTAGGCAGGGAGCGCCACAGAGGCCAGTGCGGCCGAACCAGGTACGGTTGTCCAGCTAGCCGCGATGGTCACGCTGGCCGTCGCGGCCAGGACCTGCTCGGCGCCAGAGGTCACCGTGGCCTGCCCATCAAGCAACGCGGCGAGCCTGCCCATCCCCAGTAGGATAGCGAGCAAGGCCACAAAGCCCCCCAGCATCGCCAGACGAGGCGCGGGCAGGCCACGCAGCACGATGCGTAGCTGCCCCAGTGTGTTCTGGTCGCGCACGGCTTCCAGGTCGCGCAGCATTTCCTGCGCCGATGGGTAGCGAGCGTTGGGGTCTTCTTGCAGAGCGCGCATGGTGATTGCGCTGAGTGCCGGGGGCACCTGTTCGTTGAGTTGATGAGGCGGCACATTGTTGCGCGCATAGGGCCGCCCGGTGAGCATCTCGTAGAGCACCAGCCCTAGCGAATAGAGGTCCGAGCGTTGATCCAGGTAGCCGGTCGAGCTAGCCTGCTCGGGCGACTTGTAGGCCGGCGTGCCGGGATGGCCCGTCGCCTCTTGGGTACGATGGGTCTCGCTGCCAAGCTGGGCTACGCCAAAATCGGTCAGCTTGGCGTGGCCATCCTCCGTGAGCAGGATGTTCGAGGGCTTGATGTCGCGATGGACGATGTCTTGTCTCGAGATAGCGTCGATCGCCCGGCAGATGTCGATCGCAATCGACAGGGCGCGCTCTACCGGCAGAGGCTCGCCGCTATCGAGGGCCTGTTTGAGGCTGCCTCCACTGACATACTCGAGCACGAGATACATGTCGCCAGCGGCGGTGGTTTCCAGGGCGTAGGCGATGACCACATTCTCGTTGGCAAACCGCGAGAGGATCTGCGCCTCTTTGCGAAAGCGAAGCTGATAGTCTTGCCATTCCTCGGAAGAGACGGCCGCCTCAGCGTGCAGCAGCTCTTTGATGGCCACCTTGCGGTCCATGGTGAGATCATGGCCCAAGTACACCTGGCCGTAGCCGCCGCGACCGATGATGCTCTCGATACGGTACTTGCCCGCGAGGATGGTGTCTGGCGTCAGCATCGTCTGGCCTCTCAGAGTGTGAAGGCGAGTATAACACACTGCGCCAGTCGCTAGCCAACCACAAGATCGTCAAACGCTCCCTCGCCACTGGTCGTGACGAAGGAGCGTTTCTGGCGACTCGGCATTAGCGGGTGACGAGGTTCAGCAGCTTGCCCGGCACAAAGATCGCGTTGACGATCTGCTGGCCTTCGAGGGCGCGCGCGATGTTGGGCTGAGCCTGAGCCAGAGCTTGCGCCTCTTGGGCGCTGATCTGGGCAGGGGCCTCGAGACGCGCACGCACCCGCCCATTCACCTGGATGACCAGGGTGATCTGCTCGTCTTGGGCCAGCTCTTCATCATAGATTGGCCAGCGCTGCTCATGCACACTGTATGGCTGCCCCAGACGCTCCCACAGCTCTTCGGCAACGTGGGGCATGATCGGCGCCATCAGCAAGACGAGGTTGCTGACCGCCTCCTGCCAGGCCGGCGTGCCATAGAGGGCAGTCTGCTTCGCCTTGACGAGGTTGTTGTTGAACTTCATCATCGCGGCCAAGGCGGTGTTGAACTTGAATGACTCAAAGTCGGCGGTCACTTCGCGAATCGTCTGGTGCGTCCACCGGCGCAACTCGCGGATCTGCGCGGGGGCAGCCTCACCATCCACAGGATGCTCGGGCGGCTCGATGATCACGTTCCACACGCGCGTGATGAACCGGTTGATGCCCTCGATGCCGGTCGAACTCCAGCTGCCGCCCAGCTCCCAGGGGCCGATGAACATCAAGAAGGCGCGCACCGAGTCGGCGCCCAGAGTCCGCACATAATCGTCGGGGTTCACCACATTCCCCCGCGACTTGCTCATCTTTTCGTTGTCCTCGCCCAAGATCATGCCCTGGCAGAACAGGCGCTTCATAGGCTCATCAAAATCGACAAGGCCGATGTCGCGCAGCACTTTGGTGAAAAAGCGCGTGTACAGCAGATGCATGGTGGCGTGCTCGATACCGCCGGTGTATTGGTCGACGGGCAACCAGTACTTGCCCTGCTGCAGGTCCCAGGGCGTGTCCCCCTTATGATAGGGTGTTACATAGGCATACTGATACCATGACGAACACATGAAGGTGTCCATCGTATCTGTCTCCCGGCGAGCCGGCCCTCCGCACTTGGGGCAGGTGGTGTTCACGAATCCCGCATGGTACTTGAGCGGCGACTCGCCTGTGGGCATGAACTCGGCATCCTCGGGCAAGAGCACGGGCAGATCTTCATAAGGCACGGGCACCACACCGCACTGATCGCAATAGATCATCGGGATAGGCGCGCCCCAGTAACGTTGACGACTGATGAGCCAGTCGTGCATGCGGTAGTTGACTTCGGCGTGCCCCAAGCCTTGCTCCTCGAGCCAGGCGATGACCTTGGCCTTGGCCACTTCACCGGGCGTGCCGGTAAAGCGCCCCGAGCTCATCATCTCGCCATACTCGACATGATAGAGCACGTCTTGGTAGAACGGCAGGCGGCTGATCATCTCTACCACCGTGCGGTTGTCCGCGGCAGAGGGGCAGATCGCCTGGCAGCGCGCCAAGATCTCGGCATCAGCAGCCACAGAGTCGAGCGCGCGCACACCGTCGGCAAAGACAAAGAGCCAACGGCTGCCCACGACCTCGGCCCAGTGGCCGGGCAGCAGATAGTCGTGCACCAGCTGAACGTATCGGTCGATCTGCTCGTCGCCCTGCAGGCTAACGAACAGGCCCTCGCCGGCATCATCGACCGGCCCGACCTCGTACCTGATGCCGGCTGCGTGCAAGGCCCCAGCCAACCCTTCACGCACCGAGCCGGGGTAGACGATACTCTTGGCCAGGCCATCCGGGCGCTTGATTACCGGAATAACCGGCAGCCCGTATTTGATGGCAAAGGCCAGGTCACGATCATCGTGGGCGGGCACGGCCATGATCGCTCCAGTGCCATAGCCCATGAGCACATAGTCGGCAGTCCAGATCGGGATACGGCTCTGATTGACCGGATTGACGGCATAGGCGCCGATAAAGACCCCTGTCTTGACCTTGTCGGTGGCCAGACGCTCGATCTCGCTCTGCCGCGAAGCAGCCAGCTGATACTCAGTGACGGCCTCTCTCTGCTCAGACGTAGTCAACTGATCGACCAGCGGGTGCTCAGGCGCGAGCACCATGAACGTGGCGCCCCAAAGGGTGTCGGGGCGGGTGGTGAACACGGGGATCTCGTCGCCCTGCTCAGAGTGAAAGACGACGTGCGCGCCCTCGCTACGGCCAATCCAGTTCTCTTGCATGGCCAGCACGCGTTCGGGCCATTCGATCTTGGCCATGTCGTCGAGCAACTGCTGGGCATAGTCGGTGATACGGAAATACCACTGCTCGAGATTCTTCTTGACCACGGGCGTATTGCAGCGCTCACAGTGGCGATCTTCGCCCCACACCTGCTCCCGAGCTAGCGTGGTGTTGCAGGTAGGGCAAAAGTCTACCGGACCCATTGCGCGGTAGGCCAGGCCGCGCTCATAGAACTTTAGGAAGAACCACTGCGTCCACTTATAATAGTCCGGCAGGCAGGTGATGGCCTCATGTTCCCAATCCCACATGGCACCCATAGCGCGCAATTGACCGCGCATATGCTCGATGTTAGCCATCGTCCATTTGAAGGGATGGATACCATGCTTGATAGCCGCGTTCTCGGCCGGCAGGCCGAAGGCATCAAAGCCCACGGGGAACCACACGTTGTAGCCATTCATGCGCATGTATCGGGCATGGGCATCCGATGGCGCCATGGCATACCAGTGGCCGATATGGAGGTCGCCCGAGGTGTAGGGCAGCATCGTTAGGGCATAGTGCTTGGGTCGCGTGGGGTCTTCGACACGTTTGTACAAGCCGGTCTCCGCCCAACGTCGACGCCACTTGGCCTCGGTCTCGATCGGGTTGTACCTAGATTCACCGGCTGTGTTGTCTGCCATTCTCCCCTCCATTCTGTCCACGTGCACCGCATGTATTGCCGCGCACGCTCACCGCACGATGGCCCTGTGCAGAGACGCAAAGAACCCCCTGCCCTCTGAGCGCAGGAGGTCCTTCTGCTGAACTATCTGCCAATTCTGTCTAGTGGAGCTAAAGGGATTCGAACCCTTGGCCTCTTGAATGCCATTCAAGCGCTCTCCCAACTGAGCTATAGCCCCAAGTCTCTCATCTTTCTCCGTTCGGCAGACTCAGAATGCGACCATGATGGAGCTGAGGGGATTCGAACCCCTGACCTCAGCAGTGCGATTGCCGCGCTCTCCCAGCTGAGCTACAGCCCCAAGGACACGACGGCAGTATAGGGCCGTCGCTGGCTGGTGTCAAATGCGCGCCGCTCGCAACCGAACAAGCACAAGGAGCGGGTGATGGGATTCGAACCCACGACATTCTGCTTGGGAAGCAGACGCTCTGCCAACTGAGCTACACCCGCTCATGCAAGGCCATTATACCGCCGGAGCCTGCACTGTCAAGTGTCTGTCGCGGGCCACTCGAGGGGCAGAACGACCCGGCCCAAAAGAAGAGCTGGCGGATCATCTCCGCCAGCTCGAGCACGCGAGTCGATACCCTCGCGGGTCTACTCTTCTCCCTCTTCCTCATCGTCTTCGTAGGTTTCGGCAGTGTCCTGGGTCGGAAGCTGGCCCGCATTCTGCCAATCATAGTCTTCAAAGTACTCGTCATCGTTCACGCGACGCAGAGACAGGCCAAGCCGTTGACGTGCCGAGTCGATGCGGATGATCCGCAGATCGACCACGTCGCCAACCTTGACCACTTCGCTCGGGTGCCCGATTCGCTGATCGGAGAGCTCGGAGATGTGGATCAAGCCCTCGATGTCCTCATCGAGCCGAGCAAAGGCGCCAAAATCCGTCACGTTCGTGATCGTGCCCTTGACCCGCTGCCCGATCGTATAGTTCTGCTCGACCATGGCCCACGGCTCGGGCTTGAGCTTTTTCAAGCTCAGCGCGATACGCCGACGCTCGCGATCGACGCTCAGGACGTATACCTCTACTTGCTGCCCAACCTGGAGCACCTGGCGGGGATGGCTCACCCGGCTGTGAGACAGCTCGGATAGATGGATCAGACCGTCGGCTCCACCCAGATCCACAAAGGCGCCAAAGTCGCACAAGCTGCTCACCACACCCTTGCGCACATCGCCTTCGTTGAGCTCTTCGAGTAACCGCTCCTTCTGTTCTTGCCGCCACTCACGCGAGGCGGCCCGCTCGGACAGGATCAGGCGATTGCGACGGCGGTCGATTTCCATCACCTTGA
The DNA here is from genome assembly GCA_039680625.1 of Anaerolineales bacterium. Taxonomy (GTDB): domain Bacteria; phylum Chloroflexota; class Anaerolineae; order UBA1429; family UBA1429; genus JAAYDS01. Next base: position 2,868 of record JBDKSN010000077.1, on the reverse strand, counting down.
CGGCAATGGTCGAACCGATAAGCTCTTTGAGCGCCTGTTCACGCTCTTCATCGCTCATGCCACGCGGCAGGCGCAGGCTCGCCACTTGGGAGGCGGGCACAAAGCCACGCGCACGCCCCACATTGACAATCAGGCCGCCATGGTTGGCGTCGGCAACCGTGCCCTCATACAGTTCGCCCGAGGCAAGCAGGTCTTCTGCGAGCTTCCAGTCTGACTCGCTGAGCGCTTTGGAAATCGACAGAATACTATGGCCATTGGCGTCCTCAGGACGAAGCACGAACACGTGCACTTTGGCGCCAGGGCGCAAACGCTCTTTGACCTCTGCAGGAACACGCTCGAGATCGCGCAAGGGCACGATACCCTCTGCCTTGCAGCCGATATCGACCACTACCTCATTCGGCGTGACGTCGAGCACCACGCCTTCGAGTATTTCGTTGCGACGGGGAACTACACGGCCGAATTCCTCTTCGAGGTACTGGTGCATCGGGTTGGCTTCTTGCCCAGATCCCTCCTCGTCCATTCTAGGCAGAGCCTTGCTTTGCTGCTCGTCCACGGTGTCTCTCCTCACTGGTTGCCGATTGACTCCATTATATCGCCTTAGCCACTTCTGACAAGAACAACCCGCACCACAAGGTTCCGTTGCCTAGATCGTGCAGCCCGAGCCAAGAACAGCGTGTCTGCGTTGAAACGGCCAAGCGCTGCAGGAGGAGCAAGCCCGATTGTGCTCCAGCAGATACCAGGCGCCGCGAACATTGTGCGCATCTGCTCCGGGCGCAAGAACGGTAATCAAAACCCGCGACAGGCGACCAACACCTATCGCGGGTCTTGCATAGAGACACCTTAACGGCGACATGAGGGCTTGGCTTCCCGAAGGCCAAGCTTTCAGCCCGCCATATCGATGAGCCGTACGCGACTCGAACGCGTGACAACCTGCTTAAAAGGCAGGGGCTCTGCCGACTGAGCTAACGGCTCGCTACACCCCGATTATAGCAGACGCCTCGCCAACGGCCAATCTCGGCCTTGTGGCCTCAGGGAGCCATGCGACCCAACGTCCGCGGGAAGGGGATCGTCTCGCGTATGTGGTGAGTGTTGGTGATCCAGCTCACCGTGCGCTCGACGCCCAAGCCAAAGCCCGAGTGCGGCACAGAGCCATAGCGACGCAGATCCAAGTACCACTCGAATGCCTCGCGGGGCAGTTTGTACTCATCCAGGCGTCGTTCCAGCAGCGCCAGGTCGTCGATGCGCTGGCCACCACCGATGATCTCGCCAAAACCCTCCGAGGCAAGCAGGTCCACCGACAGCGACAGGGCCGGGTTAGCCGGGTCGGGCGCCATATAAAAGGCCTTGCAAGCGGTGGGATAGCGATGCACAAACACGGGTCGATCATGGCGGTCGCCGATGATCGTCTCGTGAGGCGCGCCAAAATCCTCTCCCCAAGGCAGCGCTTCGCCCTCAGCGGCCAGCAACGTAAGCGCTTCATCATAGCTCACCCGTGGGAACGGCGGTTGCACGGCTTCGAGTCGCGTCGTGTCGCGCTCGAGCACCTTGAGCTCTTCGGCGCGCTCTTCTAGCGCTCGCCCGACGACATAGCTGACGAGCTCCTCTTCGACGCGCATGCACTCATCTAGGTCGGCATAGGCCATCTCGGGCTCGACCATCCAGAACTCGATCAGGTGGCGGCGCGTCTTGCTCTTTTCAGCGCGAAAGGCCGGGCCAAAGCAATAGACCCGACCAAAGGCCGCCGCCGTCGCCTCGTTATAGAGTTGACCGCTCTGGCTAAGATACGCCTTTTCGCCAAAGTACTCGGTCTCGAACAACGTCGTGGTGCCCTCACAGGCCGCGGGAGTAAGGATCGGCGTGTCCATCAGGATAAAGCCATGGCTGTCGAGCCAGTCGCGAATAGCTCTGATTACCGTTGCACGCACGCGCAACACCGCCCACTGCTGGGTCGAGCGCAACCAGAGGTGTCGGTTGTCCATGAGAAAGTCGACGCCATGTTCCTTGGGCGTGATCGGATAGTCCTGCGCCAACTGCACGATCTCGATCTTGGTAAGCGACAACTCGTGCCCGCCAGGGGCGCGCTCATCGGCACGCACCACGCCCGTGACAATGACAGACGACTCTTGCGTCAACAGCTTGGCATTGTCGAACGAGACCGGATCGATCTCCTTCTCGAACGCCACCCCCTGGATGATGCCCGTGCCATCGCGCAGCCGCAGGAATTGCAGGCGCCCTTTGCCAGTCTTGGCATAGAGCCAACCTTTGATGATGACCTCTTGGCCCACATAACCGGCGATATTCTGAATGTAGACGTGTTCGGCCACGTTACCCTCCGTTGGTCTCTCGTGCTCTATTCTAGGACGGTGGATAGAGCGGTCAATCCACCGAGCCCAATCTGCGCTTGAGGCCCGCCCACAGACGACCAAAGGCCCTCTTGAGCGGCAACACCTGGCCGATAGCTGCCGCCTCCACAGGATCAAAGACATGTAGCCGGTAGACAAGGAATGCGCTGACTGCCAGCGCGGGCAACGTCAGGGCCAATCGCAGGGCGGCGCCGCGTACAGTCCAGAGCGCCAGGAGAGGCAGTGCTGCGGCCCACGGCTTGTACAGCAGTCGCAGCCAAGGCACCGTGGTCAGGTGGCGGCGGATGCCTATGTAGAAAGGGATCAGCAAGGCCAGCTCTGAGGCGATGGCCACATAGGCAGCAGCCTGGTAGCCCCACTGGGTGATCAGCACGACGTTGGCCACGATGTTAAAGGCCAAGGCGATCGCAAAAGCGCGGGTGATAAAGCGCTGTTGATCGAGGGCGATCAGTACATACTGCGTCACCGAGTTGATAAAGCCGATGGGCATGTACCAGATCATCAC
>JBDKSN010000076.1:0-9549 GCA_039680625.1 Anaerolineales bacterium | reverse complement strand
ACACCCGTCGCCAGGATGACGTTCACGCGCGGCCGCTCTACACCATCGACGTAGGTGCCCGTGCCCTTGACATGCGTCGAATGCGCCATCACGCTGCGCGGCACATCAGCGAAGCGATCCATCTGCGCCACGAAATAGTCGCGCACGTGATAGCCGATCCGATCCAAGATCGCGCCATGGGTGTAGGACACTTCGTCGATGTGTGGGGCATAGATGATCACCGTACCGCCATCGGCCACCACCGGCTCGAGTTTGTACATGCCCTTGCCTGCCGTCCAGATGTCATCATAGAGCTCGGGCATGATCGAGATGACGAGTTTGTACGGATGGTCTTTGTACACTACGTTGACCTGTGCAGACAACGCCGCTGCGGCGGCCTGACTCCCTTCGGGCGAGCCAAAATAGAGGCCAGCCAGATCGGCATGGCCCTTGACGACCATGCTGAAACACGACTTGTCGATGTCGATCAGCGCTGCCGCTCGGTTGAGGATGGCGCGCACGGGTGTGTCTTCATGGCCGATGACCTGGACGTTCGTCAGCAACGCGCCCAGCCAGTGCGTCGCATCGATCACCTCCGGCCCGCTCACGCCCGGGAAGAAATACTTGTTGCCGCCCGAGAAGCCCGCGATCTCGTGGGGAAACACCGGCCCACAGATCATCACGTGGTCATAGTCAAACAATCGGGCATTGACTTGCACGCGGATCTCTTCGGTCACCAATCCGCCTGTCAGAGCACGAGCTTCGTCAGCGGGGATGGCGCCCACCGTACGCAACCCCTCTGTGTAGATGTGGTTGAACACCTGGATGTCACCATACTCGGCCGCGCGCTGCTCGGCAGTGATGCCCAAGTGTCGGCAGATGCCCGCCTCATCCAGCGGCGCATGGGTGCCAAGGGCGATCATGAAATCGAGCTGCGCCGCCTGCGGCCGAATGAGCTCAGTGAGTGTCCGAAAACATAGAGGCACTGGCCCACTGCGCGTCGAGTCGGGGAGGATGACGAGCACCCGCTTGCCGCGCAGGTCGAGCTGGTCGATGCCTTGGCGAAAGATGTCATACGCCTCCGCCTCAGTGAGAAAGCGGTCGGTCAAACCCTTGCCAATGACCATTCGTAGCCTCACTTCTTCCAGGGGGGCACGGCGGGCAGGGCCTTGTCAAACTCTGCGATCAGCGCCGCCTCGTATTCGCCGGCATAGCTGCCCTCGATAAAGCGCATGAATGCCTCTTTGTAGAACCGCTCCCAACTCTCGTCTTCGTGCCCAGGGTTCACCGGAAAGAACGCAGCGTTGTTGTCTCGCGCCGCCTTATAGTCGCCGGGCGCATCGCCGATCATCAGCTTGTGGCGATCGTCGTACTTGCCCTGCGACGCATAGCGAAGATGCTCACTCTTGGTGCCCATCTCCTGGCCAGCAATCACCCGCACATAGCCGTCGATGCCATGCTCTTGCCATTCGCGCACCAGTGCCACGACCGGCGTCAGCGAGACGACGATCGCATCGGCATATTCGTTGATCAGTGCCAGGCTCTCACGCACATAGGTAAAGGGAGCCACGCCGTGCACCATGTCGGCGATGGCCGCGTTTACCGCCTCGCTCCATTCGAGCGCGCGTTTGAGCTCGGGATCGCCCGTCTCGGCGACCAGCTTGGCCAGCGAGTCATTGCTCAGCGGCAATCCCGAGGCGATGAACTCGCGCACTTTGGGGACCTCGGGGATGATCGCGCCGCGCGCTTGTACCTCTGGCCGTTCCCGCAACAGGTCCAGCACCATCACCAGCGCTGGCCAGCGATTGATGCCGCGCCACTTGCTGTATAGGTTGACGAACTCGCTGGCTTCGCGTGCATACTTGCTGACCGATTGCAGCCCCCAATACTTGATGATGTTGGGGGTAAAGCATTCCTTGTGCTTGATCTCCATAGTGTCAAAAACGCACCCATCCGAGTCGATGCCCACGAAAAAGGCGTGCTCGGGCTGCATCTCGACCAGAGGGGCTACGACCTGCGGGTAATCTCCTGCCACACGTCTCCTTTCCGCCGTATCCGTATGGGCCACATTATCGCACGATGACCTATACGCCGCCAAAGGCGCAATAGCCACCGTCGATCGGCACGGTTACGCCGGTGATGAAAGCCGCGCCGGGCGACAAGAGCCAGATGACGGTGCTCACCAGCTCTTCGGGCAAGCCATAGCGCCCCATTGGCGTCTGTGCGATGATCCGCTCGCCGCGCTGTGTCACCCCGCCCGTGTGCGCATCGACCAGCAGGTATTCGTTCTGCTTGGTGAGGAAAAAGCCCGGGGCGATGGCGTTCACTCGGATCTTGGGCGAACAGTTCTGCGCCAGGTGCACGGCCAGCCACTCGGTGAGGTTCTTGACTGCGCTCTTGGCCGCGGCGTAGGCAGGCACATTGGTGAGCGGCCGATAGGAGTTTACCGAGGCGATATTGATGATTGCGCCCTCGCCGCGTTCGGCCATGTGCCGTCCAAACACCTGGCAAGGTAGCAGGGTGCCTATCAGATTCAGGTCAAGCACCTGTCCAAAGGCCTCGCTGGGCAGATCGAAGAACGACAGGTCGGCCGAAGTCGTCGCCTCAGGCCGGTTGCCACCCGCGGCATTGATCAGGCCATCGACTCGCCCATAGCGCCCGATCACCTCGGCCAGCGCTCTCTCCAGGGCAGCCTTGTCGAGCACATCGGCCTGCACGGCAAATGCCTCGCCGCCTGTGGCGACGATGTCAGTCACCGTGGCCTCGAGGCTCGCCAATGTGCGTCCCAAGACGACCACACTGGCCCCCGCCAAGGCCAATCCGCGCGCCATCGCTCCCCCGAGCACGCCGCTCCCGCCCGTGATCACGATGACCTTGCCCTGCACACCGAACAGATGTTGCAGATAGCCCTCCTCCATGGCTCCCCTCCTTCACGCTGCCACAAACGGGCGCAGGTGCCGGGCGATGTGTCGACTGAGCGCCCGGTAATGGGCTTCTTCGTCGCTGGCCAGCACGGCATAGATCTGATCGCGGAACAGCGTGCGGCCCTCGGCATCGTGGCTCGTGAGCACCAGGCCGAACGTCACGTGGAGGGCCTGCCGGGCGTGAAAGTCATCGAGCAGCGCAGGCAGAGCCTCGTCGGGCAAAGAGCGCCAGTCGGGCACCAGAGCCATGTCGGCCGAAACGTGATACGAGGCCCGCTCGGTGTCATAGTGCGCCACGGCATAGGCCAACACCTCGCGAAAGAGCGCCGGTTGCACCTGCGCCACTGCCCGCAGAGCCTCCAAGTAGCTCGTGCCCGCCGTCTTCAGGTGGACGAGCGGCCCAGCCAGGCGAGCCACGATCGGGTACACGCTGAACTTGTCCGAACCCGAATGAAGGCTGAGCTTGTAGGGGCCTAGGGTGCGGGCGATGGCGGCGTGTTTAGCGAACTCGCGTTCGAACGCGGCCAGGTCGCCGATATAGTCTACGCCTTTCTCAAAGCGACCGACATAGCGCGGTGCCAGGCTGATCCACTCGACGCCCAGCCGCTTGAGTTCACTGGCAATATAGTAGTGCTCCTGGGCTGTGGTAGGTGTGTCGGTCTCGTCCACCGAGATCTCTAGCTCAAAAGGACGCGCGCCCATCACCTCCGTGAGGTGCCGACTCTGCGCGGTCAGATGCGCTACGGCGCGGCCGTACTTGCATGCGGCGCGCAACACCTGCTCCGTTGTGATATCGAGCACCAAGTCGTCGCTTAGGCGGACGGACCGCCCTGCGTACAAGGCAGAGGCGGAGTCGGGGGTCGTCTCCAGCTGCTCCCAGGGCAGCGCGGCATACTTGGCTTTGAGCGTCGGCAGGTCGTCGGTGTCGGCGGCGGCATCCACATACTCGCGCGGGTCTAGCGTGTAAAACACATAACCCGCCGCGGCACAGCGGTCGATGTCCTCGGCCGACTTCAGATGGTCGGCATCGGCGCCATAGCCGTCGGTCCAGCCCTCCTGCAAGACACCCCACATCGCATCGTCGAGCACCTGCTCGGGCGTGCGCTGGGTACGCTCCATCTCACGGATCGATTGTTGCGCGAGGATCGGGAAAATGCCCCCCACCTCGCGGATGGCGCGCACGTGTCCGGGCGTCGCCACGCCCAGCCGATCGCCCAAGCCCGCCGAAAGGTGCAATCCGCCCGTAACTGGTGCGGCCCATGGGAGCACGCTGCGCAGCGCCAAGGCATTCCCATGGTCACAGGCGCCTAGCCAGACTGGCTCGGCCAAGGAAAGGCCATGCGCGGCGCCAGCGGTCAGGCGCAGGCCCGCTGGAGGCTGCCCCGAGCCATAGTAGCCCAACACTAGCGGCCCACCCTGGCGCCCAACAAAGACCACGCCCTCGCCACAGGGCTGCACCGAGCGGGGATAGACCTTCAGGCCAGTGGCCGCAGAGAGGACCGCCGCAGGCTCGCCAAGGTGGGATAGGGTCAATAGTGCTTGGTTCATCTCTCCTCCATCTTGTAGCTTGCATCTTGCGTTGCAGGGCCTGGCCCTGTGCTACGACGGATCACCAGCTCACCCGCGAGTTCGAGCGGTGCAGGCACCAGCTCTGGGTTGCGCACCAGTGCGAGCAGGAGGCCCATCGCTCGGGCGCCCATCTCGTGCTTGGGCAAGCGCACGGTAGTGAGGGGCGGCGATAGATACGGGGCGAACAGGATGTCATCCCATCCCAGCACAGAGACGTCCCGTGGCACGGCCAGGCCAACCGCTTCACAGGCGCGAATACAGCCCACGGCCACCAAGTCATTGAAGGCCAGCAGCGCAGTCACCTGGTGTCGACCAAGCAGCGTCTCCGCCGCCTGTCGCCCGCCCTCGACGGTGGGTGGCGCCGAGACCACCCATTCCGGTACAGTCGGGCAGCCCAGCTCGGTCAGGGCCAGCGCATAGCCCTCTCGACGCCCGCGGCTGCTCTGGGAGGCGTCAGTGCCACCGACAAAGGCCATCGCCCGGTGGCCGAGGCCGTAGAGGTAATGGACAGCGCGGCGAGCATCCTCGCGGTCGGCTACCGACACCGACCCCACACCGGCCAGCGTGCGCGCCGGCGTGCGGTTGACGACGACCAAGGGCCGGTGGCGCGCCATCACGGCCTCGAGATCAGTATCTCCCAGCCGCGAGCTGCAGAGCACCAGACCATCGACGCGATGCTCGGCCAGCATCTCGAGGACGTTGCGCTCCTCTGCGGGGTTTTCGTCTGTATTGCAGAGCAGAACGCCATAGCCCTCGCCGTGCGCCACCTCGGCAGCGCCCCGAGCGACCTCGGCGAAAAACGGGTTGGCGATGTCGGGCACCACCAGGCCGATGGTGCGAGTGCGGCTGGTCTTGAGTCCGCGCGCGATGCTGCTCGGGCGATAGCCCAGCTCTTGCACCACAGCGAGCACGCGCTGCCGCGTCTCGGCGCTGATCTCGCCCAGGCCATTGATAGCGCGCGATACCGTTTGCCGCGATACGCCCGCGCGCGCCGCGACATCGGCAATGGTCGCCGCCCGAGCCGGTTTCCCGTTATCGTTCCCGTGATCGTTCACGGCCACATTGTACATCCTGCCGCTCATCCGTCAAACGCCGCCTTGCCTCGGCGAGCGCGGTCGAGTAGACTCCCTGGCATATCGAGCAGCGAGAGGGGTGGCATGCCTACACGGCCCAACATCCTGATCTTTCAGACCGACCAAGAGCTTGGCGCGATCGTCGATCCCGAACATCCCTGCCGCACGCCAAACGCCGATCGCCTTGCGCGCGAGGGACTGCGCTTCTCGCGCGCCTTCACGGTGACGGCGCATTGCTGCCCATCGCGCGCCACCTTCATGTCTGGGCTGTATCCCAGCCGCCACGGCATCTACAACAACGTGCTCAACTCGGCAGCCATTCACACCTCGCTGAACCCGGGTACGGTGCTCTTTAGTCAAGTGTTGGCCGACGCCGGGTACGCCCTGGCCTATGCGGGCAAGTGGCACGTCTGTGCCGACGAAGGCCCGGCCGATCGCGGCTGGCGGGACTATGGCTCGACTGCCGTCGGCGGCCACGAGCAACACGGCAAGACCTGGGAGGCTTGGGCCGACCAGGCCCAACTGCCCGAGGACGACGCACCGCGAGGTCGCGGGCAGCTGTTGCGGCCCGGCTGGGGGCGCTACACCCTCTATGGCTGCAAGCCCACGACAGCCGAGGCTGCCCCTTTTGAGGCGGGCGACGATCGCATCGTGCAGCACGGCTTGCAGGCATTGCGCGACTTGGCGGCTGGAGGCGAGCCGTGGTGCTTGTACATCGGCACCAATGGACCGCACGATCCGTACATCATCCCCGAGCATTATGCCACGCTCTATGATCCGGCCGAGGTGCCACTGCCGCCCGGCTTTCATGACAGCCTGGCCGACAAACCGCGCGTCTATCAACGACAGCGCGCGCTATGGTCGCAGTTGAGCGAGGACGAATACCGCGAGGCCATCGCCCATTACTGGGGATACTGCACCATGCAAGACGATCTGCTCGGCCTGGTGCTCGCCGCGCTAGACGAGACGGGCCAGGCCGATGACACCCTCGTGCTCTTTAGCTCGGATCACGGCGACTATGCCGGCGCCCACGGCCTGTTCTGCAAAGGCGTGGCCGCCTTCGAGCAGGCCTATCGTGTGCCCTGCATCATGCGTTGGCCGGCGGGCATCGCCAACGCGGGCTGCACGGTCGATGCCTTTGTCACCCACGCGGACATGGCCCCGACTTTTTGCGCTATGGCGGGTACAACGCTCCCCAACGGTGCCAGTGGCCGCAGCCTCACCCCCTTCTTGCAGGGCGAGCAGCCTGCCGATTGGCCCGATGCCGTGTTCAGTCAGTTCAATGGCGTCGAACTCTACTATTCGCAACGTTGGGTGCAGACCGACGAGTGGAAATACGTCTACAACGGCTTTGACTTGGACGAACTCTACCACCTGACCGAGGATCCCGACTGCCTGTGCAATGTAGCGCAAGACCCGCGCTATGCTACGGTAGTACGCAAGATGTGCGCGCGCCTGTGGCGCCACGCGTATGCCGAACAGGACATCTGCCACAACGACTATGTTACTGTCGCGCTCGCGCCGTATGGCCCGCTTGTGGGCCTGCGTGACTAGGCCCCGCGCTGGCAAAGGCGAGGATGTGGATGAGCGACGAGTTTTTCCCTGTGCTCGATTTCCTCCAGCGGCTGCTCAATACGCCTAGCCCGGTGGGGCTGCACGAACAGGCCATCGCCTTGGTAGAAGAGAGCGTACGCGCCCTCCCGTTGCCTGAAGTCTCCCTAACCCGGACCGTCAAGGGCGCCCTACAGATCACCCTCCCTGGTCTGGCCAACGACGCCCCGCGCGCCCTCTCGGCCCATGTCGACACCCTGGGCGCCATGGTGCGTGAGGTCAAGCCGAATGGCCGGCTGCTACTCACCCAACTGGGCGGCTATGCGTGGAACGCCGTCGAGGGTGAGAACGTCACCGTGCACTGCCTGACCAACGGGCTATGCTACCGGGGCACCATACAGACGATCGCCCCTAGCATCCACACGAACCCCGAGCATCGCAGCGGCGCCCGCGAAGAGGAGCGCATGGAGGTGCGCCTCGACGTGCGCACGTCGTCAGCCGACGAGACCCGCAGCTTGGGCATCGAAGTGGGTGACTTTTGCTCGTTCGACCCGCGCGTCGAGCTCACCGAAACCGGCTATATCAAGAGCCGCCACCTAGACGACAAGGCCGGCGTCGCCGTGCTCTATGGCGTGTTACGCACCCTGTCCACTCAGAGTGCCCTCCCTGCACAGCGCACAACCTGGTATATCTCGAACTATGAGGAGGTGGGTCACGGCGCGGCCAGCGGCATACCTACCGACGTGACCGACCTATTGGTGGTCGACATGGCCGCGAGCACCACTGGCGAGCATCAACACTCGGATGAATACTCGGTGGGTATCTGCGCCAAGGACTCCTCGGGGCCATATGACATAGGCCTGCGGCAGAAGCTGGTGCGTCTGGCCAGCGAACAGGGCATCCCCTTCAAGATTGACACCTATCCGTCGTACGGCTCGGATGGCAGCGCCTATCTGCGCGCCGGTGGCAACGTCCGCGTTGGCCTCATCGGCCCGGGCGTCGACGCCAGCCACGCCTACGAGCGCACCCACCGCGATAGCCTATGGGCTACGATCCGCCTGGCTACGGCCTTTGTCTTGGCAGAATGAGGGAGCACCGATGACTCGCATCGCCTACTTTGACTGTTTCTCCGGGGCCAGTGGCGACATGCTACTGGGCGCATTGCTCGACGCCGGCGCCTCGGTCGACACGCTCCGCACCGAGCTTGGCAAGCTACCCGTGAGCGGCTATGCGCTCGACGTCGAGCACATCGTCAGCCAGGGCGTGAGCGGCACCCGCTTGGTGGTGCGCGATCTAGCAAAAGAACAGCCCGTGCGCAACCTCTCGCTCATCCGCAGCCTGTTGCAGGCTGCGGACCTTCCGGCCAACGTAGCCGAACGCAGCCTCGCCGTTTTCGAGCGCATCGCCGCTGCGGAGGCGCGTGTGCATGGCACGACCATAGACGAGATTCACTTTCACGAGATCGGCGCGGTCGATTCGCTCATCGACATCGTCGGCTTTTTCGTGGCGCTCGCTGACCTCGGCATCGAGCAGATCTATTCCAGTGGGCTGCCTTTAGGTAGCGGCACCGTGCATACCGCCCATGGTCTGCTGCCCGTGCCCGCCCCTGCCACCCTGGCTCTGCTCGCCGAGAAAAGTGCGCCCATCGTGCCCTTTGACGCGCACGCCGAGCTGGTCACGCCCACGGGCGCGGCGCTGCTCACCAGCGTGGCCACGTTTGCCTTGCCCCCCATGCGTGTCCAGGCGGTTGGCTATGGCTTTGGCCAGAAACAGTTCGCCTGGCCCAACCTCCTGCGGGTCTGGCTCGGTGAGCTCGAACAAGAGCCGCATCGCCCCCATGACCCGACGCGTGGGAGCGAACACACGCACGGCCATGATCATGGCCCTAGCCACGAGCATGGGCATCCGCACGAACACGCCCACCCTCATTCTGCGAGCGACGATGCTGCAGACACTCCGCATGAACCCTGAACCCCTTCTCAGGCGGGCAAGCGGCTGAGGTGTGACATGCGGGTAGCTCTGCTCGAACCATACGACACCGGCTCGCACGGAGCATGGGTGCGCGGCTATGCCGCTCACTCGAGCCACGAGATCGTGCCCCTCACCCTCAGCGGGCAGTTCTGGAAGTGGCGGATGCATGGTGGCGCCGTGACACTGGCGCGCTACTACCGTGAACGGAACCTCGCTGTCGACGCGATCCTAGCCACCGACATGCTCGACCTGACTACCTTCCTAGCGCTCACACGCCGGCAGACCGCGGACCTGCCTTGTGGCGTGTACATGCACGAGAACCAGCTCACCTACCCTGTACGCCCGGGAGACCGGCGTGACTTGCACTATCGCTTTATCAACAATGCCACGATGCTCTGCGCTCAGCGTATCAGGTTCAACTCGTCGTTTCACCTGGAAAGCTGGTTCGACGAGCTGCCTCGTCTGCTCAAGCACTTTCCCGA
>JBDKSN010000075.1:0-54744 GCA_039680625.1 Anaerolineales bacterium | reverse complement strand
CCGCGCGCTCGGCGCCCCGACGGCTGTTGGCAAAGACGAGCGTGGTGCGGTGCCGACGGATGTTCGTGAGCACATCGGGGATAAGCGCCGGCCAGATCGAGCCGCCCGGCAGTCTGCGCAGGTCGGGCACGACGGTGCGCACTTCCAGGTCGAGGTCCTTTTGCGTGCCCGCATCGACGATGGTCACTGGCCGAGAGACCAGCTGCTCACGCCCTTCCTCGTCCTCGGCCCACTCCTGGCCCACCAAGAAGCGCGCTACCTCGTCCAACGGGCGTTGCGTGGCCGAGAGGCCGATCCGTTGAAAGGGTTTGTCGGCCAGGTGGCCCAGCCGTTCGAGGGTCAGCGCCAGATGCACACCACGCTTGTTGCCACAAAGGGTATGGATCTCATCCACGATCACCGTATGCACCGTGCGCAGGATCTCTCGAGCGCGTGGGCTGGTGAGGAGGAGATAGAGCGACTCAGGCGTGGTGATCAGGATCTGTGGGGGGGTAGTGACGAGCTTGCGACGGTCGCTCGCCGAGGTGTCTCCGGTGCGCACCGCAGTGCGAATGTCGGGCAGCACATAGCCCATCTGGTGGGCCGTTTCGCGGATGCCGTGCAGAGGCTCGCGCAGGTTGCGCGCGATGTCGTTGTTCAGCGCCTTGAGCGGGCTGATGTATAGAACCTGCACGCCCTCCAAATCTGGATAGTCGAGCAGGTCTTGGGCCACCAGGTTGATGCCCCAGAGGAAGGCGGACATGGTCTTGCCCGAACCCGTGGGCGAGAGGATCAGCGTGTGCTCGCCGGCGGCGATGGCCGGCCAGCCCAAGCGCTGTGGCGGCGTCAACGCCCCATATCGTTGGCGAAACCAGGCGGCCACCGGGGGCAGGAAGCGCGCGAGAATATCTTGATCCCCTTGTGGCGGCATGCGTTTTGACCCCCGAGCTGAGAACAGGCAGAATATGAATCTACTGACTGCCATTATACGGCAGCGATCCACGCGAGAGAAAGGTGCGGCGCAATGAACGATATGGTCCGAATGTACGAGCGGCCGCAGAATCAGAACAACTATATGATCGCTGGGTGGGAGCAATGGGCCGATGCGGGCGAGAACTCGTCGGGGTTGCCCGCTTACCTGATCGAGCAGCTGGGCGCGCGACGCATCGCCGAGCTACGCTGCGACGATTGCTACCTTTTCCAGCTGCCTGGCTCGCACCACCTGATGCGGCCCGAGGTCAAGCTCAAGAACGGCCATTGTCTGTCGATGGCTGAGCATCGCAATGAGCTGTGGTATACCCACATCGACGACAAGGGCTTGCTCATCTTCTTGGGCGAGGAGCCTCACCTGCATGAGAAGGCCTATGCCGATGCCTTCTTGGATTTGTGCGATGCGGCCAATGCCCGGCGCGTGGTCAGCGTAGGTGGGGTGTATGGCGCCATGCCTTTTGAGAAAGAGCGCGAGATCTCGTGCTCTTACAGCCTGCCGCGCTTGCGGCAAGAGCTGAGCCGCTATGCCGTGCACTTTTCGGACTATGAGGGCGGCGCGACGATCGGCAACTATTTGGTGTACCAGGCCGAGTTGCGCGGCATCGAGATGATCGACATGAATGCCTTCTCTCCAGCCTACGAGTTCAACCGCATGGGCATCACTGTGCAAGCCATGCGCGTCGAGCAGGATTGGAAGAGCTGGTATGACCTCATGCGCCGCATCGATTATATGTTTGGCTTGGGGCTAGATCTGTCGGATCTGGAGCAACGGGCGCAGGCGCTCATCGATGCCTGGGTGGCCAAGGTCGAAGAACTCGATACCAAGCACAGCGAGCTCGGCGTCAAGGCCTATCTTGAATCGATCGCGGCCGATTTCGTCGAGCGCCCGTTTGTGCCGCTCGATCAGGCCTGGAGCGAGCTGGACGATCTGTTTGACGATGACGACGAGCCGGGTGATTGAGCCCGAGAGGCGGGCCAGGCGATGAAGATCATCACCAGCCATGAGCGCACCGACATGGATGCCCTCGCATCCATGTACGCGGCCAAGCTGCTCTACCCCGAGTATGAGGCAGTGCTGCCCATCAAGCTCAATCGCAACGTGCGCGACCTGGCCACGCTCTACCAAGACTCGCTGCCCTTTATCGAGCGCGAGCGGATCGGCCATCGCACGATCACCGACCTGCTGTTGGTCGATACGCAGGCCGTCTCGCCGATGCGTGGGATGACGCCGAGTACGCGCATTTCGCTGATCGACCATCATGAGGCCCAAGACGGCATGGAGGGCGCCACGGTGCTCTTGCGCGAGACCACCGGCGCTTGCACGACGCTGCTCTTGGAGCGCATCCACGAACAGGGGCTGAGCCTCTCGCGCCTCGGCGCCAGCCTGCTCTTGATGGGCATCTATGAGGACACGGGCGCGCTCTCGTTCCTCACCACCACCTATCGCGATGCGCGCGCCGCGAGCTGGCTGCTCGAAGCAGGCGCCGACCTCGCCCTGGTCAACCAGTTTCTCTCGCTGCCGTTGACGGCCGAGCAGCGTGCGGTGCTCAACGAGCTGCTCGCCGGCGCGCAGATGCACAACATCAGCGGGAGGAGCATCTGTGTGGCCTCTGTCCAGCTCGACGAGTATGTCGATGAGCTGTCCTCGCTGATCCACCCGCTGATGGATGTGTACGAACCCGATGCCTGCCTGATGCTCGCCCAGTTTGAGGATAGCGTGCAGTTGATCGCGCGCAGCACCACCGATGCCATCGATGTGGGCGAGTTGCTACGCCGCTTTGGCGGCGGTGGGCACGACAAGGCGGCGGCCGGCCGTATCGAGCACGCCGACCTGGCCACGCTCGAACGCGCCTTGCTCGACGCCCTGGCCGAGCTCGTGGCTCCCCCCGTACGGGTGCGCCAGATCATGTCGACGAATGTGCATACCCTCACCGCCGACATCACTATCCGCGACGCCGCGCAACTCATGCGACGCTATGGGCACGAGGGCTTTCCCGTGGTGAGCGATGACGAGCACCTGATCGGCATCGTCACCCGCAGCGACATCGACCGCGCGCTACATCATCGGCTGGGCGATATGCCCGTGCGCACGGTGCTCTATACGGGCGCCGTGAGCGTCGACCCCGACGCGCCCGTCGAGCGCGTGCAACAGGTGATGATCGAACACAGCCTCGGCCAGGTGCCTGTGGTGCGCAATGGCCGCTTTGTGGGCATCGTCACTCGCACCGACTTGATCAAACTGTGGACGCCCAACCATCATGCCTCGCGGGCGAGCGAGATCCAGCGGCTGATGGCCGACGCTCTGCCCGACGAGCTGCACCATCTGCTGCTCACCGCGCGCGATGTGGCCAATGACTTGGGCTATGCGCTGTATGTCGTGGGCGGCTTTGTGCGCGATCTGTTGTTGGGCACGCCCACCCTCGACCTAGACCTGGTAGTCGAGGGCGATGCCATCCATATGGCTCGAGTGCTGGCGCCGCAACTGGGCGCGCGGGTGCGTAGCCACGGCCGCTTTGGCACGGCCAAGATCATCTTGCCGGCAGACCGGCCTGCGGGCGTGCCCGCCGCGCTCGATTTTGTCACCGCGCGCACCGAGTTCTATGAGCGGCCCACGGTGTTGCCCACCGTCGAGCGCAGCTCGATCAAGCAAGACCTCTACCGGCGCGACTTTACGATCAACACGATGGCCATTTGCCTCGACCGCGAGCGCTATGGCGAGCTGCTCGACTATTATGGGGGCGAGCGCGATCTGCAGCAGCGGCGCATCCAGGTGTTGCACAATCTGAGCTTTGTCGAAGACCCGACGCGCATCCTCCGCGCCGTGCGCTTTGAGCAGCGCCTGGGCTTTACGATCGAAGAGCGCACGGCCAGCCTGATCGACGACGCGATCGACCTGCTCGATAACGTCACCGGCGAGAGGCTGCGCCACGAGCTGTATCTGCTACTCGATGAGGCGGAGCCGGAGAAGGGGCTGGAGCGACTGTCGCGTCTGGGGGCGTTGGCGCACATTCACCCGGCACTGCACTGGACCCGCGAGATGCCGGCGCTCTTTGCACGGCTGCGCGAACGGTTCAGCTCTTGGCCCCAACCACTGACGGCAGCGGCCAAAGACGGTGCCGAGGAGGACCAAGAGCCAGACGCACCAGCGCTGGGCCTGGCCTATCTGGCCTTGCTCACCAGTAGCATGACCTCTGCCGAGCTCGACACCTTGACCGAGCGGCTGCACTGCTCGACGCGCGATGCTCGTCTATTGCGTGAGGTCTCGGCCCTGCGCGAGTGCCTCCCCGACCTGGGCGCGCGGGCCTTGTTGCGCAGCACCCTCTATCACCTGTTGCGGCCCTATTCGCGAGAGGCCCGCTTTGTGCTCTCGGTGCTCACCGACTCACCGGTGGTGCAGGCTCGCCTAGACCTTTACGAGCGCGAGCTGGCAACCTTGAGGCCGCGCGTCGACGGCCACTACCTTCGTTCGTTGGGCCTGCCGCCGGGGCCGATCTACCGCGTCATCCTCGATCGCTTGCAGACTGCCCTGCTCGACGGCCAGGTCGAGACGCTCGAACAAGAGCAGGCCCTGGCTGGCACCCTGGCCGAGCAGGCGCTACGCCCGCCCACGGGCTAAAAGATGCGGGCAATCTCGTCGCGAGCGAACTCGGGCAGCGGCAGGCGCTGGCCGCCGCGCACCAATACGCGCCCCTCGTCTGCCGGGGTGGCGCGCCCGATGACCGCCGCCGGATAGTCGCTCGCCCGTAGCGCGGCGAGCAGAGTGTCGGCCTGCTCAGCAGCCACGGCGACGATCAGCGCGCCAGAGGCGATGGTGCCCAACACGTCCAGCCCGAGCAGATCGCACAGCAGCTGGCCTTCGGGTGCGACCGAGATCGCCTCGGCCCACACCTCGATGCCCGTATGGGCCGCCAGGGCCACCTCGTGCAGGCCGCTGGCCAGGCCGCCCTCCGTTGGGTCGTGCATGGCGTGCACGCCGGGGCAATTCGCCGCCAGCCGCGCGGGGGCCAGCAGCGAGATGCCGGGGTCGTATAGATAGTGCTGGGCACGTGCGATGGTCTCTTCGGGCACACCGCGTTCGCGGAGCACCGCGGCCTTTTCCCGCGCGATGATCGCCGTGGCCTCGATGGGGATGCTCTTGACCAACACGATCGCGTCGCCCACCTGCATCCCTTGCGTGGTCAACAAGCGGTCTTTGGCCACCTCGCCAATCATCACGCCGACGACGATGGGCCGGGGCAGATCGTGCACCACCTCGGTATGCCCCCCCACGGCAGTCACACCGATCGCGCGGCAAGCCGCGTGGATTTGGGTAAAGATCTCCTCGACGAGGGCGGCGGTGGTCCCCTGTTCGGGCAACAGCACCGCGTTGAGCATCCACAGCGGTTGCGCCCCGCTGGTGGCGATGTCGTTGGCGTTGATGTTGACCGCATACCAGCCGATCTGATCGGTGGCAAAGGTGATTGGGTCTGTCTTGATCACCATGTAGCGGTCGCCGTTGTCGATCACCGCCACGTCGACGCCGATGCCCGGCCCGGCCACCAGGCGCTCATCGTCGACGGCATAGCGCGACAAGAGCTTGTGCATGAACTCGAGGGGCAGCTTGCCCGGGGGAAACGTGAGCATGTGCGCCATCTTGTACCACGTCCCATCATAGAGGCTGCCCTACTATATAGCCTGGCTCACCATGGAGACAAACGGGCTACGCCGGATGGCACTCGGAACCTGTGCTCACTCGCCCTGAGCAGCGGGGGCAGGCCCTCGCCTGCCCCCAACAGCATTGAGTAAGCTACTTCTTGTTCTTGTCGGGGAAGAGGAGAAAGATGAGGTTGAGCACGATGCCGAGCACTGCCGCGGTGGCGATGGCGGGCAGGCCATCGGGGAAGACGCCAGGGATGCTCACCGGCAGGTTGCCGCCCGGGAACATCGCGCCGCCGATGCCCACGACGAGGATGACCGCGCCGATGGCGAGCTGTTTGGGGTCAAACAGATCGACTTTCTCTGACTGCATCAGCGCCACACCCTGCAGGCCGATCACCCCGAACAAAAAGATCGCCAGGCCGCCGGTGACCGCGGTGGGCAGCGTCTCGACCACAGCCGAGAGTTTGCCCACAAAGCTGAGCACCATGGCGATGACGCCGGCGCAGATCAGCACCGGGCCGGAATAGTTCCGCGTGATGGCCATGAGCGAGTTGTTCTCGCCATAGTTGGTGCCCGCGCAGCCGCCGAGTAGGCCGTTGATCGCATCGCCGATGCCGTCCAGGATCAGGTTCAAACCCACCAAGTTCTTGATGTTCAGCGGTTTGCGGCCCAGGTCCTCGGCCAGCGTGTCGACGTAGAGGCTGATCTGATAGACGTGCGCCGTCGACTCGGGGATCGTGGCGATGGCGATGGGCGCGATGGCGATGATGGCCGGCCACTTGAAGATGGGGAAAGTAAAATCGGGCCGACGCAGCCAATCGGCGGCAGCCACTGGCGCAAAGAGTTTGCCCAGCGTCGTCGAGAGGCCATCGCCAAAGCTCATCAGCTCTCGCGAAGAGCCGAGCGCAGCCAAGAAGCGGCTGGCCTCGATACTCTTCGCAAAGATGTAACCGACCAACGCGCCCAGGAGCACCGGGATCATCCCCAGGAATCCCTTGCCCCGCAGATAGACCGAGAACAGGATGGTCACCAGCAGCGTGACGCCCGAGATCAGCCAGTCGCTCGACGCCATGTCGAGTGCGGTCTTGGCTAGCGAGATGCCGATCACGATGGCCACCGAGCCGGTGATCACCGGCGGCAACACGCGGTCGAGTGCCTCTTTGCCCGACGCGCGGATCACCAGTCCCGCGATGACCGAGACCAGCGCCGTGGCGACGATGCCACCCTGGGCCACGCGGACGCCGCCCCACTCGGCGCCCACCACGCCTACGATAGCTGCGATGTACGAAAAGCTAGAGCCATAGTAGAGCGGGATGCGCTTGCCCGAGAGCAAGAGCGCCACCACCGTGGCCAGACCGCTGGCGAACAGCGTGACGCCGACGTCGAAACCGGTGAGGATGGCCACGAGCACCGTCGATGGGAACATCGTGATGACGTGCTGTAGGCCGAGGGTGACCATCTCCGCCAAGGGCGGACGGTCTTGGGGCAGATAGCCGATGGGTCTGGTCTGCGCTGCCACTGCATTCTCCTTTCACCGCTGAGACGACTGCCGATGACGCCGTTGTATTCGCCGGCCAACGTTGGCCGAACGCCAAGCACTCTTGCGACAAGAGCGCTCTCACCCCAAGATCCAGCAAAGTGCAAAAAAAAGGCGGAGACCTTGAGGTCTCCGCTCAGCAAAACAAGGAAAGAGGGGCCGCGCCACCTAGGGGCACGATCTCAGCCCGCCACGTTCGTAGGCGCATTTGCCGCGACACCTCTCGCAAAACTGCGACATTCTAGCCAGAGGCTTTCAGGCTGTCAAACGGACTTGGCCCGACTGCACGTCCAGCAGGCCTATGCCCTGGGGCGTGGCCACGATGACCTCGCTCGCCAGGCCGATGAATATCCCATGTTCGACAACGCCGGGGATGGCGTGCAAGCGCTGAGAGAGTTCGTGCGGGGCGAAAGGCTCAGTATAGCGGCAATCGAGGATATAGTGGCCCTCATCGGTGACAAAGGGGTGACCGTCGCGCAACCGGAGCACAGGTTGGGTGCCAGTACGGGCGAGGGCCTCGCGCGTGCGCTGCCAGCCAAAGCGCACCACCTCGACGGGCACGGGGCTGACGATCCCTAGGCGAGGCGAGACCTTGCGTTGATCGACCACGATGACCTCGCGGCAGGTGTTGTAGGCCACGATCTTTTCACGGAGCAAGCAGCCGCCAAGGCCCTTGATCACGTTCAGCGCGGGGTCGACTTCGTCGGCGCCATCGATCGTCAGATCGCAAAAGAGCTGTTGGTCGAGGTCGGTCAGGGGGATGCCCAGCGTCCGTGCCAGGCGCGCTGTCTCTTCTGAGGTGGGCACGCCGACGATATGCCGCAAGTCGCCGGCCGCCAGCCGCGCGCCGATGTGCTCGGTGGCAAAGCGGGCTGTCGAGCCGCTGCCCAGCCCCACCACCATGCCGTCTTGCACCAAGCCAGCAGCATACACGCCTGCCTGCCGTTTGAGTTCGTCGATGTTCATGGCGAGCGCCTCGGGGTGAGCTGCCGCCATTATAGCCCGACTGTGCCCCCTGGCGTCAACCGAGGCCAACTCCCCACGCCCTCTCGCCAGCTTTACGTCGATGCTTGACGCCTCTCGCGCGAGGCGGCTATAATGCCCGGCAATGAGGGCTGGTCTGTCTAGAGGAGTCGATGCTGTACTTGAGCCTGGATCTACGCGTCTCTGACTGGGACCCGACGTCCAGGGATATGCTTGCCGAGGTGCTGCAATCGCCCGCGGGCGAGGTGCCACCCCAACGCGTGCGCCTCGATATCGAGCCAGAGGCGCAGGGCGAGCGCCTGCTCTATGCCGAAGACAACGCCCAGCGCTTGGGGCAGCTCCTCTGGCAGAACGTCTTTGCCGACGGCATCCGTGATGCCTGGGGCCGGAGCTATCAGTGTGCGATCGATCGGCGCCGCGGCCTGCGTCTGCGCATCCACACTGACGATGGCCGCCTGGCCCAGCTCCCCTGGGAGCTGTTGTATGATCCGGCTCGGCAAGACTATGTGATCTATGATCGGCGCGTCTCTATCGCACGCTACGCCCGCATCCCCAGCCCCCAGCCCGAGCCGATCACAGCCGGCCGCTTGACGGTGTTGGTGGTCGCGGCCTCTCCCTACAACCGCCCCCCGCTCGACTGGGAGCATGAGGTCGCGCTGGTGCAGAGTTCGCTGCAAGAGCTCATCGATCAGGGGCGCATCAACCTGGTCGTGTGTGCGCACGCCACCCCGCAGGGCCTGCAGGAGCGCCTCATCGAGGTGATGCCCGAGATCGTGCACTTTGTGGGGCATGGCGAGTATGACGCCACGCGACAGACCGGCTCGCTCTTGTTCGAAGATGCCCATGGCGATGCGGCGCCGCTCGAAGCGCGAGCGCTCGCGCGACTGCTCTGCCGTCACAAGACCCAGCTCGTCTTCCTAAATGCCTGCAACACAGCACGCGGCCAGATCATGGGCCTGGCTGCGGCGCTGATGCGCGGCGATATGCCCGCCGTCATTGCCATGCAGTGGCCCGTAGAAGATGAGGCGGCGACGCGCTTTGGCAGCGCCTTTTATCGTGCCGTGTCGCTCGACCTGACGATGGACGAGTGTATGACCGAGGGGCGCCTGGCCATCAGCACCGCCGGCGGAGAGCCTGCCGATTGGGCGGCGCCAGTGCTCTATATGCGCTCGCTGTCGGGCAAACTGTGGCTCGCTGCGCGCAAGACGTCGGAGGCCGAGGAGGCCGAGGCCGTCGCGACGCAGGCCTCTTCGCCTGCGGCTCAAACGGTGCCAAGGCCGGTTACCCGCACGGCCGAGCAAGCCTGGGTAACGCATGGGCCGCTGCGGTCGGGCGAGAGTGGCGCCTTGCGGCTGCGCCGTGATGAGATGGCGCGCATCCTGAAGATGGCCCGGCAACCGGCCATTGCGCAATATGTCGTCGTCCTTGGCTCGCCCTATAGCGGTAAAACGACCCTGCTCTTGCAGGTGCAAGAGGAACTGCGCGCCGAGCAGTCGTGCGTGTATAGCGACCTGGCCGCGCTGTCGGACGCCGATCTGGTCGGCTGCTTGCGCTATGTGGCGCAGGCCATCGCGGCGCAACTCGATGCCGATTGGGCGGCGCAAGGTGGCCCGCTGCGCCGCGTGCGGCAGGCCGTATTGCGCCAGGCCTCGCCCATCGCGAACGCACTGGCCGCGCACCCGCTGGACGAGATCACCACCGCTGCCGACTGGCTCGCGCTGCTCGAGGCGTTGGCCGCAGCCAGTCCGACGCCGCGCATCACCGTGCTGCTCGATCAGCTGGATCGCCTGCCGGCCGACGTCACTGCGGGCGTGTGGGCCGCACTGCGCTCGATCTTGGTGCGAGCACGCGGCACCGATGGCCCCTTGGCCAAGTACTTTTTCGTGCTCGCCGGGGCGCTCGATTTGCGCAATCTGGCCAGCCAGCGCAACTCGCCGCTGCACGTCGCCGAGTGCATCTACCTGGGCGACCTGGATGTGTTGCAGATCGGCGGCATCCTGGCGCAATTCGCCACGCAGGGCGTGCACATCAGTGAAGAGGCGCCGCAACTCGTGTTGCAGGCCACGGGCGGGCACCCTTACCTGACCATGCAGCTCTGTGCTTGGCTGCAACGGCATCAAGTGGTCAGCATCGACCGTCAGACCATCGCCGACGCTGTGGACAACATGCTGGCGACCGACGAGCATCTCGCTGCCACGGTGGCGCGGGTGGCCGCCGATCCTGCGGCCAGCGCTCGTCTGCGCCAGATCCTGGCGGGCGAGCGCCTGCGCTTTACGCGCAGCGATCCCGCGCTGGCCACGCTCGAGCTGATCGGCGTGATCACTCCGAGTAGCCCCGTGCGGCTGCGCTGCGACCTGTACGAGCGTGCGCTGCGCGCCCACGGCCTGGCCGAACCCTCGCCAACGCCCGCAGCGTCTATCTAGGAGGGTAACGCGCCTCACTCTTACCGACTATGGCGACGCTGCAGTGCAGCGAGGGCATAGCCCTTGTCGGCGGTAATCTCGAGCGAGCACCGTCCCAGGGCTACCGGCGCACTTTGACACGCCCCCTCGTGCGCCCTAGAATCATCTTCATACCGCCCGCGGGGGAGGCGAGATGAGAAAGCTGCCACGTGGCCTGATCTTGGTCGCGATCTTTCAGTTCATCCCCATCATCATCATGCCGCTCAACGTGCTCAAGAGCCTCAACGCCGTGGCTTGGGGCGCGATCTTGGTGTTGTTTGGCGTGCTGGGGGTGTTCCTGATCCTGCGTCGGGGAGCGAGCCGCACCGCGAGCATCTTTGTGCAGGGGTTCAACATCATCGTGCGGCTGCTCGTGATCGTGGGCAACGTCATGCGCCCGCCCGAAGAGGGCGGCTTCAACACCGAGCTGGCCGTCACCTTTGCCATTTCGATGGCGCTGTCGGCGCTGATCCTCCTCTATATCGACCAGCCAGATATTCAGTTGCAGATGCAGAGCTGAGCGTAACCTTGCAAGACGCCGAGCCCGTTGGCTCGGCGTCTTTGTTTTGCCCCATGGGTCAGCGCTGCTGGCTACTGCTTCTCGTACACCTGGCCCTCGGCGGCGGGCGGCACTGAACGCCCCACCACGCCCGCCAAGACGATCATTGTGATCAGATAGGGCAGCATGCGCATGAACTGCGAGGGGATGGGCACCTTGAGGATCTGCAGCTTGGCCTGGAACGTCTCGGTGAAGCCAAAGATGAGTGAGGCGCCGAACGCACCAAACGGGTTCCAGTTGCCAAAGATCATGGCCGCCAGGCCGATATAGCCCTTGCCTGCGGTCATCAGCTCGTCAAAGCGCGGCACCGAGCCCAGCACGAGAAAGACGCCGCCCAGGCCGGCCACCATCCCGCCAACAAACACGTTGATGTAGCGCATCCGCAGCACGTCGACACCCAACGTGTCGGCTGCCCGCGGATGCTCGCCGATGGCTCGGGTGCGCAGGCCCCAGCGCGTGTAGTAGAGCATCACGTGCACTACGATCAACAGGATGAACAAGAGATAGACCACCACGTTGCTCTCAAAGAACACTGGCCCGATGACCGGAATGCGTGAGAGCAGGGGCACTGGCCAGTTGGCAAACTTGCCCGGGGTGTTGAGATACTCGTAGGGAGCCATGAACTTGGCGCTGATAAAGCTCGTCGCGCCCGTGGCGAGGATGTTGATCGCCGTGCCGCTGATGATCTGGTTCACCTTGTAGCGGATCGATAGCACCGCGAGCAGCGCCCCTAACAGGCCCGATACCAAGATCGAGACCAACAGCGCGATCGTTAGGTTGTGCGTCACACTGCCGACCAGCGATGAGACCATCGCCGCCGTGAGCATCATGCCCTCGATGGCGATGTTGATGATGCCCGAGCGCTCGCAGATGACGCCGCTCAGCGCCGCCAAAGCGATGGGCGTCGCGCGCTGCACCGCCGCTTCGAGGATCCCCACTAGATTGAGGCTCTGGCCGCGCGCGGCCCAGGTGAGAAAGGCCAACGCCAGCAGCCCCGCCACCAGGCCCAACACCAGGCCCTCGGCGCGCCGCCAACCCCACACCAACTGCCCCACGCCCAGGGCCACCGAGAGCAGCGACATGACATACAGGCTGGTGAGCACCGGCAGCGTGATGTCGGGGATGCGCATCGCTTGCGTCTGCCGGCCCGGGTTCATCCCAAAAGTCGCCAACTGCCCGACACTGGAAGAACGCACAAACGCGCCATAGATGAGCAGCCCGATCAAGATGAGAAAGAC
This sequence comes from Anaerolineales bacterium, assembly GCA_039680625.1. Lineage (GTDB taxonomy): Bacteria > Chloroflexota > Anaerolineae > UBA1429 > UBA1429 > JAAYDS01. The sequence goes on along the minus strand of JBDKSN010000075.1, from coordinate 42,378 downwards.
ACCCATCGTGCGGCTACGACGACGAGCATGGGGGTCGATGATCACGGGCTGGGTGGTGCTCATGCCTGTGCTCCCTCAGCGGTATCACCGCCGGCCAAGGCCAGCTCTGCGGTGCTGGGCTTCTTGAGGCGATAGAGTGAGCGGATGATCTCAGGCGCGGCGATAAAGATGATGATCATCGCCTGCAAGATCGAGATGATGTCGATGGGGATCTGGGCCACCGACTGCATGCGCGTAGCTCCAGCGCGTAGCGTGCCAAAGAGCAGCGCCGCCAGCACCACACCCACCGGATGGCTGCGGCCCAACAGCGCCAGGGCGATCGAATCCCAACCATAGCCCGCCGAAAAGGCGTTGGGCATGTAGTAGATGACGCCGGCGATGTCGTTTGCACCCGCCATGCCCGCCAGGCCGCCGCTAAGGAACATGGCCAGCACGATGTTGCGCGTCAGGCTGATGCCTGCATAGCGCGCCGCGCGTGGGTTGGCGCCCACCGTCCGCAGCTCATAGCCGATCGTCGTCTTGAACAACAACCAATAGACGAGCGCAGCCATGGCCAAGGCCACAAAGAACCCCGCGTGGAAGCGGATGTCGCCCCCAAAAAAGCGTGGCAGCCGAGCGCTGGGTTCGATCTCGGGAGAGATGGGCCGAAAGCCGCCGGGGCGCATCATGGGACCGTTGAGCAGCCAGTCGCTCAAAGCAAAGGCGATATAGTTCATCATGATCGTGTTGATCACTTCATGCCCGCCTGTCTTGGCTTTGAGCAATCCCGGTATGGCGCCCCACAGGCCGCCGCCGACTGCGCCGGCCAGGATGGTGAGTGGCAGGTGCACATAGATGGGCAGGCCCTTGAGGCTATAGCCCACCCATACCGAGGTAAGGCCGCCGACAAAGTACTGCCCCTCGGCGCCGATGTTGAACAGCCCCGCCCGAAAGCCCAGCGCCACCGCCAGCCCCGTCAGGATGTAGGGCGTCGAGGTAACCAGGCTCTCGGAGAGGGGATAGAACGCCCGACTCAGCAGCGAAGGGTCGCCCTTGAGCCAGGCCGCCAGCGCCTGCACCATCTGCTTGGGGTTGCCGATCGAGCCCTCGAAAAGGGCCACGTAGGCCGTCTTGACCGAGTGCCAGGCCGCCTTGAGGCCCACCGTGGGCTTTTGCCAAAAGTTGTAGTAGATGGTGACGCCAGGGCCCAGCGTAGGATAGAGCTTGCGCGCCTCGCTCAGGGCGATCTGCTTGCTCGGGTCGGTCACCTCTTCGACGACGCGCAACGTGCGCCCGTCCACCAGCACCCCGTCACCGACCTGCACCTCGTTGGGGTGTTTCCAGAGGGCCTCTTCGAGAGAGACCTGCGTCGAGGGGTCGGTGAAGGGCACGGCCACCTGCCGCGGGATGCGCGTGAAGGCGGCAATCACCTCCAGGTCAGAGACGATGATCAGGATGCCGCCCAGGATGAGGGCCGTCACAATGGCGAGCAAGGGCATCCAGAAGGGCTGTGCTCGCTGCTGACGATCGCGTGGAGAACGCTTCATCGGCCACCCACCTCCTCTTCCTCCGGTGCCGGTTGGGGCTGCTCGTGGCGGCCACCGGCCATCAACAAGCCGATTTGCTCTCGCGTGGTGCTGCCTGCCGGCAGGTCGGCCATGATTGCCCCGCGGAACATGACGAGGATGCGGTCGGCGAGCTCCATGATCTCGTCTAGCTCCGAGGAGACGAGCAACACGCCGGCGCCGTGGTCGCGCTTTTCGACGATGCGGGCATGGATGTACTCGATCGAGCCGACATCCAAGCCGCGCGTGGGTTGCGAGGCGAGCAGCAAAACGACTGGGCGGTCGAACTCGCGCGCCACGATGACCTTTTGCTGGTTGCCGCCCGATAGGTTGGCCACCGCCGTATCGATGCTCGGCGTGCGTACATCGAAATCCTTGACCAGGCGCTCAGCCGTGGCCCGAATCGCTGCGCGCTGCAAGAGGATCCCCCGGGCAAAGGGCGGCTGATAGTATGTGTTGAGGATGAGGTTGTCGGCCACGGGAAAGTCCAGCACCAGGCCGTCGCGTTGGCGATCTTCAGGCACATAGGCCACGCCCAGTTGCGCACGACGCCGTGGCGAGGCGCGCGTGACGTCGTGGCCGCCGATCCGCACGCTGCCCGAGAGCACCTCGCGTTGCCCGGCCAGCGCCTCGACGAGTTCGGTCTGTCCATTGCCCTGCACGCCGGCCAGGCCCACGATCTCTCCGCTGCGCACCGTGAACGAGACATCTTGTACGGCCAGCTGGTGTCGGTCGCTCAACACATGGAGGCCCTCGACCTGCAACACGGGCTGTGCAGGTTTGGCGGGCGTCTTGGCCACCGCCAGCGACACCTCACGGCCGACCATCATGGCCGCCAGCATCTCTTCGGTGGCCTCGGCGGGCGTGGTTTCCCCCACCACGCGCCCGCGACGCAGCACCACGATGCGGTCGGCGAGGGCCATCACCTCTTTGAGCTTGTGCGTGATAAAGATGATCGACTTGCCCCCGGCCACCAGCCGGCGGACGATCGCAAATAGGTCGTCGACCTCTTGGGGGGTGAGTACCGCCGTCGGCTCGTCGAGGATCAGCACATCGGCGCTGCGATAGAGCACCTTGATGATCTCGACGCGTTGCTGTGCCCCCACAGGCAGCGTGCTCACCACCGCAGAGGGATCGACCTCCAGGCCATAGTCGGCCGAGATCTGCCGGATTCGCGCCGCCGCTCGGTTGCGGTCGAGAAACAGTCCGTGGCGGATAGGCTCGTTGCCGAGGATGACATTCTCGGTGACGGTGAGCGGTGGTACGAGCATAAAGTGCTGATGCACCATGCCGATGCCTTGGGCGATGGCATCGTGAGGCCCCGTAATGGTCACCTGCTGCCCACGAATAACGATGCGCCCAGCGGTGGGCGCATAGAGGCCGTAAAGGATGTTCATCAGGGTACTCTTGCCGGCGCCGTTCTCGCCCAATAGAGCGAGGATCTCTCCCTGTTGCAGCGTCAGGTCGATATCGTCGTTGGCTACCACACCGGGGAAGACCTTGGTGATGCCCTCTAGCTGCAGAATGGGGGTCATGCTCTTACTCCGGGTCTATATGGGCAGGTGCTCTGCGGGCATTCTACTCGGCAAGCCCAACGGTTCGCAAGCGCTCGCATTCACTGGCACAAGAGAGGAGCAGGCCTAAGCCTGCTCCTCTTGCACAAGGCGTGTCAGGGCGCGCGGCTATTGCCGCCCGCGAGCCAGAGCCTCGTTCGAGAGCCGAACCGCCTCATCCAACGCCGTCTGCGGATCGGCGATGCCCTCGAACACCTTGGTCATGGCCTCTTCGACGTAGGTGCGCATCTCTTGCTCACCCGCGACGGAGGGACCAGGTCGCGCAGCCGGCATGATCTCCTCCACCTGCTGCTTGACGATGGGGTTCTCGGCGAAATAGTCCTTGAGCAAGGCAGAGGCCGAGGCTCGCACGGGCATATAGCCCGAGATGCTGCCCCACTTGGCCGTCTGCTCGGTCGAGGCAAAGAACTTCATGAACAGCCAGGCGGCCTTTTGCTGGTTCTCAGTGGTCTTGAACATGACCAGGCTGCCGCCGTAGAGCACCGTGCCCGGATTCTCCGGATCGGCTTGCGGCGGGAGCGTGTGCCCATATTCCTTGACCAGGTTGCCGCTCTCTTGGATGGCTTGCTGATAGTAGTACGTGCCCGACGTCGAGCCAAAGGTGAAGGCTACGTTGCCCTTGGCGAACTCGGCCTGGTCGGCGTACGAGCCTTCAGGCTTGACCGCCGCGCCGGCATCGATCAGGCGCTTCATCATCGCGAGCTGTTCGACGGCCTCGGGGCTGTTAAAGATCGCCTCAGTCTGATCCTCGTTCACGCGCGATACGCCGCGGCTGTACAGCCAGGCGTCGAACGTCGAGGCGTTCTCATAGTAGGCGTAGCCAATCTTGCCCGTCTGGTCGTGGACGGCCAGGCACATCTCCTCGAACTCTTCCCACGTCTTGGGCGGGGCGTCATAGCCGACCTGCTTCAGCAGGTCGAGGTTGTACCACATTCCCTCAGCGCTCTTGGCGAACGGGAAGGTATAGTACTTGTTGTCATAGGCCGGGAAGCGCCCCTCAGCGAGGTAGCCGGGGTAGATGTCTGACATGTCTTCGGTGGTCAGGCCGATGTCCGGATCTTCGATGTAAGGATCGAGCTCTTGCACAACACCAGCCTTCAGATAGTCAGAGACCATCGAAGGATACGACACGGCCAGGTCGGGCGTATTGCCGGCCGAGATGGCCGCCACGAGCTTTTTGTACAGCTCGGTATAGTCGCCCTGGTAGGTCGCAATGACGTGGATCTCGGGATACTTGGCCTCAAAGTCGGCGATGATCTGGTCGAGCAGCTTGCCACGGAAGCTGTCAGGAGCTTGGTTGTGCCAAAAGATCAGGTTGACGGGCTCGCCAAACACAACGCCGGTCTCGACGCCGGTAGGCGCCTCGCCCCACCCCGTCCAGATCTTGCCCGCGATGATGTCTTTGCTGATCGCGTCGAGCTCTTGCGCCAGCTCAGCGGGGATCGTGTCTTCCACTCCGCCCGGGGCCAGGCCGACACCGTTGTTCGCCAGCGTGCCCACATAGGTGCCGCCAGCAAAGTTGCCCTTCATCGCCTGCTCGATGACGTTGTAGACCGACACATCCATGTTCTTGAGCACAGACTTGAGCACAATGTCTTTGTACTCGGGGGCCGAGACGGTCCAGTCTGCGTCCACGCCGATCAGCAGGCCGCCACGCTCTTGCAACACAGCGGCCGTGCCCATGCCCACGGGGCCAGCCACAGGCATGATGATGTCGGCGCCCTCGTCCATCAGGCTCTCACCGGCGCGGCGGCCATCGTCTGTGGACTCAAAGTTGCCCACATAGTAGTCGGTGCCGAGCACCTGTACGTTGGTGCCATGCGCCTGGTTATAGTACCAGACACCCTGGGCGAACCCATCCATGAAGATGGTCACCGAAGGGATCTCCATGCCGCCGAACGTACCGACGACGCCCGTCTTGGTCATGCCCGCCGCCAGATAACCGGCCAAGAAGGTGGCCTCATCGGTGGCAAAGGTCAGGCCGAGCACGTTGTCGATCGGGGGATCGTAGGAATAGTCCACGATAGCGAATTTGACATCGGGGTTCGCGACCGCAGCCTTGGCCGTATCGTCGCCCAGCAGATAGCCCGCCGTGATGATCAGGTCTGCGCCTTGTTGCACAAACTCGGTGATGTTCTTGGCATAGTCGGTCTGCTGCTGCGACTCGAGGTAGCTGCCCTCGATGCCCAACTTCTCGATCGCCATCTGGACACCCTTCCAGGAGGTGGCATTGAACGACTTGTCGTCGATGCCGCCCGTGTCCGTGACATAGCCCACCTTGAACACCTTGGGTGCAGCGGTGGGCTTCTCAGCCTGCTCAGACACCGGCGTCGGGGTCTGAGGCACTGGCGTAGGCGTGGGTTGAGCGCAGCCGCTGAGCACCATGGCCAGTGCCAGCGCCACACTCAAGAGTGAGAACAGTTTGGTGCGCATCATATCCTCCTCATCGGGCGTAAAACACCAAGCTAGACAGGGCCTGTACCGCCCCTCACAAGGCATTATAGATTCGTGCTAGAGCTCGCGCAAGCCAACCGTCCGCCGAGGCCGTCACACTCACCAACCGTGTACCTCGCTCGGCCTGCCAGATCACGATAATCAACCATAGGGCAAGGTAATAGACAGCACCAAGAGAGGGGTCTCGGTGAGGGACTTGATCACGGATACACCTCGGTGTCCAAGCCCGACCGCGCGCAATTGTCCGCAGGCGCCGAACCGTGCTAGAATCCAGCCAACTTACGGATCGAGACAGGATGCTGTTGCCCCTTATCCCCTTTGCCCTCGCCACTCTGGGCGCTGTCGTGTGGCTGGCGCTGCTGCGTCGCGGCCAGCCGACCGTGGCGCGTCGATTCGGGCTGGGAGCCAACGTCGCCTTGCTGCTCGTGGTGCTGGTGCTTCCAGCGAGCACAGCGACGGTGCCCGCCGGCAGGCTCTATCACGGCCTGTCGTTGGCGTGGGATCACGCCACGCGTCTCGAAGGGGCTGTGCTGATGCTGGCCTCGCTTGCGCACCTGGCCAACCCTCGCGAAGAACGCCGTGTAGTGCCTGAGACGCTGCTGGTGGCCATGGTGCTGCTGTGCCTCGCCACTCGGGATGCGTTGGCCGCGGCTCTGGCTGTTGGGCTGCTCGATATCGTCATCCTGTGGGTCGAAGGCTCATTGCCGGCGGGCTCGCGTGGCCCCTTTGCCGTGTTCGGCGTGTTGGGGGTGCTCGGCGCTCTCGCGGCGCTCGCTCTGGCGGCGGTGTTGAGCCTGCCAGCCAACGCCTCGGCGGCGCCGCCCTATGGCGCTATCCTCACGGCTGCCTTCACCCTGGGCTTGGGCGGCGTACTGCTGGGCTATCCGGCGTTGCGTTGGCCGACAATGGCCTCGCTCACGGTGACGGCGGCGCATCTGTTGTGCACTCTGGGGGGCGGAGCGGCTCTCAGCCCGCGTGTTGCGACGCCCTTGCTCGTCTTGGGCACGCTCATCGTGCTCTTTGCCGGCGTGTCGACGGCGCTGTGGGGCTCGCGCGGTCGCGCCCTCGATGCGCTGTATGGCCTGGCTTTTGGGCAGGCGCTGCTGGCGGGCGTGCTCTACGCTGGGGAGGGAGCCGGCGCGGCCACGCTGGCACTGCTGGGCGCGGTCGTCGCCTATGCGGCCCTGGTGGTGCTCGAACGGGTCGAGGAGTCCGGGGCGTACCAGCTGCCGCGCATCGTCGCCGTGGCTTCGCTGGCCGGGTTGGCGCCCGGTGGAGTGGCCGTGGCCCGCTGGCAAGATCTGGCGGCGACGCTGGCTTTGGGCGACGGCTGGTTGGCGTTCTGGCAGGTGCTGGGGGCGGCACTCGCCTGCGCCACGGCGGCGGTGTTGCTCATGCCCTGGCTTCGCCAGACCACGCGCTCGCAGCCGCCCAATGACTGGCTCGCTTGGGGCTTGGGGGCAGCATTATCGGCGCTGGGCTTGGTGCTCGGCGTGGTGCCGGGTATCGCCGGCTCTGGCCTGCCCCTGTTCGGCGCGCCAGCCCAGTGGGTGGTGGTGAGCCTTGTACTGCTGTTATTGCCCATCATCGTCGGCTTTGTGTTGGCGCTTTCGCCCGCAGCGCTGCGGGCCAATCGGCGCGCCAACCGCTGGCGAGAGTCTGTGCGCCCCGTGTGGCAGGGCGCCTGGGAGGGCGCCGCCCTGGCTCTCGACCACGCGTTCGGCGTGGCTGCAGAGGGTTTGTATCGCCTGTTTGGCCTCTTGGAAGAACGGCTGATCATCTTGTGGGGATTGCTATGGGTGGTGGTGATGCTGCTCGTCGCTCTGGAGAGCGGCCTGTGAACGGCGGCCCGATATGCTGACAAGCACGCAGGTGATCATCGTGCTCTGCCTGGCCACAGGGCTGCTGGCGTTTTCGGCCCGTAGGCTTGGCGTCTTGGGTCTGGCGCTGCAGGTCTTGTTGCGTACCGTGCTGGTCAGCCAGACGTTGCTGCGGCCGGTGCTCTATGCTCAACTCGGGCTGGGGTTGGCAGCCTGCCTGATCCTCTTGGTCGCGGCTGGCTCGGTGGCGCATCTGCAACGCCAACGTCGTCGTGATGCGGTCGACCCACTGGCGCGCATGGGCAGCCTATTTGGGATATTCTGTGTGGCCCTGGCTGGCTTTGCTGCGGCTGGCCTGCAAAGGGCGTTTCGCCTGCCGGGCCTGCCCGCCGACGCACTGTTGACCTGCTACTGGCTCTTGCTTGCGGGCATGTTGCTCGCGGCCACCGAAAGCTCGGTGTTGGGCCAGGGGCTGGCCACCATGACGGCGCTCAATGGCTTTGAGGTCGCTTTCCTGTACATGGACAACGGCCTGCTGATGACTGCCCTGTTGGGCCTGCTCGAGATCGGCCTGGCTCTGGTGATCGGGGTGCTGTCTGAGCATCAGGTGCAGCGCCTCAACCAAGAAGAGGCCGGCTGATGCCCCTCATCGCCTTGCTGGCCATCCCCTTTGTGGCGGCGCTAGCTGTCTGGCCGGTGCGCCAGGTGCGACAGATTGCCGCGTCGATCTCGGCGCTGGCCTGTCTCTTGGTGGCTGGGCTTGCACCGTTGGCTGCTGGCCAAGAGGCGCTGAACTTGATGGGCCGCTCGCTGGCCCTGAGTACCCAGAGCGCTTTCTACGTGAGTGTGCTGTCGGTTGCGCTGGGCTTGCTGATGGGCGGCGGTTGGCTCGCCCCCGAAAGCCCGCTAGTGTGGTCGAGCGCGCTAGCCACGTTCGGCCTGCTGATGGTTGCCGCATGCGCCACGAGCCTGCAGCTCGCCGGTGCGTTCATGGCGCTGGCAGTGCTGGGCATCGCCTGCTGCTTGCTGGCCCCCACCTCGCCCGAGCTCATCATGCGCACGATCATCGTGCTGTTGAGCGGCACGCTGCTCTTGCTGGTTGCTGGCTGGGTGTCTGAGGCTGCGCGGGGCGAGAGTCCGCTATCGTTGACCTTCTTGGGCCAGCCGGCGGCGCTCTTTGGGCTTGCCCTGGTGTTGGGTGTGTTGCCCTTTGGCGTGTGGGCTCCGCCGCTGAGCCGCGCTTCGCGGCCCACAGGCGCCTTTCTGGCGGTGTGCGCTTTGGGGTTGCTCGCCTCGCTGCGCCTGAACGAGTTGAGCGCCCTGAGCGACTTGGCAACTTGGGGCTTGTTCTTGCGCTGGGGGGGAGTGGCTACGTTGCTCTATGGCGCCGTGGGCGCCCTGCTGCCGCGAGAGCTCAGCGCCGTGACCGGCTATGCCGCTCTGGCCGACGTGGGCATCGCTGCCCTGGCGATGAGTGCGGAATCCGCTGGTGCGCTAAACCTGGCCACGCAACATCTGGCCTACCGCGCTCTGGCTTGCGCAACGTTATGGGTGGCCGCTCGCGTGCTGGCCTATTGCTTTGGCACCGATGACCTACGTCCGCTGGCTGGTGCCTTTCGGCGGGCGCCGCTCACGCTCACGGCCGTGTGGATCGCCGGCCTCTCGCTCGCTGGCCTGCCCCCTACCGTCGGCTACGCCAGCCGCATAGCCATCCTCGGCATGGCTGACCTGCGTTCGCCGTGGACATGGGTCTGTGTGCTGAGTGCCCTTGGCCCTGCCTGGGGCGTCACACGGATCGTCGTCACTTCGTGGGGCTCTACGCCGCCGCCGGGCAGCCGTCGCGAGCCGCTCTGGCTGAGCCTGTTACTGTTGGCCTTGGCCCTCTGCCTGCTGGCCCTTGGGCTTTTCCCCGAGTTGGGTATCTGGTTCCAGGGGCTATTCGGGGCCTAGGCCCCGAGAGAGCGCAGCGCAGCGAGGATGCGCTCATCCAGCGTCGTCGCCTCGGCGGGCACGGCGACTAGAGCCGCTTGGGCCTCTGCCAGGCTGTAGCCGAGCGCCGTCAGTGCCTGGAGGACATCCACGTCGCCCTCAGACGGCGCCCCGGGCTGCCAGGGCTGGGTGGGCACGCCCACTCGGTCTCTGAGGTCGAGCACCAGGCGTTGCGCCGTCTTGCGCCCGATGCCTGGGATGCGCGTCAACGCCGCCACATCGTCATGCGCTACAGCAGCGCGGAGCGTCTCGGGCGAGAATGTAGAGAGGACGGCGATGGCCGTGCGTGGCCCCACGCCGCTGACGGTCAGCAGCAAGCGAAACAGGTCGCGCTCTTCGCTTGTTTGAAAGCCATAGAGCGCGATCTCGTTCTCGCGCACCACCATCTCGGTGACCAGCTCGACGTGAGCGCCCACGTGAGGCACGGCATCGAGGACGCTATCAGCCACGTGCACGCGGTAGCCCACGCCCTGCACCACCACGACCAGGGCGTCCTCTTCACGATACTGCACCTGTCCGCAAAGGCTGGCGATCATGTTTTACTCCACGTCGCGGGCGAGCTCGGCATAGCGCGTCGCATTATAATGACAGATCGAGGCCGCCAAGGCATCGGCAGCGTCATCGGGCTTGGGCACGGCCTCTAGAGACAACAAGAGCTGCACCATCTGTTGCACCTGGGCCTTGTCGGCCAGGCCATAGCCGGTGACGGCCTGTTTGATCTGCAGCGGCGTGTACTCGATCACCGGCACGGCCGCCTGGGCCAGGGCCAACAGAATGACGCCACGCCCTTCGCCGACCATGATGGCCGTGCGCGCATTGGTGGCAAAAAACAGCTCCTCGACCGCCGCCGCCTGAGGGCGATAGCGGACGAGGAGCGCGGTGATCGCGGCATAGAGCTGGGCCAGTCGGTCGCCGATGGGGATGTGCGCCGGCGTCTCGATCACGCCATAGGCCACCATCCGCATCTCGGCGCCCTCGCCTTCCACCAAGCCATAGCCGGTGGTCGCCAACCCTGGATCCAGCCCCAAGATCAACATGCGGCCTAGGCCGCCTGATACTTGTCCATAACCTCGTCGGTGATGTTGAGGTTGGTAAAGACCTCCTGGACATCATCCAGATCTTCGAGCGCCTCGACGAGCTTGAGGTTGCGGATAGCCTCGGCGTCGGACATGTCGATCTGCGAGTTCGGCACCCAGGCGACCGACGAGCTCTCTACCTTCAAGCCCGCCGCGAGGAGCGCATCCAGCACGGCCTTGAAATCCTGCAAGGCGGTAGTCACTTCGATCTCACCGTCGCCCACTTCGACATCGTCGGCGCCGGCATCGATAGCCACCAGCATGATCTCATCGGGGTCTTGGCCCTCGGGGTTGATCGTGATGACGCCTTTGCGTTCAAACATCCAGGCTACGCAGCCATCGGCGCCCAAGTTGCCGCCGTAGCGAGAGAACACGTGGCGCACCTCGGCCACGGTCCGGTTGCGGTTGTCGGTCAGCGTCTGCACCAGAATGGCCGAGCCACCGGGGCCATAGCCCTCATAGATGTACTCTTCCAGCGTGGTACCCTCGCCACCGTCGCCGCTGCCCCGTTTGATCGCTCGCTCGATATTGTCTTTGGGCATGTTGGCCGCCCGGGCCTTGTCCAAGACGATACGCAAGCGGAAATTCGCATCGGGGTCAGGCCCACCCTCACGAGCAGCCAAGGCGATCTCGTGGCCGAGCTTGGTGAACACCGCCCCGCGCTTGGCATCAGCGGCACCCTTGGCTCTCTTGATGGTGGCCCATTTGCTGTGACCAGACATCGGTTTCCTCCTGATTCAGACAGCGGCTATTACCCTAGCGCCAGGATTATACCACGGCGCGGCCCGCGGCCACAACCAGCCGCTCGGCCGCACTCTCGCAAGATGAGCCGCCGTTGCCTCCGGCAAGAGCGCTGACCGTGACACAGGGTGTGGCTCAAAAGCCCTCTTGCGCCGTACGGGCGATGATCTCTTCTTGCAGGTCGCGGCTGAGATCGCAGAAATAGTCGCTGTAGCCCGCGACGCGCACCAGGAGGCCGCGATACTCGTCAGGGTGTGCCTGCGCCTCGTGCAGCGTGTCGGCATCGATCACGTTGAACTGGATATGGTGACCGCCCAGGCGAAAATACGTGCGGATCAGGGCCACCAGGCCCGCCAGGCCTTGCTCATCGGCCAACACATGCGGCTGGAACTTTTGATTGAGCAACGTTCCGCCCGTACGCCGATGGTCCATCTTGGCTGCCGAGCGCACCACAGCGGTAGGCCCACGACGGTCGGCGCCTTGCACGGGCGAGATGCCCTCCGAGAGCGGCCGACCCGCCAGGCGCCCGTCGGCCGAGGCGCCCATCACCGAGCCGAAATAGATGTGGCACGTCGTGGGGAGCATATCGATATGATAGCGGCCCCCGCGAAGGTTGGGGCGGCCCTCTACCTCGCGGTAGAAACTCTCGAATACCCGCTGCATCAAGGCGTCGGCGGCGTCGTCATCATTGCCATAGCGGGGCGTGCGGTTGGCGAGCTGCTGGCGCAGCGGCTCATCCCCGGCGAAATTGGCGGCTAGGGCGGACAAGAGCCTGGCCATCGACACTGTCTCTTGGTCATACACGTGCGTCTGGATGGCCGAGAGGCAGTCGGTGATCGTGCCGATGCCTACGCCCTGGATAAAGCTCGTGTTGTAGCGCGCGCCGCCCGCGTTATAGTCCAACCCTCTGGCGATGCAGTCGGCAGTGATCGCCGAAAGGAAGGGCGCCGGCGCGTGCTGGGCATACATGCGCTCGATATAGTTGTTGCCGGCGATCTTGCACTCGACCACTGCATGCAGTTGCGCCTCAAAGGCGGCATACAGCTCGGCGAAGGTGCCCATCGCTGTCGCCTCGCCTGTCCGCGGGCCCAGTTGTTGGCCCGTGCGTGGGTCGCGGCCGTTGTTCAGGGCCAGCTCGAGCACCTTGGGCAGGTTGAGGTAGCCCGTGAGGATGTAGGCCTCTTTGCCAAAGCAGCCCGTCTCGACGCAGCCGCTGGTTCCGCCCTGGCGTGCATCGGCGAGCGCCTTGCCCATGCGCAGCTGCTCTTGCACCACCATGTCGGCGTTGAACACTGCTGGATAGCCAAAGCCGCGGCGAATGACCCGACACGCTGCTCGTACAAAGTCATCCGAGTTGGCCGTGCAGAGCTGGATGTTGCTCCCCGGCTGGAGCAGGTGTAGCTCTTCGATCACCTCGAGCATCAGGTAAGACACGTCGTTGACCGCGTCACGCCCCTCGACATCCATGCCGCCGATGTTGATGTTGGCAAAGTCGTTGTAGGTGCCGCTCTCAGCGGCGGTCACACCCACCTTGGGCGGCGCGGGCTGGTTGTTGAACTTGCACCATAAACAGCTCAGCAGCTCTTGAGCGCCCTCGCGGTCCAGCGCACCCGAGGCGAGGTCGGCCGCATAGAAGGGGCCGAGGTGTTGATCGAGGTGACCCGGGTTGAACGAATCCCACCCGTTGAGCTCGGTGATGACGGCCAGGTGGACGAACCAATACATCTGCAGCGCTTCCCAAAAGGTGCGCGGCGCGTGAGCTGGCACCCAGTGACACACCGTGGCGATCTGCCGCAGCTCGGCGCGACGGCGCAGGTCGGGTTCGTGGGCAGCCAACTGTTCGGCGAGGTCGGCGTGGCGCTCGGCATAGAGGATGGCGGCAGAGCAGGCGATGTCCATCGCCAGCAGCTCTTCGCGCCGATCTGTGGCCTGGGGATCGCCGACGAAATCGAGCGCCGCCAGCTCGGCGGCGATGTCGCCCTTGAGGTCGAGCAGGCCGCGGTGATAGATCTTGTCGTCGAGCACGGTGTGGCCGGGGGCGCGCTGCTCCATGAACTCGGTGAACAAGCCCGCGTCGTAATAGGCCAGCCACTGGGGCGACATCGCCCCAAAGATGCGGTCGCGCATCGAGCGGCCCTGCCAGTAGGGGATGACCTCGCGCTCATAGAGCGCGATATCCTCGTCGCTGATGGCATAGCTCGTCATGGGGCGCGAGCGGAGGATACGCAGGTCTTGGGCGCTGTGGCAGGTGAGCTCGGGATAGGTCGGCGTGGCCTTGGGCGCTGGCCCACGCTCGCCGACGATCAGCTCATCGTCGCCGATGTAGACCGTCTTGTGTTGACAGAGGTAGTAGAAAGAACGCGCTCGCAGCACGGGGGTAGAATACTTGCCCAGATTCTCGCGGTAAAAGTCGGTCATCAGGCGCGCACGCTCGATCGAGATGGTCGGCTTGGCGTCGATGCTCTGCTGGCGTAGACGGTTCACGCGGTCGGTTGGCATCATCCAGCTCCACGATGAGAAGCGATAGAGAGCGATGGCCTCTGCTCATGGGCAAAGGGCTGCGCACCCTAAAGCCAACTCAGGCTATCACGCCCAAGAAGGGTTGTCAAAAAAGAACAGCCCTTGCGCGCCTAGCCGGGCCACAAGGTCTCGTTGACGCTGTATTCGCGTGGGGCTAGAATGCGCCTCAGCCGACACAGAGGAGGCTCTACTTGTGACTCGTTTTGCCCGTGTCGCTGTTGGCGGCGTTGCCCGCTATGCTCGCCTCACCGCTGACCAGCAGGTCGAGCTGCTCGATGGTTCCCCCTTTGGCTCCTGGCGGCCTAGCGGCGAGACTCGCCCCCTGGCAGCCGTGCGCCTGCTCGCGCCCGTCGAGCCGCCCAACATCCTGGCCATCGGCCTCAACTATCGCGCTCATGCCATCGAGAGTGGCGCCCCCATCCCCGAGCGGCCCGTGCTCTTTATCAAGGCAACCACGGCGGCGTGCGGCCCAGAAGACCCCATCCTCTTGCCGCGAGTGGCCCCCGATGAGGTGGACTATGAGGCAGAGCTGGCCATCGTCATCGGCAAAAAGGCGCGGCACGTCACGCCCGAGACAGCGCTCGACTATGTGCTGGGCTATACGTGCGCCAATGACGTGAGCGCGCGAGACTGCCAGCTGCGCCTCGATGGCGGGCAGTGGGCGCGAGGCAAGTCGTTCGATACCTTTGCCCCGCTCGGCCCGTGGATCGAGACCGACCTGGATCCCGATAACGCCGAGATCATGTCGCGCCTGAATGGCCGCGAGATGCAGCATTCCAACACCAACGACCTCATCTTTGGCTGTGCTCAGATCATCGCCTACCTGTCAGACGCCTTCACGCTGCTGCCGGGGACGGTGATCATGACGGGCACGCCCTCAGGGGTGGGCTTTGCCCGCAAGCCGCCCGTATTCTTGCGGGCGGGCGATGTGATCGAGATCGAGATCGCCGGCCTCGGTGTGCTGCGCAATCCGGTGATCGCCGAGTGACGGCCGAATGACGGCCACGTAACGAACGAGGAGACGCACGATGGACACGCTGCGCAAGACCTTTGCCGACCCGCCCGCGACGCTGCGAGGCGCGCCGTTCTGGTCATGGAACGACAGACTCGAACCCGCTGAGCTAGCCCGCCAGATCCGCGACATGAAGGCCCACGGCATGGGCGGCTTTTTCATGCACTCGCGCGATGGCCTCGAGACCGAGTATATGGGGCCAGAGTGGATGGAGTGCATCCGCGAATGCGTGCGCGTCGCCCGCGAAGAGGGCATGAACGCCTGGCTCTATGATGAGGACCGTTGGCCCTCAGGCGCCGCGGGTGGCCTGGTGCCCGCGCGCGGCGGAGACGCCTTCCGCGCCAAGGTCGTCACCGTCGAACAAGCCAGCCGCTATCCTGCCGGCGACGCGGATGTGCTCGCAGTGTTCCGCGCAACGGTGAGCGATGGGCAGATCACCGCCGCCAAGCGCATCCGGCGCGGCGTAGCATTGGCCGAGGGCGAGACCTTGCTGGTCTTTCGTCGTGAGGTGTCAGGCCCCTCGGAGTGGTTCAACGACGATGCCTATGCCGACAACCTGAACCCCGACGCCGTGGCGGCCTTCCGCGACATCACCTACGAGGCCTACCGCCAGGATATCGGCAGTGATTGGGGCGGCGCGGTGCCGGGCATCTTTACCGACGAGCCGAATGTGTTCGCGGTTCAGGTGACCTCTGGGCGACGCGCCCTGCCCTGGACCGACGGGCTGCCCGAGTTCTTCCAAGAGCGGCGCGGCTATGACCTGCTCGAGGTGCTGCCCTGGCTGTTCTATGACGGCGAGCGCGCCGCCAAGGCCCGCCACGACTACTGGTATACCATCAGCCAACGCTTTACCGAGGCCTATAGCAAGCAGTTGGGCGAGTGGTGCGGCGAACACAACCTGGCGTTTACCGGACACTACCTGTGCGAGGCCGAGCTGGGCCTCGCGATCATGCGCGGTGGCGCGATCATGCCGCACTACCGCTGGCAACAGGTGCCCGGCATCGACATGCTGACCGAGCAGACGCACGAGTTCAACACCGTCAAGCAGTGTTCGAGCGTGGCCAATCAGTTCGGGCGCCAGCGCGTGTTGTCCGAGACCTATGGCTGCTCGAGCTGGGAGTTCACCTTCGAGGGCCAAAAGTGGGTGGGCGATTGGCAATATGTGCTGGGCGTCAACCTGCGCTGCCAACACCTGGCGCTCTATAGTCTGCGCGGCTGCCGCAAGCGCGACTATCCGCCCAGTTTCAACTACAACACGACCTGGTGGAAGTACAACAAGGTCGTCGAGGACTATTTCGCGCGCGTGGGCAGCATCACGACGGCGGGCGAGGCCGTGCGCGATGTGCTCTTGCTGCACCCGGTCAGCACGGGCTGGGCCATGCTCGGCGAAGGGGTGGCCAGCCAAGATCAGGTGGATGCCTACGGCGAGCGCTACAACGACTTTATCCAGGCTGTGCTGGCTACGCACTATGATTGCGACCTGGGCGATGAGCAGATCATGGCCGACTCGTGCCGCATCGAGGGCGATATGCTCTATGTGGGGCGCGCGCCCTATCGGGTCGTGGTGGTCCCGCCCGAGATGAAGACGCTCCTCGGCTCGACCGTCGCGGTTCTCGATGGCTATCTGGCCGCCGGCGGCAAGGTGATCGTGGTGGGCGAGCCGCCCTCTCTGATCGAGGCTGAGCCTGCCGAGCGATTGTCTGCGCTGTGGCAACAGCCTGGCGTGACGCGCATCGCTGACGCCAGCCAGTTGCAAGGCGCTCTCGAGGCTGCTGTGGCGCGTCGCGTGAGCTTGCGCACGATCTATGGCCAAGAGGCCGCCTCGTTGCTCTACATGCAGCGCGACATCGATGGTTGTCAGGCTTATTTCATCACTAATGGCGACCGCAGCAACGGCTATGACCTCGAGGTGCGCCTGCAAGGGAAGGGCCGCGTCGAGCAGTGGGATCCACTCACGGGCAAGGCCACGCCTGTGCCCGCCGACGTGCTCGATGGCCAGGTGCGCTTCTTTGCCAATATCGGGCCGGCGGGGTCGTTGCTTTATGTGATCGATCCGCAAGGTGAGCCGGTGGCAGGCGCCGTCGAGCGCATCGCGCCGGTGTTCCGCGTGTCGCGCCATGTGACCCGAGCGCAGTTCATCGGTCCCGAGTGCACCCTCAAGCGCACCGACCCGAACGTACTCACCCTCGACCGTTGCTGCTACACCGTGGGTGACCGCGAGTGGTCAGACGAGATGGAGGTCTGGCGGGCGCAGAGCGAGGTGCGCGAGATGCTAGGCATGCGGCAGAACTATTACAACGGGCTGCCGCAGCGCTACAAGTGGGCCACCAAGCCCCATCCCAATGACGACACGCCGGTGGCGCTCGAGTTCACCTTTGAGGTGCGCGATGTGCCCGAGGCGCCCGTCTACCTGCTGGTCGAAGGCGCGGCGCAATTCGGCATCGCCCTCAACGACGAACCCGTGCCGAACCGGGCGTTGGGCTGGTATCTCGATCGCTCGTTCCACAAGGTGCTGTTGCCCGAGCTGTTGCCCGGCGAGAACTGGCTCGAGCTCTCGTGCCTCTACACCAACCACATGGAGCTAGAGGACTGCTTCCTCATCGGTGATTTCGGCATCGATACGGACCGGGCGATCATTGCCGAACCCGATAGCCTGCATTTTGGCGATTGGACGAGCCAAGGCTACTTGCACTATGCCGGCAGCATGATCTATGAGGGCACCTTCGTCTACCGGCCGGAGCTGGGCCGGCGTGTGCGCGTCTATCTGCAGGACTATCAGGCGGTGGATGTGGCGGTACATGTCAACGGTGCGGTCGCCGGGCACATTCCCTGGGCATCCGCGAACGGGCTGGACATCACCGACCACCTCGGGCCGGGCGTCAACAACATCGGTATCGAGGTCGTGAGCAGCCCGCGCAACATGCTCGGCCCGCTACACCTGGCCACCGGCCGTGAGGCCTGGACCGACTGGCGCTCGTTCCGCCGCACCGACGAGACCTTTACGCCGGACTATGTGGTCAAAGACTGGGGCCTCTATGGCCAGGTGATCATCCAACATTGTGACGCGTGACGAGTTCTGACTCTGCAGATGAGGAGCGCACTTGTGAATACCGTCAAGATCGGCATCATCGGTTGCGGCAACATCAGCGGCAACTATTTCCGCACGGTACAGAGCTTTGACATCCTCGAGTGCGTGGCTTGCGCCGATGCCTTCCCCGAGCGCGCCGCCCAGGCCGCCGCAGAGTATGGCATCCCGCGCCCCTGCACGGTGGATGAGCTGTTGGCCATGCCCGAGATCCGCATCGTTGTCAACCTGACCAACCCTCAGGCTCATAAGGACATCAGCCTGGCGGCCATCGCCGCGGGCAAGAACGTCTTTACCGAAAAGCCCCTGGCCGTCAACCGCACCGAGGGCGCCGAGATCCTCGCTGCCGCGCAAGCGGCTGGTGTCCTCGTGGGCGCGGCCCCTAGCACGCCCTTGGGCGGCGGCCTGCAGACCTGCCGCAAGCTGCTCGATGAGGGCGCCATCGGCCGGCCCGTGGCCGCAGCGGCCTTTATGATGAGCCGGGGGCACGAACACTGGCACCCCAACCCCGAGTACTATTACAAGCCGGGCGCCGGGCCGATGTTCGACATGGGGCCTTACTATCTCACGGCGTTGACCACCTTGTTGGGGCCAGTGGTGCGGCAGTGCGGCGCCGCGGGCATCTTGATCGGCGAGCGCACCATCACGAGCGAGCCGCTCAAGGGGCACAAGATCATCGTCGAGACGCCCGACCACGTGACGGGCACGCTCGAGTTCGCCAATGGCGCGATCGGCACGATCATCACCACCTTTGCGACCTACGCCTCGCGCCTGCCGAACATCGAGATCTATGGCACCGAGGGCACGTTGGGCGTGCCCGATCCCAACACGTTGGGTGGGCCGGTGCTCCTTGCGCGCGAGCGTGGCCCGTTCGAGGAGGTGTCGCTGACCCACGGTCACACCGCCGGTCGGGAGCAATGGGGACTGGGCGTGGTCGATATGGCCTATGCGCTCCTTGAGGGGCGCCCTCATCGGCAAACCGGCGCGCAGGCCTATCACGTGCTCGACCTCATGCAGGGCTTTTTGGAGTGTGCGGCGATGGGCGCCTATCATCAAGTGACGAGCACGTTTACGCGCCCCGCACCGCTGCCCCTGGGGTTGGATGAGCGGGCGCTCGACTAGACAGCGCTCGGCAGATCTTAACTGGGCCAGGCAGAGTACCCTCTCTGCCTGGCCATGACGAGGATTCGAGGAGTCAGCAGATGCCACCCGAGGCACCGCAGTTCTACGACTGCCCCTACTGCGATGGCCAGCTAGTGCCCCTGCCAGATCACCCCGATCTGGCCTGCACTCTCTGTGGCCGGCGGTTCGAGGCCGATATGCTCTATGCCTACAAAGACGCCGAAGACGCCTTTGTGCAGGGGCACCAGAACCTCAGCGTGATGCTCAAACGGCGCATCGAGCCGCGCCGCGACGTGCTACAGCGCGAGACGAACGAGCTCTACCACTTCGCCTACAACAAGCTCCAGACCGCCCTGCACTATCGCCTGCCCGAGGTGTACCGGCTGGCCGCCATCGAGATGATGGCCGACATCACCCTGTATTTCAGCGATCGCGGTATGACCTCTCGCTATGAGGCGGGGTATTGGCGGCGCTTACTGACCGAGGTCGACCAAGACCGCGCGCTGACAGAGATCACCCAGATGCTAGCCGAGCCGATCCATGGGCCATTCGACCCACTCAAGAAGCTGTTGGCGCGCCGCCAACGCCGCCGTCTGTTGAACAAGCTGCGCCTGGTGGATCGGCAGATCACAGAGATCGAACAGCTCATCAATTTCGTCGAGCCGATGCACGTCAGGCGCAGGTCCCAGTTCCTGAATCCTCGCAGCTAGAGCAAGAGTGCTCCCTCGTGCTTGAGCAGCCACACTTTGGCCGCATCTCCCGCGCGAAAGCCACCCAAGCCGCCGTGCATCCGCACCACGCGGTGACAGGGCACCAGGATCAAGAGAGGGTTGCGCTTGAGCGCCTGGCCCACCGCACGCGCCGCCTGCGGCTGGCCCAGCTGTGCGGCAATCTCGCCATAGGCCACCGGCAGGCCAAAGGGCACCGTGCACGTGGCGCGCCACGTGGCCTGTTGAAAGGCGCTCCCCGACGAGAGGTCGAGCGTCAGATCGAATGCGCGGCGCGTGCCCGCGAGATACTCGCGCAGCTGCTGCTCGGCCTCGGCGGCCAGCGCCGCTGCTTCCGCATCGATGGCCAGCGAGCGTGGCTCCTCTGGCTGGAGCGACACGCGGCAGACGCCGCGCTCACTGACAGCCAGGCGCAGCCAGCCGAGCGGGCAGGCCAGGCCAGTGACCGCTCGGATATCATCCCTAGGGCTGCGTTGGTCTATTGCCCCACCTCATCGGAGATATCCTGCCAAGAGCTGGGCACGTCGTAACTCTTGGCCTGCTGAGGACTCAACAGGATGTACTTGGCCTCTGCCGTGGCTGCCACGGTGCCATCGGCCAGCACTATGCGGCCGCGCCCCTCCATTGTGCGGCTGCGTAGGCGCACCAACTCGCCCTCGACCGTGATCGGTTGGCCGATGGGCACTGGCGCCAAAAAGCGCACCTGCAGCTCGGCTGTCATCGCCCAACGATCGGTGGGGATCAGCGTGCGCTCGATGACCTCGTCCAGCAGGGCGCTGGTGATACCACCGTGGAGCACGCCGGGATAGCCCTGATACTCTTCGCCCGCCACATAGTGCGCCACCACTCGAGTATCCGAGACCTGATAGAAGGTGGCCTTGAGACCGCTGGGGTTGGCCAGGCCACACACAAAACAATACTCCGCGTTCGGCTGTTTCTCCATGTCCTATCCTCTGGTCAGGATCGAATGAACTGTAGCGCAGGGCGAGGGCGTGTCAAGCACGCCGAGCGCTGAGGCGCCGCTGGTGCGCGTTTGACAAGCGCCCTACGCTGGCTAGAATCATGATTGATTCACTATACAATTCTGGAGGCGGACTCCATGGCCGTGCGTCCGATCGTGACCGCTGAGAATCCCCTGTTGCGCCAAAAGTCCAAGAAGGTATCGCACTTTGGCGACGACCTGCGGCGCCTGGTGGACGATATGTTCGACTCGCTACACGCCTATCAAGGCCTAGGCCTGGCCGCGCCCCAGATCGGCGTGTTGCAGCGAGTCGTGGTGATCGAGATGCCGCCCGAGGTAGATGAGAACGATCGGGAGATCGGCCCCAGCAAGCGCTATGTGTTGGTGAACCCCGAGATCGTGCGCATGCGCGGCGCAGAAGAGATGGACGAGGGTTGCCTGAGCGTGCCGGGCTATCGCGGCACGGTGGTGCGCGCCACGGAAGTGCTGATCAAGGGTCAGGACGTGCGGGGCAAGCCCGTGCGTTACAAGGGCTATGATCTGCTGGCGCAGGCGTTTCAGCACGAATACGACCATCTAGAGGGCATCCTCTACCTCGATCGGTTGGCCAGCCCCGACAAGCTCTATCGCGTGGGGGTCGGCGAGGAAGAGGAAGAAGAGGCCAGCGAGTAGCTGGCTGCGTCGACCGAGTTCGGCTCGCAGAGCAGCGGCGCCAGGTCGGCGGCGTAGGGCAAGATGATCTGGGCGCCACCGCGCTCGAGTTCGCGTTTGGTGCCAAACCCCGAGAGCACCCCCACGGCCAGGGCGCCCGCCCGCCGTGCAGAGCGCATGTCGGTGCCCGTGTCGCCCACCATGATGCAGCGCGTGGGGCTGACGCCCAGCAGCGCTGCCGCCTTGAGCAGTGGCTCGGGATGGGGCTTCATCCGCAAGACATCCTGGCGGGTGATGACCACCGGGAAAAAGCGCGTCAACCCCAGCCCTTGAATGAAGGCGCTCGCCTCGCGTCGGGCGCGCGTGGTCACCACGGCCAGGCGGAAACGAGGCTGCAATGCCTCGAGCAACGCCACACTCCCCTGTACGATCTCTTGCCCGTCTTTGGTGGCCAGGCCCTTGGACTGGCGGATGCGGTCGCTGACGCCGTTGAGCGCCTCGGCGAGACCCAGCCGTTCGAGCATGGCAATGCCATAATTGCCGGGCGTCTCGATAGCCATCACCACGCTGTGCGAGAGCTCTTCGAGATCTGCCCGTGGGCAGAGCCGTTTGAGCCAGGACAGCCTGTCCTCGAGCTGCTTGGCCCAGCGGTTGTCCGTCTCGACCAGGGTGCCATCCAGATCGAACAAGACGGCATCATAATGGCCGGCGTCGATGTGCGCGAGAGACATTGGCTGCGCCATCGGTCAGTGAAAACGGCGCTGTAGCTCGGCCTCGATCGCTTCCCAGCTCAGGCCGCGCTCGACCAAGGCCACCAGCAGGTGATAGATGAGATCGGCGCTCTCATAGACCACCTGGCCATCATCGGCCAATGCGCCCGCCAGCACCACCTCAACCGCCTCCTCGCCCACCTTTTGCAGGATGCGCGCGCGGCCAGCGTCGAAAAGCTGGCAGGTATACGAGCCTTCGCGAGGGTGTTCGCGACGGTCGCGGATCGTCGCCTGCAGGGTCAACAGTACGTCGCTCACTCGGCCTCCTCAGGGGCAGCCATACCCATATCGCGGAAGAAGCAGGACACTGCACCGGTGTGGCAGGCTGGGCCGGCCGGCTCGACTGTCAAGAGCAGCGCGTCGCCATCGCACTCGAGGCAGATGCTGCGGATGCGCTGCGTGTTGCCCGAGGTCTCGCCCTTGTGCCACAGGGTCTGCCGCTTGCGGCTAAAGAACCAGGTGTCGCCGGTGCTCAGGCAGAGCCGCAACGACTCGGCATTGACATAGGCGACCATCAGCACCTGGCCGGTGTGGACATCTTGCACGATAGCGGGGATGAGGCCGTGCTCATCCCAACGCACATCCTCGACGCTGGCCAAAGCGGGTGTGGCCATGGTCAGCGCCTCACCGGCACGCCGCGCTCTTCTAGGTACGCCTTGACCTCGTCGACCGTCACCTCGCGGAAGTGGAACAGTGAGGCGGCCAGCGCACCGCTCGCACCGCCCGCGGTCAGCGCCTCGTAAAAGTGCTCGAGCTTGCCCGCGCCGCCCGAGGCGATCACCGGAATCGACACCGCATCGGCTACCGCGCGCGTCAGGGCGATGTCATACCCGTCTTTGGTGCCGTCGCGGTCCAGGCTGGTGAGCAGGATCTCGCCGGCGCCTCGTCGCTCGACCTCTTTCGCCCAGGCTACGGCATCCAGGCCCGTGGATACGCGGCCACCGTTGATCAGCACTTCCCACTGGCCCTCGACGCGCTGCGTTGCATCGATGGCCACCACCATGCACTGCGAGCCAAAGCGCTTGGCGCCCTCGGTGATCAGCTCGGGTGTGCGCACGGCCGAGCTGTTGATCGAGGTCTTGTCGGCGCCAGCCAGCAGCACCGCGCGCAGGTCTTCAACGGTGCGTAGGCCTCCGCCCACGGTGAAGGGAATATCGATAGCGTCGGCCACGCGGCGCACCATATCGATGACGATATCGCGGCTCTCGTGCGTGGCGGTGATGTCGAGAAAGACGAGCTCATCGGCGCGCTCGCGACTATAGATGGTAGCGTTCTCCACCGGATCGCCCGCATCGCGCAACGAGACAAAGTTCACACCCTTGACCACACGGCCGTCTTTGACATCCAGACAGGGAATGATCCGCTTCGCCAGCATCCTAACCTCCTTGTGTTAGGCGCAACGCCTCAGCCAGCCCAAAGGCCCCGCGATATAGCGCCATGCCGATGATCAAGCCAGTCACGCCGTCGGGCTCGGCGGCGCAGGCCGCGCGCACGTCATCGAGCGTGGCCACGCCCCCCGAGGCGATCACTTCGACGCCCGCCTCGCGCGCCATCTGGCGGCAGGCCTCGATATTCACGCCGCTCAACCTGCCATCGCGCTGCACGTCGGTGTGGATGATCCGCTCGACGCCCAGCGCGGCCATGGTGCTGGCCAGCTCTATCGCATCGCGCGTCGACGTCTCAGCCCAACCGTGGATAGCCACGCGACCGTCACGCGCATCGATGCCCACCGCTATGGCCTCGGCACCATGCACGCGCACGGCCTCGCGCACGACCTCGGGAGCCGTGACGGCGATGCTGCCGATGATCACCCGAGACACGCCCAGCGCCAACAGCGCCGCGACATCGGCCACCGAACGCACGCCGCCGCCGAACTGCACGGGGATGGGTACCGCGGCGAGGATCCGCTCGAGCGCCGCCAGGTTGGGCGCGGATGGGTCGCCGATGGCCCCATCGAGGTTGACCACGTGCAACCACTCGGCTCCCTCGCCGGCCCAGCGCCGCGCCGCCTCGGCCGGATCATCGGCGAACACTGTCTCAGCGTCGAACGCGCCCTGCTGCAGACGCACACAGCGCCCGTGACGCAGGTCGATCGCCGGGTAGAGGATCACGTCACGCCCCCTCCGTGACGATGTCGGCCACGCGCAGGAAATTGCGCAGGATGCGCGCACCGGTATCCTGGCTCTTCTCTGGGTGGAACTGGATCGCAAATAGGTTGCCCCGTGCCACTGCCGAACAGAACGAGACACCATACTCGGTGGTGGCGGCCGTCCACCCGGGCTCGCTCGGCTCGCCATAGTATGAGTGCACAAAGTAGGCATAGCTGCCATCGGGCAGGCCCTGCCAGAGCGGCGAGGGCTGGCATTGCTTGATCTGGTTCCAGCCCATGTGCGGCACCACCAGGCGCTCGTCAAAGCGGCGCACTCGCCCCGGGATCACCCCCAGCCCGCGATGCTCGCCCAGCTCTTCGCTCACCTCAAAGAGCAGTTGTAGCCCCACACAGATGCCCAAGAAGGGCAGACCATCGCGGATGGTCGCCTTGAGCGGCTCTTCGAACCCCAGGGCGCGCAGGTTGGCGATCGAGTCGCCAAAGGCGCCCACGCCGGGCAGCACTACAGCTGTGGCCCGACGTAGCTCGGCCGGGTCGCTCGAGACCTGCGACGCGACGCCCAGCCGGCGAAAGGCCATATAGACGCTGCGCAGATTGCCGACGCCGTAATCGACGATGGTGAGCAAGCTAGAGCACTCCCTTGGTCGAGGGTACGTCGGCACGGCGGGCGTCGAGCGTCACGGCTTGGCCCAATGCGCGCCCCAAGGCCTTGAAGATGGCCTCGATGATGTGGTGCGTATTCGCACCGCTCAACACGCGCACGTGTAACGTGAGCCCGGCGTGCTGGCTCAGCGCGCGAAGGAACTCGTGCACCAGTTCGGTGTCAAAAGTGCCCACCTTGGCCGCGGGCAGCTCGGCCTCATAGACCAGCACGCTCCGCCCAGACACGTCGACGGCGACGAGCGCGAGCGCCTCATCCATCGGCAAGAGCTGACTGCCATAGCGGGTGAGGCCGGTGCGCTCGCCCACGGCTTGGGCCAGGGTCTGGCCCAACACGATGCCCACGTCTTCGACTGTGTGGTGATCGTCCACCTCTACGTCGCCGCGCGCGTGCACCGTGAGGTCAAAGAGGCCGTGCAGGGCGACATGGTGCAGCATGTGATCGAGAAAGGGGACGCCGGTGTCGATGTCGGCCTGGCCCGAGCCATCGAGCTCTAGGCTGACCCTAACCTCGGTCTCGCGGGTGATACGGCTGATCTCTGCCTGGCGAGCCATGGCTCTTGCTCCTTACTGGGCGGCTGAGTCGCCGAGCTCGTGCAACGCCGCGAGCAGGGCGTCGGTCTGCGCCGGTGTGCCCACCGAGATGCGTACATAGTCCTTCATCGGCCCACCGGCAAAGTAACGCAGGATGATGCCGTGCTCTTCCATCTTGGCGCGCAACGCCTGGGCATCGATCGCCGTGTGCACCAAGATATAGTTGGCGTGGCTAGGCAGGGGCGTGAGAAACGGCAACGCCTGTAGGGCGTGGAAGAGCCGCTCGCGCTCGGCCACCAGCAGCGTGATGGTTTGCTGAGCCTCGGGCAGCGAGGCGAGGGTGGCCAGTGCTGCTTCTTGCGCAACGATGTTGACATTGTACGGCGATTTGAGCTTGCTCAACGGCCCGGCCAGCTCGGTGGGAAAGATGCCATAGCCCACGCGCAGGCCAGCGAGGCCGGCCCATTTGCTAAAGGTGCGCAGGACGATGAGATTGTTGCGTTCGAGCACCCAGGGGGCACGCGATTCGCCGCCAAACTCGATATAGGCTTCGTCGAGGACCACCATCAGCGGCAGGTCGAGCAACCTGCGCAGCGTCTCTTCAGGCAAGAGGCTGCCGTCGGGGTTGTTGGGCGACGTCAGAAAGATCAGTCGGGGAGTGCCATCGGCGCAGAGCGTCTCGATCCACTCCAGGTCGAGGGCAAAGCCGGGTTTGCGCGGGATCTCGACCACACGCAGGTCGTTGGTCAGCGCGTAAAAGCTGTACATGCCAAAGGTCGGCGGGCAGACGATGACTTCGAGCCAGGGAGCCTTGGGCTCGGGGCGAAAGAGCTTGAGCACCAGGTCGATCAGCTCATCCGAGCCATTGCCCACCAAGATGTTGGCCGGATCGACGCAGACATATTGGCCGATCGCGCGGCGCAGATCGCGGGCCTTTTCGTCAGGGTAACGATGGTATTGGTCAAAGGCGCGCAGCCGCGCCAAGGTGTGCGCAGTGGGGCCATAGGGGTTCTCGTTCGCATCCAGCTTGATGAGCTGATCGACGGCAAACCCGAGGCGTTGGGCCACCACGGACAGCGGCTCGGGGGCGTATTCCTGCAGGCTGTTGACCCGCGGGCCGATCATCGCGGCGACGTCTAGCATGTCTCGTTCTCCTGTAGCTCATCCAGGCGAATGCGCACGGCCTGGGCGTGCGCCGTGAGGCCTTCGAGGTCCGCGAGGGTGGCCGCCGCCGCACTGGTCTGGCGGGCGGTCTCGGGGCCGACGCCAAAGATGCTGGTGATCTTGACGAAATCCCACACCTGCAGCGGTGACGAGAAGCGCGCCGTCTGGCCGGTGGGCATGACGTGCGTCGGCCCAGTGACATAGTCGCCCAGCGCCTCGGACGAGAGTTCGCCCACGAACACGCCGCCGGCGTTGCGCACCTGGCCCACATGGCGCCAGGGGTCGCGGGTCAGCAGGCACAGGTGCTCGGGGGCGTATTCGTTGGCCAGCGCCAGCGCCGTGTCGAGATCGCCCACCAGCACGATGCCCCCCTGGCCCGCCAGAGACTCGGCGATGATCGCGCGGCGCGCCAGCGCTGGCAGTTGCCGGTCGATCTCGGCCTGCACAGCGTCGGCCAGGGCCTCGCTGGTGCTGATCAGCAACGCCGAGGCCATCGGATCATGCTCGGCTTGGGCGAGCATGTCGGCGGCGACATAGGCGGGGTTGGCGCTCTCATCGGCCACCAACAGCGTCTCGGTAGGCCCGGGCAGGGCGTCGATGCCCACGGTGCCAAAGACGCGCCGCTTGGCCAACACCACAAAGATGCTGCCCGGCCCCAGGATCTTGTCTACGCGGGGCACCGTAGCGGTGCCATAGGCCAGAGCGCCGATCGCCTGCGCACCGCCGATGGCGTACACCTCATCGACCTCGGCAGCGTAGGCGGCGGCCAGCAACGCGTCGTTCAGCTCGCCGCCGCGCGGCGGAGTGGCCACCACCACCTGCTCGACACCGGCCACCCGCGCGGGCACGGCGGCCATCAGCAACGAAGAGGGGTAGGGTGCGCGCCCGTTGGGGGCATAGATGCCCACGCGCTCTAGCGGCCGCACGATCTGCCCCAGGCCGCCGCCGTCGGCCTCCCACTGCATCCACGACTGGCGCGGCTGCCGCTCGTGAAAGGCGCGAATGCGCGCCACAGCCAGTTGCAGGGCCTCTTGCACCGCGGGTGTGGCCTGCTGCCAGGCCTGCTCGATGCGCGCGCGGGGCACACGTAGGTCTTGCAACTCGGCCCCATCGATGCGTCGCGAATAGTCGCGCACGGCTTCATCGCCGCGCTGACGGACGTCGCTCAAGATGCGTGCCACCGCTTGATCGGGCGTGAGCGGCTCGCCAAAGACAGCCGCGATCGATGCCTGCAGCGCGGGCGGCGCCTCTAGCTCGTCGAGGGCTTTGCGGCGCAAGAGCGTCTCTCGGGCGACGGCTGCCCCGCGCACCACCCGCAGCGTGACTCGGCTCATGCCTGTGCCTCCTCGCGGCGCGTTACCGCCGCAGCCAGGCGGTCGACGATGGCCTCGATCCGCTCGAACTGCATCTTGTGCGCGGCGCGGTTGACGATGAGCACGGCCTCGGACGGCAAGATAGTCTGTAGCTCGATCAGGCCGTTCTCGACCAGGGTGCGGCCACTCTGCACCAGATCGACCAACAGGTCAGCCAGGCCAACCGCGGGCGCCAGCTCGACAGAGCCGTTGAGGTAGATGATCTCGGCTGAGATGCCTTGTGCCTGAAAGAACTCGTGTGTCAGGCGCGGATACTTGCTGGCCACGCGCAGCCCGGGTTGAAGGCGCAGGTTGCGTCCGCGCCACGAGGCTGGCCCTGCCAGAGATAGGCGGCATACGCCCACGCCCAGCGCCAGAGGCTCGATCACATCCCAGCGACCCTCGCGCAGTACATCGAGGCCCACCACGCCCAACGCCGCCGCACCATATTCGACATAAGTGGGCACGTCGGCCGGCTTGGCCATGATAAAGCGCAACGCACCGCTGCGATCTTCAAAGACGAGCCGGCGCCCTACGTCGGCATCGAGCGCATAGCCGGCTTCGCCGAGGAGGGCGAGCACCTCATCTTGCAGTCGCCCCTTGGGCAGAGCAAAGGTCAACGGCTCCACGTACGCACCTCCTCTTGCAGCACCGCGAGGCTCACTTCTCGTGCGCCGGTGGCGTCGGCCAGGATACAACGCTCGCCGTCGCACGACAAGATGGCTCGGGCAGCGCCACGAGCCTCGGCAGCCGCGGCCAACGCTGCCCCCGTGCGCCCCAACAGGTCGGACTCTACCCGCAGCCCGAGCGAGCGTGCCAGAGCGGCCAACTGCCGACATTGTGCGTGCTCGCAGGCGGGCAATACCAGGTCGGGGCCTGCGGGCGGCGCGGAGTGCGCCACCAGCAGCGAGCGTTCGATGCTCATGGCAAAACCTACCGCCGGCATCTGCGGGCCAAAGTGGCCGATCAGGCGGTCATACCGCCCGCCGGAGAGCACGTGAAAGCCCAGGCCAGAGACATAGCCGTGGAAGGTGATGCCTGTGTAATAGTCCATGCTGCGCACTTCGCCCAAGTCGAGGATGATGTGCTCGGCATAACCATCCAGCGCGAGCAGGCGATAGACCTGTGCCACGTGGTCCAACGCGGCCTGGGCTGCGGGATTGCCGGTCAGATGGCGCGCCCGCTCGATGACCTCGGCGTCTCCACACAAGCTGGGCAATGCCAAGATCGCCTCGGCAGTGTCTCCCGTGATGGCCAGGGCAGCCAACGTGCGCTGCAGCTCCACACGGCTCCGCCGGTTGATCGCCTGTTCGAGCGCCGCGAGTCCCTCGGCAGACAGGTTCATGCCGTTGAGCATGCCCTTGAGAAAGTCCACCTGCCCCAAGTTGAGCTGAAACGTGCTGACGCCGAGCGCGCGCAGTGCCTCGACGGCCATGCCGATCACCTCGGCGTCGGCCGCGGCAGTCGCGGCGCCGATCAGCTCGATGCCCACTTGGGTGAACTCGCGGCGCTGCCCGGCCTGGGGCTGCTCGTAGCGGAACACCTTGCCCGAGTAGTACAGGCGCAGCGGCAACGGCTGATCGTACAGGGTGGTGCCCACCAGGCGAGCGACCGGCACAGTCATGTCTGGGCGCAGGGCCAAGGCGCGGCCATCGCGATCAAAGAAGCGATACAGTTGCTCGCTCAACCGCGGGCTGGCCTGCGTCGAGAGGGTCTCGTCGTAGCCGATGGTGGGCAACACCACCCGCTGATAGCCCCAACGCTCGAACTGCTCGATGAGCAAGCGCTCCAGAGCCGCATAAGCCGCGGCCTGCTCGCCAAAGAGGTCGGTGAGGCCCAGGGGACGTTGACGCCTCCGTTCGATACTGTCCATGTCTGCTTGCCCCTCGTTGGTCTAGCCTGGCAACAAAAAAAGACCAGTTCTGATGAACTAGTCTCTGGCGGTGGATGCGCCCTACCTGCGGCTCTGCAGCAGAGCCACCCACCTAGGTTAGCGAATGATGGTGAGCCACGGGGGCAGACACAGGAGCGATGTCCTGGTTCAAGCGGCTCTTGGCGAGACCCATTGCGCTCACAAGTACCCCCATTTCGCGCAAACCTTACCACAACCCCGCGGGCCTGTCAACTTGACACCGAGCGCCATCTCGAACACGACACGGCCTCAGTGGCGAGGGGGTCGGCCCCCCTCGCCAGGAAACGAGCCTAGCTGCGGATCTCGGCCTGGAAGGCGCGCTGCAACGCTCGAACGATACGGTCGCGCTGTTGCACCGCCTCTTCGCTGGTCAACGTCTTGTCGGGCGACTGGAAGGTCAGGCTGTAGGCCAGGCTCTTTTTGCCCGCGCCGAGCTGCTGGCCGCGATAGACGTCGAACAGCACCACATCGACGAGCAATGCACCGCCCGTCTCGCGGATCGTCGCCTCTACGCGGTCGCTGGGCACTGCCTCGTCGACCACTACTGCCAGGTCTAGCTTGGCGGTGGGCATACGCGAGATGGGCGTATGGCGCGCCACGGGCTGCGCCGCCGCGATCAGCATCGCCAGGTCGAGCTCGGCGAGGCACACGGCCTGCTCGGGCAGGTCGAACTGCTGCCGCACCAGGGGGTGTAGCTCGCCCAACACGCCGGCCACCTGGCCGTTGACCAGCAAGTGAGCCGCGCGGCCGGGGTGCAGCGCCGAGTGAGTGCCCGGCTCGAACGAGGCTCCTTGGACGCCCAGGTGTCGGCAGAGGGCCTCGACGATGCCCTTCAAGTCATAGTAATCCATGTTCGCGCTCTCTTGGGCCAGCCAAGAGCGCGGCTCGCGCGGCCCGGTGAGGGCGATGCAGATCTTGGTCGGCTCGGCCGGTAACGCCTGGCCCTCTTGCCGCAGGTAGATGTGGCCGATCTCGAACACCGCCACACGCTCGACAAAGCGCAGGTTGCGCGCCACCGCTTCGAGCACGCTCGCCATCAACGTTTGGCGCAGGTATTCGGTCTCGCGCGAGAGCGGGTTGGCCACGCGCAAATAGCGGGTGCCATCGGGCAACGGCGCGCCGGGCGCCAGCCGGGCCTCGCTTTCGAGCGTGTTCAGCGAATAGGTGATGATCTCGGTGAGGCCGCAGGCCACCAGCACGTCTCGAGCGCGCTCTTCGCGCTCGAGCGCGGGTTCGGGACGCAAGTGCGGCATCTCTTCGGCGATGAGCGTGGTCGGCAGACGGTCATAGCCATACAGGCGCGCGACCTCCTCGATCAGGTCGGCTGGAATCGATACGTCTAGCCGATAGCTCGGCACCACCACCTCGAGCGCCGTGCCGTCCCCCGTCGGCGCGCAGCCAAAGCCCAGCAGGGTGAGCATGCCCTCGACCTCTTGTCTGGCCAGAGAGATGCCCAGCTGCCGCGGCACTTCGGCCAGGGGAAAGGTCACGTGGCGCAGCGGCGCCTTGCCCGGGTAGAGGTCGACAAAACCCCGAGCCACGGTGCCCCCGGCCAGCGTGCGCATGAGCTCCGCGGCGCGACGGAGCGCCACCAGCGTCAGCTCGGGGTCGACGCCGCGGCCAAAGCGCTGGGCTGCCTCGCTGGGCAGCTTGAGCGCCGCCGACGTGTGCCGGATCGAGATGTTGTCGAAATTGGCGGCCTCGAGCAGCACGTCCACCGTCTGCTCGGTCACCTCGCTTTCCAGGCCACCCATCACTCCGGCGATGCCCACGGGCCCCGCGCCATCGGTAATGAGCAGCTCCTGGCCGCTCAACGTGTGTTGCGCGCCATCGAGCGTGTTCATGCGCTCGCCCGGCTTGGCGCGGCGCACGATGATCGCGGGCACGCCCCCCGCAGCCCGTGGTCGCAGCCGTCGATAGTCAAAAGCGTGCAGGGGCTGCCCCAGCTCGAGCATCACATAGTTGGTGATGTCGACGAGGTTGTTGATCGGGCGCATGCCGGCAAGCTTGAGCCGCCGCTGCATCCAGCCCGGCGAGGGGGCGATGTGCACATCTCGAATCAGCGCGGCGCTATAGCGCGGGCACAGGTCGGGGTCGGCGACCTCGATCTCGACTTGTCCGGCAATAGCCGGCCCTTCGGTCTGCAGGGGATACTCGGGTTCGACGAACCGCTGGCCGGTGAGCGCAGCCACCTCGCGCGCCACACCCAACATGCTGAAACAGCGCGCCAGGTTGGGCGTCAGGTCGAGATCGAGCACCGTGTCACCATAGTAGTCGGCAAAGGGCACGCCCTTGGGTGCATCGGCGTCGAGGATGAGGATGCCCTCGTGCTCGTTCGAGATGCCCAGCTCCTTCTCTGAGCAGACCATGCCGGCCGACTCGATGCCACGGATCTTGCCGCGCTTGAGCGTCTGATAGCGGAGCGTGTCCGAGTGACCGTCGATGAGCCGCGCGCCTTCCAGCGCCAGCACGACCTTTTGCCCGTGATCACCCACGTGCAGGTTGGGCGCACCGGTGACCACTTGCAGCACGCCATGGCCATAGTCCACCGTGGCCAGCACCAGGCGATCGGCGTTCGGATGCTGTTCGACGCGCAACACCTCGCCCACCCAGATCTTGGTGCGATCCCACTCTGCGCCGACCTGTTCGACACCGGCCACTTCGAGGCCGCCGAGGGTCAGCCGCTCGCAGAGCGCGGGCAACTCTAGGTCCCAGCTCACCAGGTCTCTCACCCAGCCAAGAGGAACGCGCATGTCCTCATTCCCTCCTTAATGGATCAAGCCTCGCCACCCTAGGCGAACTGCTGCAAGAAGCGCACGTCTGCGCCATAGAACAGGCGAATGTCGTCGATGCCATGCTTGAGCATCGCGATGCGCTCGGGGCCCATGCCAAAGGCAAAGCCGCTATAGACCGCGGGGTCATAGCCACCGTTGCGCAACACTTGCGGATGCACCATGCCGCAGCCGAGGATCTCGAGCCAGCCCGTGCCTTTGCACAGGTGGCAGCCCTTGCCGCCGCACAAGGCGCAATCCATATCGGCCTCGGCGCTAGGCTCGGTGAAGGGGAAATAGCTCGGGCGAAAGCGCAAGCGGCGCTCGGGGCCGAACATCTGCTGGGCGAAATTGAGCAGCACGCCCTTGAGATCGGCCATGGTGATGTTGTGGCCGACCACCAACCCCTCGACCTGGTAGAACATGAACTCGTGCCGCGAGGTGACTTGCTCAAAGCGATAGCACTTACCGGGTAGGATCACGCGGAACGGCTCGGGGTAATAGTGCCGCATGGCGTGAATCTGCCCTGGCGAGGTGTGCGTTCGCAGCAGCAAGCCGGGGTCGGTGAGGTAAAAAGTGCTCCACATATCGCGCGCGGGATGATCGGGTGGCAGGTTGAGCAACTGGAAGTTGGTGACATCGTCCTCGACCTCTCCCGAGCGATACACCTGAAAGCCCATGCCGTGAAAGATGTCGGTGATGCGGCGCAAGGTCTGCGAGGTGATGTGTAGGGTGCCCAGGGCTTGAGGCCGCCCCGGCAGGCGTACATCGATCGCCCCCGCCGCAAGCTCGGCAGTGAGCGCCTCTTGGGCCAACTGCTCCTCTTTCTCGGCCAGCAGCGCCTCGAGCTCGGCGCGCAGTTGATTGGCTCGCTGGCCAGCGGCGGGGCGCTCTTCAGGCGGCATCTTGCCCAATGAGCGGAGCGCCGCAGTCAGTGCCCCCTTCTTGCCCAGAAACTCGGCCCGCCATGCCTCTAGCGCATCGGCGGTCGTCACCAGGGCCAGCTTGGCCTTGGCCTCGGTCTCGATTCGTTCGAGCTCTTGCAGCATGTTCTCCTCCGTACAAAAAGAAAACGACCGCAACCCCCAAGGGACAAAAGTTGCAGTCGTCACTTTGCGGTACCACCCTTGTTGACCCCGAAACGGGGCCCACTCAGCATCGGCGGCCGAAACGGCTTACCGACTGCCCCTTAACGGTGGGCGACCGGAGCGACCTACACACCTCGCATCGAGGCTTCAGCCGTCAGCTCCAGAGCGAATATCTGTGGGATCGGCCCGAGGAGACTCGCAGTCTCTGATCTCCTCTCCCTGAGGGCCTGGCACCACACACGTTCTCTTTCATAGCCTGTGGGGTCGCTATTCAATTATGCAGTCATGATACGGCAAAGCCTCGATCGTGTCAACGCGACGATAGAGCCGCAAGAGAACGCGAGCTGCGTGAGGGAAGGCGAGAGCATTGACACCGCCCCCGTCTCGTGTTATGTTTAGTATGGATGGTGGCGATCAAGGTATTCGCGGGCAATGGCGTGCCAGGTGCGAGCTCGCCGTCCATCGTGGGGGGCGCGCCAGAAAGCGAGGCGCGGGATGAACAGCAAGATTGGTTGGGCGATTACGGCATGGTTGGTTTTGGCTTTGGCGGTCACTTGCGCCAGCGCCAACGGCTTTCTGTCGGTGCCGATCCTGGTGCCCGTGCTGGTGGGCTTGGGGGTGCCGACGATCGTGCTGTTGTGGGAGCATCGAGAGCACCTACACAAACTGCTCTCGAACACCAGACACTGAGCCCGGCCTAGGGCGCCAAGCTAGACGCAAAAGCGGGCCCCTTTTGGGGCCCGCTTTATTCATGCGCGGCTAGCAATAGTCTGAGGGGCTGTACCAAGCCCGGCCAACTACTCAGGAGCGGGCGACGCGATTCGAACGCGCGACAACCTGCTTGGAAGGCAGGAGCTCTGCCAACTGAGCTACGCCCGCATAAGTCGGGGTGAGAGGACTCGAACCTCCGACTTCAGCGTCCCAAACGCTGCGCGCTGCCAACTGCGCCACACCCCGGCGCGCATCAGTATAGCGTAACCGCCGAGAGCGTCAAAGGTTGCCCTCAGGGCAACCAGCTGGTCACCGCCTCCCATGCGCTCAGGACCGCGCCCCGCAGATCCTCGCCTACGACCTGCAAGGCGGCAAAGAAAGCCACGGTGAGGATCAGCGTGACAACGAGCCATTCGACCACATCGAATTTGGCATGAGGATGTTCTGACGAGTATTCGTGCCGCATACGCTCACTTTGCTGATCTGTTGAGCGTCTGGCTCGATGCCCAGGCCTGTTCACCCGGGCTGCCGCTTGCGCTTGACGCTCGGGCAATCCCTCACTAGAGTACTGCACACGGATAGGATCGACAACTGGCCGCTAGTAGCTTGGCCCGCCAGACGCAACCGAATGCTTCAGGCAGAGGATCATGGTGGCATGACTGTTTACAGTTTGGATGGCTTGCAGCGCTTTATCGTGCGTGCGCGCGAGTTGCTCGCTGCGCAAACCGCCCTCGAACCGGGTGCCGAGAGATCGGTCCCGTTGGGCGGCAAGGCAGAATCTGCGCGGGTCTATCCCCTTTCGCCCGAGTTGGCCCAAGCCTGGGATGAGCTCGAGCACCATTATGCTCAGGGAGATACCTTGAGCGTCATCGTCACCGGCTGGAATCGCGGTGGCCTCTTGGTGCGTTGGGGCGAGGTGCAGGGCTTTGTCCCCGCCTCGCAGCTCAAACAGGTGCCGCTCGTCGATGATGAAAGCCAGCGCGAAGAGCTGCTCATCCGCTGGGTGGGCGAGGAGCTCGATGTCAAGATCATCGAGCTCGACAGCGCGCGGAACAGGCTGGTGTTCTCCGAGCGCGCCACGCAGTGGGGGCCGACCGACGGCATCCGTCTGCTGGAGGAGTTGAATGAGGGCGACGTCTGCCGCGGGCGAGTGAGCAACGTCTGCGATTTCGGCGCCTTTGTCGATCTGGGCGGGCTCGACGGGCTGATCCACATCTCCGAGCTGTCTTGGGGGCGGGTGACGACTCCGGGCGATCTGCTGCACATCGGCGATGAGGTCCAGGAGTGCGTGCTCTCGGTCGATCGGTCAACGCGGCATGTGGGCTTGAGCCTGAAGCGGTTGCAGCCCAACCCCTGGGCATTGGCCGAACAGCACTATCAGGTAGGCGACGTCGTCGAGGCTACCGTCACGAATGTGGTCGACTTTGGGCTCTTTG
Organism: Anaerolineales bacterium; assembly: GCA_039680625.1. Taxonomy (GTDB): domain Bacteria; phylum Chloroflexota; class Anaerolineae; order UBA1429; family UBA1429; genus JAAYDS01. The sequence continues at coordinate 6,593 of JBDKSN010000075.1, read as the reverse complement.
CGCAGATCGAGGAGGGCCTCGAAGGGCTCGTGCACATCTCCGAGATCTCGGATGAGCACATCCGGCACCCGGCGGATGTCGCCAGTGCGGGCGACCGGGTGCTGGTCTCGATCTTGCGCATCGATAGTACCCGACATCGCCTCAGCCTCAGCATGAAGCGCGCCAACGGTCAAGGCTCGACCGACGACTCTGACGCTTCGGACGATTCCGACGATGGCGGCCCAGCCATGTTGCTTTACTGAGCGTGGCCTAACCCAAGCCTCGCTGGCCCGGACGGCGGCCTCGGCCTATAGTGCGGTTACAGCGGCTAGAACCAGGTTTCGCGTCGCCTTCGCCCGGGCTGGGGCGAGGATGGGTGACGAGACGAGATCGGGCTCGTGAGCCGGTCCCTCATCTTGATTAGGATCATGCCAACCAAGAAACGCCAAGCACAAACGCAGCCTCGCTGGCAATGCCCCCCCTGGCTCAAGCGCCAGGAGACCTGGGGCCTGGTCTTGATGGCCCTAGGGCTGATCATCTGCCTGTCCGTCTTTTCGGGTGGCAAGGGTGAGCTGGGCTATCGCGTCTGGATGGGGCTGCGACGCGCCGTCGGCATCGGCGCCTATCCGCTATCGCTGCTACTGTTCGGCCTCGGCGCCTTCCTCTACCTGCGCGGTGCGCTGCGGCAAAAGTGGCCCATCCGCTGGCGAGCTGTGCTCGGCGGCGAGCTCGTCTTGCTGGCGGTGCTCGGTCTGGTGCACGTGCTCTCGACCGCCGAGCCGTATGGCCTGGCGCAAGACGGCCACGGGGGTGGCTGGGTCGGGTGGGCGCTGTATCAGCTCCTCGTGCCGCTGCTTGGTGAGGCGGTGGCGACACTGTTGCTGCTCGCCCTGCTGGTCTGGGGGCTGCACCTCATCGTGCCGCTGCCTTGGCCGTTGCTCGGTTGGTACGTTCGCTGGGCTTGGGCGCGTGTGGGCACGGCCATCCGCGACCGCATCAACCGTCGGCGCTACTATCAGGCCGCAACACCCCGTACAGCGCCCGTTATTGCCGCCAAGGATCGTGCAGCACGCCCAGAGCCGACGGCGTCTCGCCAGGCCTCTCGACCACGTCCAAAGGAACGAGCGGCGGCCACCCAGGTAGCGAGCCCAACGCCCACCCAAGAGGAGCGCAACGTGTCGGCAAAGGCGGTCGCCACAGAGCTGCCACCACTGACGCTGCTCGCCCCCGACCATCCCATCGCCGGAGACGAGGCCGAGTGCCGCCATCAAGCCGAGGTGATCGAGCAGACCCTAGCTGCCTTTGGCGTGCCCGCCACCGTCGTTGGCTGGAGCCACGGGCCGGTGGTCACGCAATACAGCGTCGAGCCGGGCTACGTCGAGCGGCAAGACAACACGGGCAGCACCCAGCGGCAAAAGGTGCGCGTGAACAGGATCTCGGGCCTGCAGAATGACCTGGCGTTGGCTTTGGCGGCAGCGCCCATCCGCATCGAGGCGCCGATCCCGGGTCGTGCCGTGGTGGGCATCGAGGTGCCCAACCGCGAGAAGGCGCTGGTGGGCCTGCGCGGCGTGGTCGAGTCGGCCGAGTTCCAGCGTGTGCACTCGAACCTGCGTATGGGCTTGGGGCGAGGCGTCTCGGGAGAGCCAGTGGTGGCTGATCTGGCCCGCATGCCTCACCTGTTGGTGGCCGGGGCCACCGGCACGGGCAAGAGCGTGTGCCTCAACGCCATCATCGCCTCGTTGTTGCTGCAGAACACTCCCGCACAGCTGCGCCTCTTGTTGGTAGACCCCAAACGCGTCGAGCTGACGCGCTTCAATGGGCTGCCACACCTGCTCTCTCCAGCGCTGACCGAGGCGGAACAGGTCATCGTCGCCCTGCGTTGGCTGCTGACCGAGATGGACCGCCGCTACCAAGAGTTCGCCCAGCTCGGCGTGCGCGACTTGCGCTCTTACAACCGAAAGGCTGCAGCGCGCGGCGAGCCGACCAAGCCCAGCATCGTCGTGCTGATCGACGAGCTAGCCGACCTGATGCTCGCCGCGCCCGACGATGTCGAGCGCATCATCTGCCGCCTGGCGCAGTTGGCGCGGGCGACGGGCATCCATCTGGTCGTGGCTACGCAGCGGCCCTCGGTGGACGTGGTCACGGGCCTGATCAAGGCCAATTTCCCCGCGCGCATCAGCTTTGCCGTGACGGCGCAGGTGGACTCCCGCGTGGTCCTCGACTGCCCCGGCGCGGAAAAGCTCCTCGGCAACGGCGATATGCTCTTCATGCCGCCCGACTCGGCCAAGCTGTTGCGCATCCAGGGCAGTTATGTCTCTGACCAAGAGGTACAGGCTCTGGTGCGCTATTGGCAGAGCGCCGCGCCAGCGGTGGCCGCCGACGCTCTCTCGGTGAGTGATCAGGGGGCGGGCGAGGCCGTCGCCGCAGAGCGTCCGCCCTGGGAGGGCATGACGTTGGGCGAAGAGAGCGAAGAGGATGACGATGGCCTCTTAGCTCAGGCGGTGGCCATCGTCCGCGAAAAGCAACAAGCCTCGGCTTCTTTTCTCCAGCGTCAGCTGCGTGTGGGCTATCCTCGCGCGGCGCGCCTGATGGATCAGCTCGAAGAGTTGGGCGTGGTTGGCCCAGTGGGCACGGGGGGCCGCTCACGAGCCGTGCTGCCAGCGAGAGACGAGGATGGCGAGGGCGATAGCCGCTCGCCCAGCACGTCGGCATCTCGCTAGCGGCAAGACGGTCTCGCCTGCCCTACACGTGGCAACAGGATTTTAGGCAATGTGCCAAGTGGCCTATACTAGGCTGCAAGCATTGCCGCACGCGTGGCGATGTCGAGTGTGTAACTGGCGCCGTGCGACGAGGCCGGGTCTCGTCATACGGCGCGTTTTTGTACACGCATCACAAGGAGCATGGGCATGAAGGCGTTAGCGAGGAATGTGAGCAGCATCGAACGTTCGCCTGTTCGGGTGATCTTCGATCAGGCTGCTGCCTATGCTGATGCCATTCACCTCGAGATCGGCCAGCCCGACTTTAGCCCGCCCCCTCACGTGATCGAGGCGGCCTGCCGTGCGGCCCGCGATGAGTATACCGGCTACACAGCGAATGCCGGCATGATGTGCCTGCGCGAGGCCGTTTGCGCCAAACTCGATCGCGAGAACGATCTGCACGTCACGCCAGACAATATCGTCGTCACCATCGGCGCCATGCAGGCCGTGCACGCGAGCATGTCTCTCTTGCTCGAGCCGGGCGATGAGGTGCTCTTGCCCGACCCGGGCTATGGCAATTTCTCGATGGCGGCGCGTCTGCTCCATGCGGTGCCCCGCTATTATCTGACGGCGCAACAGCGCGGCTTTGAGCCTGATTTCGATCAGCTCGAAAGCCTGGTCAACGAGCGCACCAAGGTGCTCTTTCTCACCAGTCCGTCGAACCCCACCGGCGCGGTGTATTCCCAAGAGGTGCTCCAGCGCTGTATGACCTTTGCCCAGCGCCACGACCTTTTTGTGATCTCGGATGAGACGTATGACCGGCTGGTCTATGAGGGCCAGCATTTCAGCCCCGCGCTGTGGGACGAAGACGGCCGCTGCATCTCGATCTTTACGACCTCCAAGACCTATGCCATGACGGGCTGGCGCGTGGGCTATGCTGCTGTGCCCCTCTGGATGGCTCGTGAGATGGCCAAGATCCAGGAGCCGGTGGTCTCTTGCGCCAACACCGTGGCGCAGGTGGCGGCCACCGCGGCGCTCATGGGGCCGCAGGACTGCGTCGAGACGATGCGCCAGGAATACAAGCGTCGCCGCGACCTGGCCATTGCGGTCGCGCTCGACAACGAGCTGCCTGTCTCGTATCCCCACGGTGCCTTTTACATGCTGGCCGACATCTCGGCCCAGCCGCTGGATTCGCTCACCTTCTGCCAGAACCTGCTGCAAGAGGCCCATGTGGCTGTGGCCCCGGGCATCGCCTTTGGCGCGCATTCGGATGGCTTTGTGCGCATCTCGTTGTGTGCTAGCGCCGACACGATCGCCGCCGGCATTCCCTTACTCGCCGAATATCTCCATCAGACGGCCCGTTAGTCGCCGCGTGGGCGTGAGGGGCTAGCTAGCCCCTCGCCAAAGGCGAGCGCGGCGTGGCGCAAACACAGAGCATCTGCACGGGGGTAAGATGTACGACACAAACCAGTTGTTCGCCGAGTACACCGAGGCCTATCGGGAGCGTTTTCCTCGCTCGGCCGCTGCCGATGAGGCCGCGCGAAGAGTCCTGATCGATGGCGTCAGTCACACGGCGCGGCTGTTTGCACCCTATCCCTTCCGCGTAGTGGCCAACCAGGGGGCAACCGTCACCGCCATCGATGGCCAGGAGCTGGTGGACTATTGGCAGGGGCACTATGCCAACATCCTGGGCCATAACTCGGCCATTATCCGCGACCGGCTGATCGCCATGCTCCAGGCGGGCGAGGGCTTGCAGACCGGCCACCTCGAAGAGCGCCAGACGCGCTACGCCGAGACGCTGGCCCGCGCCACCGGTGCCGAGCGCGTGCGCCTGACGACTTCGGGCACGTTGGCGACGATGTATGCCATGATGCTCGCGCGCGCCTACACCCGGCGCGACGTGGTGCTCAAGGTGGGCGGCGGCTGGCACGGCGCCAATCCGCTGGCGCTCAAGGGCGTGTCGCGCACGGCGCATGGCTTTGACCGTGTGGACTCGGCCGGCGTGAATGGCGGCGCCGATCACAACACCCTCGTGACGCGCTTCAACGATCCACAGGCGCTCGCAGACGTCTTTGCGGCGCATGGCAACGAGATCGCCTGCTTTATCTTTGAGCCTTGCCCGGGCAACGGCGGCTTTGTCCCCGCTACGGGCGAATACATGCAGCTCGCCCGCGAGCTGACCACGCGGTATGGCGCCCTGCTCATCCTCGACGAGGTGATCACGGGTTTTCGTTATCGCGCGGGGGGCGCGCAGCGGCTCTATGGCGTCTCAGGAGATCTCTCGACCTATGGCAAGATCATCGGTGGGGGCATGCCGGTGGCTGCCGTAGTGGGCCGCGCCGACGTCATGGCGCTGTGTAGCCAGGCCGCTGAGCCGCGCGTTTGGTTCAGCGGCGGCACTTACAGCGCGCATCCGCTCTCGCTCGAAGCCGGTCAGGTGATGTTGGACTATTTGCTCGCCAACGAGGATACGATCTATCCCGCGCTGGCGGCCAAGGGCGAGGCGCTCCGTACGGGCATCGAGCGCGTCTTTGCCGACCGCGGCGTGCTCGCGCGCTGCACGGGCTGGGGCAATGACGCGTTCCCGGGCGGCTCGTTGGCCACCGTCTATTTTCCGCTGCGCGACGATGTGGTGGCGGCAGGCGCCGATGACCTGACGGACCCCACGCGCTGCGATGACCCGCTTCGCGAGCGTGTGCTCAAACTGGCGCTGTTGGTGAACGGCGTGAGCATCATGCACGGCCTAGGCGCCATCTCTCTGGCGCACACTGCGGCGCACTTGGAGCGCACTCTGGAGGCGTTTGATGCCTTTGCCCAGCGCCTGGCTCGGGCGCAATAGCCACTCATCGATCGTTGCACGGCGTCGCTGGCGAGGGCTGGGCCTGACCCTCGTCCTCGCCTGGGGTGCGCTGGTCGGCTGCGCGGCGCAACCGCTCCCCGCCCCCTCTACGAGCGAGACACCCGGTGAGGCCCTCACGCTCACCTTGATCCATACCAACGACACGATGGGCGCGCTCGAGGCCTGTGGTTGAAAGGACGCCGTAGGGGGTGTGGCCCGGCGGGCCACCGTGATCCGAAATGCCCGGGCGACTGCCGATCAGGTGCTCGTCCTCGACGCGGGCCACGGCCTGTTGAGCACCAGCGGCCACCCCGAGACGCCCCCGGGCGAGATCGCGGCCGAGTTGTATGACCTTCTGGGCTATGATGCCGTCGTCCTCGGGGCCCAAGACCTCGCCACGCTCGGGCCAGAGGGCGTGGCACGCATTCGGGCGTCGTCGCGCTTTGCGCTCCTCTCAGCCAACGCCTACCCCGCAGGCAGCGACGAGCTGGCCGCCGAACCCTATGCCCTGCGAGACATGGGCAGCCACAAGGTGGCCATCCTCGGGCTGACGGACAGTGGCGACGTCGCCGGCTGGCAGATCCGCGACCCCCTGCACACGGCGCGCCGCTATGTGCGCCAGCTGCGCCACGAGGCCGACATCGTGATCCTGCTCTCGCACGCCGGGCAAGAGGTCGACCGCCAGATCGCCGAACGCGTCAGGGGCATCGACGTAATCGTCGTAGGAGGCAATCAGCGCGATGCTGGGCCGGAGATCGTGGGGCGCGACGGCACGCTGCTCATCCACGCCGACCAATACGTCGCCGAAAGAGCCGGGCGGTTTGTGGGGGTAGCCCAACTGAGCTTGGACGGTGCGGGGCGCCTTGTGCGCTATGCGTGGCAGCGCATCGCGCTCGATGCGACGGTGCCCGCTGACCCGGCCATCGATGCCTGGCTGCTGGGGCTCGCTACGCGCGAGGCGACGCCTCAGTAGGCGTTGCGGTCGCCGCGGAAGATGTTGATCACGGTGCGCACCATGATCTTGATGTCAAAGAGCAGCGACCAGTTCTCGATATAGTACAGGTCGTACTTGGTGCGCT
>JBDKSN010000074.1:0-32764 GCA_039680625.1 Anaerolineales bacterium | reverse complement strand
CATCTACACTGTCATAGCCAGCGCCAGCGCGCACCACGCAGCGACAGCGCGTTAGCTGGGCCAGTGAGCGGCGAGTCAGTAAAGGCCGGGCGGTCTGCACCACCACGACCAGGGCATCGCGGGCGATAGCCACCACCTCTTCCTCGGTCGCGCAGCGTTGTTGCACCCAGCGCGCCCCCACAGCGGCCATGCGTTCGGCTTCGCAGCCCATCGGCCAGAACTCGTCTGCCCAGTCTACCAGCGCGACTAGAGGCCGGTCGTCGGTGATGTGCATCTCTCCCCCTCGTGGTCAGTCGATGAATGCCTCAGTAAAGGCCAGGATATAGCCATTCAGCTCGCCGATGCTGAACTGGCGCCGCCCACCGAACTCGACCATGTCTTGCACGATGATGGCGCCACGCTCTTCGAGCTCGCGATACGTCGCCTCGATATCGTCAACCACGACATACAGCACCACACCGTTGCCTTTCTCGGCGATAAAGGGTCGGTCGCTGGTGCCCAGGTCGAACGTGAGCAGCAAATGCGCCGCGCCACGAGCCACGTGCGCCCACTTGGGTGGGCCTTCGGTGGGCCATAGCGAAACGATGCCAAAGCCGAGCACGTCGCGATAGTAGCCAAGGGTCTCAGCCAGGTTGCTCACCTGCAACAAGGGGATGATCTGCCGCCAGTCGGCGGAGGGTAGCTCATTCATGGTTCCTGACCTCGCTGGCGAGCGTGGTCTCCGCCTCGACCCAGTAGCGCTCGCCGTCTGTGCTCCAATCGAGGGTGCCTTGCTCATCCGTACGATAGACCTGGCTGCCCGCTACTGCCAAACGCGCCAATACTACTCCTGATGGGTGTCCATAGCGATTGTCGGCCCCCACGCTGATGATCGCCACGCGAGGCTGGGCCTCGGCTAGCAAGGCCTCTCCCGTGGCTGTGGCCGCGCCGTGATGGCTCACCTTGAGCAGGGTGATCGCCCCGAGTTCTCGTTCATCCACCAGGCGACGCTCGACCTCGGCGCTCACGTCGCCGGTGAGCAAGATCCGCGCTGCACCATATTCGACAAGGCACACCACCGACTGATCGTTGGCATCGACCTCGCCACCACAGGCAGCATTGGCTTGTGGGTGCAGCACGGTGAGGGTCACGCCCGGCTCGACCTCGACGCGTAGGTCGGCGACGGCTGTCACTGGCGCGACCCCTTGCTCAGCGAGGGCGGCCAGCCAGGCCGCCGAGAGCTCGCCGCTGGCGCACGGCGAGGCGATGGCCGCACCCACCGTATAGCGCTGTGCCACCGGCACCAATCCGCTCAGGTGATCGCTATCGCTGTGCGTGCTGATCACCAGGTCGATCCGCTGTTGCCAAAAGGGCAACACGTCGCCCAACTGCGTTGTCAGCACCAGGGGGTCGGGGCCGCCGTCGATCAAGACCGTGTGCCCGCGCGGTGTGCGCAGCAGCACTGCGTCTCCCTGGCCGACATCGAGCGCAACCAGGTGCAGCCGCCCGTCCGGCAGCGTGCCGAGCAGGGCAATCAGCAGCACGCTGGCTACCGGCAGCCCATACCGCCAGCCGTTGTTCAACTGTATCAGCGCCTCTTGGCGCTCGATAGCCGTCGCTCGGCGCCTCTTCGGCCACATTGCCAGGCCCACCAGCGCACCGTAGAACGCCCAAATGACCGATGCAGGCAGCACTGGCGCCGGAACGGCCGCCCACGGGAGTCGCGCGAGTCCGCTCACCACCAGGTTCGTCCAGCGGAGCAATGTCCAGACGGGCAGGCCGATAGCCCGGCCCAGCGTTGGGGAGATGAGGCCGACGAGGGGCACCGGCGCGCCGAGCAACATCACCCCCGCCTGAGCGGGCAAAGCCAGCACGTTGGCCAGGGGCGCGATCAGCGACACCTGATCGAACGTGGCGATGAGGATCGGCAGGGTCGCGAGCTGCGCGGCCAACGTCGCCAGCAAGAGCTCGCGCACGAGGGGTAACCAGCGGCGAGCGCCCATCTTGCCCAGCGCAGATTCGGTCGCGTCCGCCAGGCGTGGCTCCAATAACGCCAGGGCAAGGGTAGCAGCGAAAGACAGTTGAAAGCTCGCGCTCCACAAGAGCAACGGGTTGGCAGCCGTCATCCACAGCGAGGCGCTAGCGACCGAGGTGAGAAGGTGCGCTCTACGGCCGAGCCGCAGGGCGATGATGCTCATGGCGGCCATCAGGGCGGCGCGCACCACAGGGGGCGAGGCGCCCACAAAGAGGGCATAGAACGCCGTCGCTGCGAGGCAGAACCACAGGGCACGCCAGCGATGCAGCAGCCTCCCGGCGATAGCCAACACGAGCTGCACCACCAGACTGAGGTTGAATCCCGAGATCACGATGATGTGCGCCAGGCCCGTCCGTTGATAGCCTGTATAGAGCGCGTCGGGCAGGGTGTGGCCCAGGCCGAGCAGGATGCCGTTGAGCAGGCCAGCCTCGGGATCGGGCAGGCTGCGCTCGGTGGCCAAGCGTAGGCGCTCTCGGAGACGGTCGTTGAGCCGCAACAGCGGTGAACCCGCCTGGCCGGGGAGGATGCTCCAGCTGGGTCGGCGCGACAGGCTGCGGATGCCCCGCGCGAGCAGGTATTCGCGATAGTCGAAATCTGCCAGGATGGGCGGCGTCTCGAGCCGACCGCTGATGGCCAAGCGCGTGCCATAGTGCACGTTGGCGTAGCGCGGCAGCGCCGTGAGCAGCTTGCCCCCGACTGGAAGAACCCCTTCGCCAGCATCGATCTGCTCGGCACAGAGCTCGACCTGCAGCGCATCGCTGCGCACGCTCGGTGCGGCGCACACCCACCCCGTCACGGTCATCGGCCCGCGGTCGTTGAACTGCTGCAGCGACTCGGCCGCTCCCTTGGCCGTCACCCAAGCCATACGGCCAGCGCCCAGGGCCAGGCAAAGCGCACAAGCCAGGATCAAGCGCGCCCTGCGTCGGCGCCAAGCGCCCACCAGCCCACCCCCGGCCAGCGCAGCGCAGGCCAACGCTGGCCACAGGGGCGCGCCCAGAGACCGCGCCAAGACGATGCCCGCGACCCAGCAGGCGGTCAATAATACCAATGTCATGGCGGCATTCTAGGCGGGGCCGTGCCTGCTGTCATGCGCGCCGAGCGCTTTGCAGCTCGTGGGGCGTTATGCTATACTCTGCGCGCTTATGGAGCACGAGGCCTGGATGCGCGAAGCTTTGGCTGAGGCTCGCCTGGCGCAAGCGGAGGGTGAGGTGCCAGTAGGCGCCGTGGTGGTCTATCAGGGCCGGATCATCGGTCGAGGCCACAATCGCCGTGAAGCGCAGGCTGACCCCACGGCACATGCCGAACTGCTGGCTTTGCGTGAGGCAGCCCAGACCCTTGGCGCCTGGCGGCTGCGGGGCGCGGTGCTCTATTGCACTCTAGAGCCTTGCTGCATGTGCGCTGGCGCGTTGGTCAATGCGCGAGTCGACACCCTGGTCTTTGGTGTGCGCGATGCCAAAGCGGGAGCAGCCGGCTCGGTGTACGATCTGGTGCGGTCGCCCTGGCTGAACCACCGGCTCAAGGTGGTGGCCGGGGTGTTGGCGTCAGAGATCGAAGCGCTGATGCAATCGTTCTTTGTCCAGCTGCGGGTGAACGCAGCCGACGACTAGGGCGATACTCGGAGGGGTGCCGGAGCGGCCGATCGGGGCGGTCTCGAAAACCGTTGTAGCGCTTGCGTTACCGTGGGTTCGAATCCCACCCCCTCCGCCTGTTGAGAGTCTTGATCCTAGCCTTGTACATTCGCCTGCCAACGCCATGTGTCGGCAGGGCGACGCAGCAGGAAGCTTCGCTCTGGGCATCTGCCCACTCCTCCAGCATGACCAACAGCGTTTGAGGAGCCGCCTCTTTCCCAGGCTACTCGCACTATCCCCGCAGTTACCAGGGCAATTCAAGATTCGGTAGTGTCCTCAGGTGATGTGACTGCTTCTCGGCCCTCGACTGGGCGCACATTGGATAGCTCTGCCGGCATCTCAGCGAACCTGTGCACAGTTCTCAACATAGATCGTCTGTCTGTTCCCACAGAGACGCGGCCCCCCACAAGCCGGCCTGCTCACCCAGTTCTGAAAGGCAGATGCTGACCGCGTAACTCGCGTATGGCCGGGCAAACAAGCCCTCGCGAATACTGGGCAGCCACCTATGGAGACCATGGGCGATGCCTCCCCCCAGGACGATCACTTCCGGCGCATAGATGTAGATAAAAGCGTTCAGGCCAACGATGAGGTCGTCCAGCATCTGCCGCACCGCGTGTAGCGCTGCCACTGAGCCTTGTGTGGCCAACGCAAATACCCGCTGACTATCGGGGTCGTCAGTGTCCGGCGGAAGTCTCAGGCAGTCAAGAGCCTGCCGGTAGTTGCGCGGCAATGCGCTAGCGCCGACGAGAGACTCCAGGCAACCTTGAAAGCCACAAAAACACGGTGCGGCGCCCGGGCGTATGGGTATGTGCCCCGCAAGGTGAGTGACGGAGCTGCGCTCCTGTAGGTGGCCATCTACTACTAGGGCGACGCCCAAGCCGGTACCCAAGGTGAGAGACAAGAGGCGACGTGGCAAGACGGCCTGTGCAGGCCCATGTCCACCGAAGAGAGTCTCCCCCAGAGCGATGAGGCGGGCGTCATTGTCCAGACGTACAGGCAAACCTAGGGCAGCCTGAAGCTCGCCGCGGAAGGTGTTGCCCTCAAGGAAGGCGATGCTCTCCGCGACCAGGCTGATCTCGTCACCATCCACGTAACCTGGCACGCCGACGCCAACCCCCAACAGGCTGCTCATGTCAGTGCCGGCTCGATCACACAACATCTCTCCCATGCGCACAAGACTCTGTACGAGTGCTGACTGCCCCTCTGTATTCGTGGGTAGAGCCGTCTGGATCACGATGGCCTTGTAGTCGAGATCGATCAACCCGCACTTGACGCGAGTGCCGCCGATATCGATCCCCAAGACGACCCTTCGCGTTGCCATAGTGTTCGCTACCTCCTTCTGCGCCGACACCCGATGACGTCGCCCCGCGTTCAGCTACAGGTCGAACTGACAATGTGGCGTGCTTGCGGAGCATACAAGCCGAGGAGACTCGCAAGCATCCCAGTAACCAAGGGCACATGGCGCCGCTGCCCGCGCTCTTTGCGCAGCATGTTATTCGACTTTTCGTGACTCTGCACCGCATTGCCCCAGAACCCATTGATAATACAGCAGAAGCATGATATGATAGCTATATTGACATATCAAGTGGAGGCAACGAGATGCCTGCGATACTGGTGCTAGGTTGAGGGCGAATGAACCTCACAGGTGAGCTCCCTAGTCTAGACCCTGGTAGTGAGGCCCCGCTCTACCGCCAGATTGCCCGAGTGTTGCGCCACTCGATCGAAACTGGGCAATTCGGGGTCGGTCAGAAGCTACCCTCTGAAGCAGAGCTCGTGCAGCGGTACGGCGTCAGCCGCATTACAGCTACAGCAGCACTCGACGAGCTGGTCAAAGCGCACTTGGCCTATCGTGAGCGAGGTCGGGGCACATTTGTGGCGCAGGCCTTTCTATCCAACTTTTCTTTCTTCTCTAGCTTTACCGAAGATGTGCGTGCCCGAGGGCAGGTGCCTAGCTCGCGGGTACTTGGGCTGGGCATAGACAAGCCTGATCTGGATACGATCGTCAAACTCAAGATGGATGACGATGCATCGTATGTCTGTTTGCGGCGCGTGCGCCTGACGAACGATGAACCTGTAGTGCTACAAGCTGCGTATCTTCCGGCCGAGATGTATCCAGGCATTGAGGCAATCGACTTTGAACACCGATACTTGTTTGACGTGATGCGCAGAGAGTATGGCCTCAAGCCAACGTGGGCCGATGCTATCGTCGAGGCAGGCTTGCCGACCAGCGAAGAAGCACAATGCCTAAAGATTGCCGTCACCGATCCGGTACTGCTGATCTGGCACCTCACCAGCGACGACCACTTCACCGTGCTGGAATACGTCCGCTCGGTCTACCGATCCGATCGCTTTAGCTTTGTGACTGGGAGGAATCTCTTGCGTCGTTTTGATAGCTAACGCTCTGACTGCTGTGCAGCCGTCGGTACATAGCGCAGGTGCTGCAAAGGAGGTGTTCAACACAGGGCAGCGAGACCTGTGAGAGAACAGGACTGTATGGCTCGTCGTATCCTGAGTGTTCCTGATGATAGGGATGCTCTCTGTGCAGGAGGAAGAAATGCTCAAGCAAAAGATGCTTCAGATCATGGCGGCGATGTTGATCGCCGTGCTGGTGCTCACGGCGTGCGGCCCGGCAGCCACTACCGAGGCTCCTGCGGCCCCGGCCGAGGCTGCTTCGGAGGCCCAAGAGCCTACTAGTGAAGAGATGGTTGCGGCCGAGGTTGAACCTACCTCAGAGACCACAGAGCCTGCGAGTGAAGAGGTCGTTACCATCACCATGTGGAACGGGTTCAACGCCCATGAGGTCGGTCTCTTGAATGAGATGATCGACAAGTACTGGACGCCAACTCACCCGAATATCCGAGTCATCGCTGAGGGTGAGAAAGACAACCAGACCATGTTGACGGCAATGTCGGGTGGTGACCCGCCGGATGTGATCATCGCGGCGTCATCAGAGACGGCGACGTTGTGGGCGAGCCAAGGGGCGATCATGGACCTGACCCCTGCGGTGGAGCCAGTGCGGGCGCAGCTGGAGGCAGAGCTAGTGCCGGCTGGGCTGCAATGGGTGATCTATGATGGCAAGTACTACGGGCTGCCCTTCGTGAACTATGACAGCGGCTTTTTCTACAACAAAGATCTGTTCGCGGCCGCTGGCCTCGACCCTGAGAAGCCACCCGAGACGCTCGATGAGTTGGCCGAATATGCGGCGAAACTGACCAAGGTAGACGCGAGTGGCAACATCATCCAGCTGGGGTGGATGCCTCTCATCGATACCTGGCGGGCGACAAGCTTTTTGCTGAATTCTGGAGGCCGGTTCTATGATCCAGAAACTGGCGCGCCGACCGTCAACGACCCCAAGAACGTGGCCGCCTTCCAGTGGGATTTGGACTATCAGTCCCAATATGGGCTAGACAAGGTCACGGCCTTCACCACCGGCTTCTCTGAAGGAGACAATCCCTTCCAGCTGGGCAAGATCGCTATGGATATTGGCGGTTGCTGGGATCCAGCGTTCTACAAGCTGAACGCCCCTGACCTGAACTACGGGGTAGCGGCCATCCCTTACTCGGATCCGCAATACGCTAACGCTACCATCGTAGGTACGAACCCGATCGTCGTGCCGGTGGGTGCCAAGCACCCCAAAGAGGCGATGGAGTTTGCCGTCTTTTTCGCGATGAACAAGGACATCTCACGTGAATATGCCGCGGTGATCTCGAATATCCCACAGATCAAGAGTGAAGTAGGCACTTTTACAGACGATCCAGTTACCAAGTTCTTTGCCGAGTTGTCTACTTCGCCCAACGCGGTGGCCTGGGCGCCTGTACCCTACAGCCAAAGATACAATGACGAGCTGCAGACAGCGATTGGCAAGATGTACTATGAGGGCGTATCGGCCCAGGAAGCGTTGGATGCCGCGCAAAAGGTCATGGAAAAGGTTGCGGCGGAATATCTCGACTGAGTGATCAATAGGGCAATCGGGCACAAAGGGCCAGGCGCTCGATGTGCCCGATTGCCGGCAGAAACGTGGTCTACAGCCTTGGCGCGGCACAACGGAGGCGCAGTCCGCAGAGCTGGTCGGCCATACATTGGAGGGGTAACGGATGCCTGATCCAGTGGTCGTCACATCTCGTGGTCAGAGGGCCAGAAGGCTTCACGTTGAGACTCTCAAGGTGCTCAAGGGGGTATCATTCATCTCCCCCTGGATCATCGGTTTTATTGCTTTTACGATCTATCCGCTATTGGCATCGTTATATTATAGTTTCACTGATTTTTCCCTGTTTGGCTCGCCCAGGCTGATTGGCCTCGCTAACTACAGTCACCTGTTTGCTGACCCCAAGTTCACCAAGTCGATGGCCAACACGGTGGTCTTTCTGTTGGCGATCGTACCAGCGTCGATCATCGTAGCGCTGCTGCTTGCGATCTTGGTCAATAACGACATTCGCGGCAACGCGATCTATCGCACGGTGATCTATATGCCTTCGGTAGTCCCCGCCGTCGCAGCGGCGATGGTGTGGATGTGGATTCTCAATCCGCAGTGGGGGCTGCTCAATGCTGGTCTGCGAATCATCGGCGTGCAAGGGCCGCCATGGCTCAGCTCGCCGAGATGGACTAAGCCGTCGCTGTTGTTGATCACTTTGTGGACCATCGGCAGCGACATGATCCTATACCTAGCCGGCCTTCAGGATATTCCTATCGACTACTATGAGGCAGCCTCGCTAGATGGCGCTTCTGCCCTACAGAAAGTGTTCCGCATCACCATACCGTTGATCACGCCGATCATGTTCTTTCATCTCATCAACGCCTTCATCTGGGCATTCAACTACTTTACCACCCCGTACATTATCAGCGGCGGCACCGGCCAGCCAGCAGACTCGCTGCTGTTCTATTCGCTCTATCTCTATCAGAATGCCTTCAGCTACCTCAAGATGGGCTATGCTTCGGCCATGGCCTGGCTACTTTTCGTGCTGGTGCTGATCTGCACGGTCGTCATCCTCAAGACGTCCAAAGGGTGGGTGCACTATGGCGACTAGGGCGAACGACCTCTTCCCAGGGCGCCTGAAGCTGCTCCTGCATGCCATACTGATCCTTATCAGCCTGGCGTTTCTTATGCCTATCTTGTGGATGGTGGTCACTTCGCTCAAGGTAAATGCGCAGGTATTTACCTGGCCTCCAACGCTGCTCCCCGATCCAGTGCAATGGGAGAACTATCCGCAAGCGCTGGCCGTGTCCAACTTTGGGCGATACTTGGTGAACACAGTCATCCTGGCCGCGGTAGTGATCCTGGGCACGCTTCTGTCGAGCTGTCTGGTGGCCTATGGATTCGCTCGGCTAGAGTGGAAAGGCCGCGACGCTGTGTTCGTGCTCGTCCTAGCCACGATGATTCTGCCCAGCCAGGTGACGATGATCCCGTTGTACGTGGTCTTTCGGCAGCTCGGCCTGATTGGCCATGGCTACAGAGGCTATTTGCCGATGATCCTTCCTGCCTGGTGCGGAGGGGCCTACTATATCTTTCTGATGCGTCAGTTCTTTATGGGCATTCCTCACGAGTTGTCAGACGCAGCCCGCATCGATGGCTGTTCGGATCTTGGGATCCTCTGGCGGATCATTGTCCCCTTGGCCAAACCCGCTCTGGTGGCTGTAACTATCTTTTCGCTGGTGGGCACGTGGTCCGATTTCCTGATGCCGCTCGTGTACATCCGTGATCCCGAGTACTTTACCATCTCGGTCGGCCTGGCCCATTTTCAGGGGCGCTACATGACGCAGTGGAACCAATTGATGGCAGCGGCGACGATGATGGTAATTCCTGTACTGATCATCTTTGCTTTTGCCCAAAAGCAGTTTGTCCAGGGTATTTCGATCACGGGGCTCAAGTAGGGCGTCTCATACTGGGGATGAGCCAAGCCTCACTGGCGCATGAGTAACGAGGAGAGACAGACATGGAACCGGTGACCCTATCGGGGAACTATTTCACGGCAAAGGGGCGACGATTTGTCGCTGTGGGCGTCAACTGGGTGCCCGCAGTGCAAGCCATGCAATGGCCTTACGAATGGGCGCCAGAGAGTATCGCGGCCGATTTCGCTGCTATGGCTGACCTGGGCATCGATGTCATTCGCTTCGATCTGGTTTGGAGCTGGTTTGAACCACGGCCAGGTCAGTACAATGAGGCGGCGTTTCAGCAGTTCGATTACCTTATCGAGCTCGCGCATCGATACCAATTGTACCTCAACCCTGCGTTCTTCATCGGGGGCGAGGTGGGAGACGCCTTTTGGGATGTGCCCTGGCGGAATGGCCGTCACCCGCATGCCGACCCAGAGATGCTGCAACGGCAAGCCAACCACATCGCCGCGTTCGGCCAACGATATCGAAATGAAAGCGCGATCATCGCCTGGGATCTGACAGACGAGCCGCCATACTGGATCGTAGGCGACACCACCTCAGACCCGATGGCCGCCAACTGGACGCGCCTGCTCTGTGACTCGCTGCGCAAGGCCGACCCGAACCACCTGATCGTGTGTGGCACGGCCGGGCAAGAGATCGGGCGGGGAGCCTTCCGCATTGACAACATCAAAGAGTGGGTGGATTTCGCCAGTGTGCATCCTTACCCTATCTATGAATCCTCGATGTACTATGAACCGCTGCTTTCGTCTCGACTCACCTATGCGGCGGCCTATGAGACCAAACTCAGCCTGGGCGCCGGCAAGCCTGTCTTGATGCAAGAGTTCGGCGCGACTTCGTCTATGTACTCGCCTGCCCGCCAGGCCAAGTACTATCGCACCTTGATGTATTCAGCGTTGGGTGTTGGCAGCCAGGGCTTTATCGCTTGGTGCGCCACGGATGCCCATCCCGATGTCCAGTTCGATCGGGCACCGTACAAGCGTAACCCCCATGAGACCCAGTTCGGCATCACAGACTATCAACGTCGGCCTCGGTCACACGGGCTGGAAATGCGCGCTATGCGTCGGGTAGTAGATCAGCTCGATTTGGATGGTGTGGAGCCAGCGGCGGATGAGGCGGGCATCATGGTGCCCCATGAGTGGGCTCACGGGTCCGACTACACGCAGTATGGCTTTCCCGCTGATACTGCGTACCAATATGCACCTCGCAACATCCTGGAAGAGCATAGCGACCCTGAGGCCAACCTCAAGAACCAACACGCCTGGCTCTCGGCTTTCATTTTGTGTCGACAGGCGGGCATTGCGGTGGGCTTTCCGCGTGAGCTGGATGCGTGGCAAGAACGGAAGCTGATCCTCTGTCCGGCCCCGCTGACCAACACCGAGGGCTACCATCTGTATGTGCCCTTCTGGCAGCGGATCATCCCTTGGGTGCAAGATGGGGGGCATCTCTATGCGTCGATCTCGGCGATGTCGGCGCTATCGATCCCCTATAGCGCACAACTGTTCGGCGCCAGCATCGAAGATCGACTCCCCTGGCGTGCAGAGATCACCGTCTCGTTCGTTGAGGAATGGCACGGCATCCAGCCAGGTGCATCGTTTGGGTTTCAGGCGCGGGATGGCCTAGACTACACGGGCGCTCTGTTGCAGCTCGAGGGTGCTCGCGTGTTGGCTCGCGACCAGGATGGGAATCCTGCCCTCGTTGCTTTTGACTGCGGTCAGGGGAGTACGACTCTCTGCGCCTATCCGATCGAGATGATGCTTGGCGCTACGTCCAACGCGCTGGAAGAGGGTTCGCCCTACTGGCGCCTCTATCGAGCGATGAAAGAGTGGGCGGGCATTACCAGCCCATATGTCGTGACTGACCCGGCGGTAGAGGTAGGCCTGCTATCGGGTGTCGAGCGCAGCTATGTGGTGCTCACGAATCACTCGTTCCAGACAGTGGCAGGTCAGGTGGCCGGCAGGGCTAAGAAGGTGACAATGCTTGGCCCTGATGGCCCCGTGGCAGTCCAGGTACAAGATGGCGGCTGGCGCTATCACCTGGAGGGCTTCAGCGGCACAATCTATGAGGTGATTCCCGCATGAGCAGTTATCAGCACGATATTTTGGCTCAGCCCGCCGCACTCGCGGATACTCTGGCGTATCTCCATGCGACTGCGTTGCCAGAGGAATTACGGCGCGGCCTGGCCGAACACCGCTGGCACAGGGTAGTTCTCACCGGCATGGGGTCTTCGTTGTATGCCCTGATGCCATTGTATGACCGCCTTCTGGCGGCCGGCGCGCCTGCCTGGCTGGTTGAGACCAGCGAGCTCCTCTACAAGCCATACATGATTCCACCCCGAACGCTGCTCGTGATGGCATCGCAATCTGGCGCTAGTGGAGAGATAGTGCATCTTCTAGAGCAGGTCAATCCCGAGGTCAGCGTAATCGGGCTAACCAACACGGCCAACAGCCCCTTAGATAAGCGTGCTCATTTTGCCATTGTCACCAGAGCTGGTGAAGAGGCTACGGTGTCTTGCAAGACCTATGTCACCGCGCTGGCAGCGCAATGCTGGCTTGGAGACCAGCTTGGTCTTGAGCCGAGGCTGTATGGCGGATTGGGAAGTCTGGCAGAGCAGGTTGCCGGGTATCTTGCCCAATACACCGAGCATATCAAAGAACTGATGCCGCTGCTCGAGGGCATCCAGCAGCTCTATCTTGTTGGGCGTGGCCTCTCTTTGCCTTCTGCGGGGACGGGCGGACTCATCATGAAAGAGTCGGTGCACATCGCCGCTGAGGGCATGAGCAGCGCCGCCTTTCGTCACGGGCCTATTGAGATGGTAGGCCCAGAGACGTTCGTGCTCGTTTTTGCTGGCCTTGGCCCCGTTGTCGAGCTCAATCGAAAGCTCTACAACGACATCATTGGCATGGGCGGACGTGCTGCGTTTGTCCAGGCCGGGGTAGGCACAGGAGTGTGGGCGCTGCCCGCCTGTTTGCCCCAGGCTCTCCCCATCCTCGAGATTCTCCCCGTGCAGATGATGACTCTGGCGCTCGGCAAGCTCCGCCAGATCGAGCCGGGTAGCTTTTCGCGTGCCACCAAAGTAACAACCGAGGAGTGAGTGTCGTCCGAGTTGAGGATGGCTCCTGCTCAATCACCTAGCCGCTGCGCGCCAGGCGTTGTTCCATGCGGCTGGTGACCAGCGATAGTGTGAGCGTCAGCAGCATGTACATCAACGAGACAGTAATCCACGTCTCAAAGATGTACCGCGTAGCGACCACGACCTGCCGGCCCATGAAGGTGAGTTCCTGAATCGAGACCACCGAGGCGATCGAAGAGTACTTGATCGTGTTGATGAACTCGTTGGCGAGCGCCGGCAACACGCGCTTGAACGCTTGAGGCAGCACGATATCGCGCATCTCGTCGTACCACGAGAGCCCCAGCGAATAGGCTGCCTCTCGCTGGCCTCGCTCGATGGATACAATGCCCCCACGAATGATCTCGGCAAAGTACGCACCCTCGAAGAACGCCAGTGTCACTACGCCAGAGATGAACTGCGTGAGGAGCGATGGCTTCGCAGCGAGCCAGCCAACAACGCGCTGGGCGCCCGGCGATGCATTGCGGATTGCCCCCTCTATGCCGAGCAGCGGCATGACCTGGTCGATCACAAAGTAGTAAAAGATGAACACCAGCACCAACGGCGGCAGGTTGCGGATCAGCTCTACATAGGTGCCGCCAACCAGCTGCAAGAACAAGCTCTTGCTGGTGCGGCACAGCGCGATCGCCAAGCCCAGCACCCCCGCCAGTAGCGACGCCCACACCGAGAGCTTGAGTGTGGTGGCCAGCCCTTCCAGCAAAAAGTTGGGCAACAGCCGGCCGGTCGCGGGGTCGCGCCGCACGAGGAACTGGGGGATCGCCCTCCAGTTGCCGTGGTATTCGAGCCCGTAAGCGATGCGATAGTACACATACACCCCCGCTGCCAGGCAGAGGGCGATCAGGAATGCATCGAGCGGGCGAAAGCGCAGCTTTCTGGTGTTCAAAGGCAACACTCCGCACAGGATATGAACGGCGCAGCGTCAGGCAGCGCTATCTCTGCATGACGCTGCGGGCAAAGGGTCTACTCGCCAAGCAGCGGCGCCCAGTCTCTGGTGCCATACCAGTAGTCAGCGCGCTCTTGTAGCCAGTCTTGATTGATCAAGATCCACGAGTTGAAGAACGCCAGTGTGTCGGGGTCGCCCTTGCGCACCGCAAAGGCACTCGGCTGCTTGGAGAGCAGGTCGCTATCGGCGAGGGGCCGATAGAGCGTGTCGGGATAGTCCGCCGCCCAGAAGGCCGGCGTGGGCGATGACGAGAAAGCCGCATGGGCGTTGCCGTTGAGCACGTCTTGCAGCACCGCCTCGTCTGTATCGAACTGGTGCAGTTGCGCCTTGGGGGCCACCTTTTTAGCGGCTTCGACCGGCGTCGCGCCCAGCCGCACGGCGATGACCACATCCTCGCTGTTGAGCGCCGAGAGGTCGCTGGTGACGTCGGGCAGCATGGTCTTGTTGACGACGACGTCGATGCCACCCCACTCGTAGGGGTCAGAGAAGTTGACCTTGAGCGCGCGCTCGGTGGTCACGCCCATGCCACCGATGATCACATCGAACTTGCCCGTGAGCAGGGCGGGGATGATGCCCGACCACTCGGTGGGCACGAACTCGACTTGGACACCCATATCCTGCGCAAGCTTGTTGGCGACATCCACCTCAAAGCCTACGAGGTTGCCATCCTTGTCTTTGAACGCCCACGGCACAAAGATATCTAGCCCTACCTTGAGCACTCCCGCCTTGAGGATGCTGTCGATCTGGCTAGTGCTGGCTTCTTGGGCTTGCTGAGGCGTGCCACAGGCAGCTGCCAAGGTGAGCACCATCGCCAGAGCGACGAACAATTGCAGCCGCCGCTGCCGACGAACACGAGTCCACATGAGCTTGTCTCCTTTACCTGCTATCGCTCAACTGACACCGCTCGACCAACGCCCTTCGGTGATGGCCATGCGGGCTAGACCCTCAGTGACCGTTCACAAGATCTGGTTCAAGAAGCGCTTGGTGCGCTCTTGCTGGGGATGTTCAAAGATCTCGGCGGGCGTGCCCGTCTCGACGATCTGCCCCTCATCCATCAAGATCACCCGGTCAGCGACCTCGCGCGCAAAGCCCATTTCATGCGTCACTACCACCATGGTCATGCCGTCGCGCGCCAGGTTGCGCATCACATCGAGCACCTCGTTGATCATTTCTGGATCCAGCGCGCTCGTGGGCTCGTCAAAGAGCATCACCTTGGGCGCCATGGCGAGCGCCCTGGCGATGGCCACCCGCTGCTGTTGCCCGCCAGAGAGCTGCGCGGGATAGACGTCGGCTTTCTCGGCAATGCCCACTCGCTGCAATAGCTCCATGCTGCGCGCTGTCGCCTCCTCGCGTGTCCTTTTGCGTACCCGCACCTGCGCCAGGTTGATGTTCTCGAGTACGGTAAGGTGCGGGAATAGGTTGAACGATTGAAAGACCATGCCCACTTCTTGGCGGATCTGGTTGCGATGCGCCTTGTCCTCATCCAGCGGCACGCCGTCGACGATGATCGTGCCGCTATCCGGTCGCTCTAGCCCGTTCAAGCAGCGCAACAGGGTCGACTTACCCGAGCCAGATGGCCCCATGATGACCATGACCTCGCGGCGCCACACTCGCGCCGAAAAGCCTCGCACAGCCTCTACACCGCCGGGGAACGACTTGGTCACGCCGTCGATGATGAGGATATAGTCTTCAGCCCCTGCCTCGCTCATGCAGCTCCTCGTTCAGCTTGGGATCGCCACGCGCCGCTCGACCCAGCGGGCAAACAGCGACAGTGGCACCAAGATCGCCAGATAGATCAGCGCCGTGGTGAACCAGATCTCAAAGGTGAGAAACGTGTCTGCGGATACGACGCGCGCCTGCATCGACAGGTCGTTCAGCGCCACCAGGCTCACCAGCGAGGTGTTCTTGACCAGGCTGACGACCTCGCCAGTCAGCGGGGGCAAGATGCGCCGCACTGCTTGGGGCAGGATGACGTCGCGATACGTGTCGAACGTGCTCAGCCCCAGACTATAGGCCGCCTCCCACTGGCCATGATGCAGCGAGACGATGCCCGCGCGCAGGATCTCGGACATGTACGAGCCCTCGAACAGGCTCAACGCCAAAACTGCCGAAGCAAAGCGCCCCAGCCCCAGGATTGGCCCGATCACAAAGTAGAGAAGATAGATCTGCACCACGAGCGGCGTGTTGCGGATCACTTCGAGATAAATGCGCGCCAACGCTGTGCCCATCAGTGACTGCGAAAGGCGCAGCAATGCCGCACTCAGCCCAATGATCAACGACAGCACCAGGCTCACGCCGGCAATGCGGAAAGTGTACAACAGCCCTTGGATCAACTCTCCCGGCACAAGCTGACCCTGCTGTACGGTAAAGAGATAGCGCGGCACCCGGTACCACTGCCAGTAGTAGCCGAGCCGCTGCGAACTGATCGCTACCAGTGCGAACACGAACACGAGCAGCAGGGCGTATTCGAGGATGTCTCGCCACGGCGAGCGGAATAGTCGCCGCCCAAACGACCGGACCGCTGGTATGGTGATCATGGGTTGGCCCCCGAGGCCAGGCGTGCTTCTCGCTCGGCAACCCTGGCCAACACATCGGCGATCGTCAGCCGGCTCAGCGCCTGCACCACCAGCTCTTCTGCCTCTGACGAGATGCCCAGCAACACCGCCTGGATGTTGCGCCCCACAGGGCAGAGGGGGTTCGGTGTGCTGGGATGCAGGTTGAAAAAGGCATCTTCTTTGAACAGGTTGTAGACCTCGGCCAACGTGATCTCTGCCGGATGGCGCTGCAGTATGGCTCCGCCAGCGCGTCCGACCTCGGTGCGCACCAGACCCGCGCAGCGCAACCGCTGAATGATCTGCCGGATGACCACGGGGTTGGTGTTCACGCTCTGCGCAATGCGCGACGAAGAGACCAGCCCCTTCGAGAGCGCTAGGAGCGTTAGGATGTGTACGGCGGTCGCAAAATTGCTGCTGGCTCTCATATGTAATGATTCTACTTACGCTTTGGCTGTTGTCAAGAAGATCGTCGGCGCTGTCTAGCGGTGACAGCGCCGACCATAGTGCAGGCATCTGACGGGGTTCGTGGTGGCTTCGCCGGGCGAGGCCACCATGGCAGCGGAAGGCTGCCGCAATGCTCTGGGCTCTGGCTCAGGCCATTCTAGCCAGATCCTCGCGCGCTACGCGATAGCGCAATGGCTCGCCTCGGAAAAAGCGCTGGAGCTCGGCCACCATGGTGGCCGTGAGGCCATAGTACGAGTCTCGCGTCATGCCCGCCATGTGCGGCGAGAGCAAGACATTGCTCAGCCGGCGAAAGGGATGGTCGAACGGCAGCGGTTCTTGGTCGAACACGTCGAGCGCTGCCCAGATGCGGCCCCGGCGTAGTTCGGCCAGCAGCGCCTGCTGGTCGACGACCCACGAGCGCGCGGTGTTGATGAACACCGCGCCATCGGGCAGCAGGGCTAGCTCGGCAGCACCGATGAGGTGGTGCGTTTCAGGTGTCACGGGTAGGTGCACCGATACGACGGAGCAGCTGCCCGTGATCTCGGTCAGCTCGGCCTTGGTCACGCCTTGGGCGGCCATCGCCTCAGCTGAGACGTAGGGGTCATAGGCCAGCACCTGGGCGCTCACCGCGCGGAACAGCGCTGCCGACCGCCGCCCCACATATCCGAACCCCAGCAGGCCCACGCGCTTGCCCGCGATCTCGAACTGTTCCGGACCGGCCGGCTTGGGCCACGGCTCTCCCGCCTTCATTCGCCGGTCGAACTCGTGGGGTCGTCTCAAGCCCATCATGGCCAGTACGAGGGTATAGTCGGCCACCGAGTCCGCAATGCGGCTGGCCGCGTGAGTGACGGCGATCCCTCGCTCGAATAGCGCCTCCGTGGCCCAACCCTTGACGCTGCCGGCAGCATAGGCTACGATCCGCAGGCGGTCGGCCGGGGCGAGCACGTCTGTGGTGAGCGCGGGCAGGCCCCAGCTCGCCAGGATCGCGTCTTGCCCGGGCAGATGCGCGGCCAGCTCTTGGCCAGACCAGTCGCGGCCGTCTTCGTTGAACGTCGGCTGAGAGATCTCATGGATGAGCGCGAGCGTCTCGTCACTCATGATCTGGGCGCGCAGTGGCGCAGGGATGGTCACCAGCAGGTTGAAGCGAGACATGGGCACCTCCTCTACTCTGGGTGAGAGCGTAGTCGCGCGTCGGGCACGGCGTCAAGTGGGGTTGGGCCGATGACCCCGACCGTGGTGCCGAAGGTGCCGGCGCGGCGTTCGTTCTTGAGCGAGATGCTCGACCTCTTCTTTCCACCGTACTGCGCCGTCTGCGGGGCCATGGGTGCCTGGTTGTGCCCCGCTTGTCTCGCCGAGCTGCGCGCCTTGGGACCGCGCAGTGTCGTCGGCCGTGCTCTGCCCACGGGGATCGCCGCGTTGGGCTCAGCCGCGCCGCATCGCGGTGTGGCGCGCCACTTGGTGCACCAGCTGAAATACGGCGGTATGCGGGTGCTGGCCGCACCCATGGCAGCGCTCATGGCCGAGACCTGGCCGAGCCTTCTGGCCCAGACGCAGGTGCTGGTGCCCGTGCCACTGCATCCCGCTCACCGGCGGCAGCGCGGCTACAACCAGGCTGAGCTGCTGGCCGACGCGCTGGGCGCCGAGGCAGGCCTACCGGTTCTGGCCAACGCTCTCGTTCGCCGAGAAGAGACGCGCTCTCAAGTAGGTCTCTCGCGGGACGAGCGCCTGGCCAACGTGGACGACGCCTTTGTCGCCCGGGGCACACTCGCGGTGAGCTGCGCACTGGTAGTAGATGATGTCTGCACCACCGGCGCCACCCTCTCCGCCTGCGCGGCGGCGCTACATCAGGCAGGCGTGGGCCGTGTTGTGGCGCTTACCTTTGCCCGTGCTGTTCATAGGCCACCGTTATGACGAAAAAGCAGCACAGAAACGCTTGCGCGTACGCATTTCCGTTGATATAATAGCCCATGGTGAGCTGTGGCCGTAGACTCGCTGAGGGGGGACCTTGATGACCCGGCACGCCTCGCACAGGCGATCGACGTTGCTGCTCGTGCTGTCGTTGGTGGTGCTCGGTAGTCTCTGTCTGCCGGTCTCGGCCGATGAAAATGATGACCGCGTCATCGAAGCTGACTTTGTCTATGCGGCCGCCTATCCCGAGCTGACCGGAGAGACTGCCCTTTTGGTGCAGGCCACTTCGTGGACGGCCGACACCTATTTCTACGTCATCTCCTTCAGCAACCTCTCCCCGTGGCCCCTGGGCAACCTCTACTTGCTCGACCGCTATTTCCCGCCCGACTCTACCGTCGAGCTGACGCAGAGTTGGGAGCTCGAGTCGCTCGAGCCAGGCGAATCGCAGAGTATCGCTCTTCACTACGACGAAGGCCCTCTCCCAGATGCCTGTCATCAGCTCGAGCTCAGCTGGGGCGAGGGCTGGAGCGCGGTGCTCATGGATTGTGGCAAGGCTGGCACGTCGACCCTGTGGGCCATCGCCGTGAGCGAAGAGATGGCCACTTATCCTGAAGAAGAGCCCCTAACCCTGGCGGAGCCTACGGGCAAGAGCAAGCTCGGGATTCATGTAACGCGCAACAGTGACCCGGCGATCATGGCCTTTGTTGCCGAGACGCAGCCCGCGGTGGTGGTGGCGGTGGGCGATGTCGGCTGGCTGGCTGACGTCAAAGAGGCCTCGCCCGACACGATCACTGTGGGGCGGTTCGAGGTGGCTGACCAGACGATGTCTGGCGATCCCGCCGAGCGTGCTCGGGAGTTTGTGGAGGCTCACGCCGGCCTGTATCTCGCCAACCCGGGCGTCGATTACTGGCTCGGCTGGAACGAACCGGGCATCGATGGCGCCGAGGATATGGCCTGGTATGCCGCGTTCGAAAAAGAACGGGTCATCGCCATGGCCGAGATCGGCCTCAAGACAGCCATCGGCAACTTTTCGACGGGCACACCCGAGGCCGACGAATTCGCCGCGTTCCTTCCGGCGGTCATGGCTGCCAAGCAGTACGATGGCGTGCTGGCCGTTCACGAGTACTCGGCACCGCGTATGGCCGACGGTGCCGGCTATGCGATCCCCGGCATCGAGGCCAACTCTCAGGCCGGCTCGCTCACCCTTCGCTACCGTTACTGGTACGACACGTACCTCCGCCACAACGACCTGGTGATCCCTCTCATTGTCACCGAGGCAGGCATCGATGGCGGCGTGCTCTCGCCTGACTATGACGGGTGGACTACCTTCACCGGCGAGAGCACCGACGATGATGTGGAGAGCATCACCCTTGATGACTATCTGACCGATTTGGACTGGTACGACAATGAGCTGCGCCGCGACCCGTATGTGCTCGGCTTTGCCGTCTTCAACCTAGGCGATGCCAATGGGGAGTGGGCCTCGTTCGATCTGACCGCTGAGACCGACGAACTGGCCTTCATCCGGCAGTCCAAAGAGGAATAGCCGCTTTCTGGATGCTCTAGGGCCGGCCCATGGGCCGGCCCTTTGCTTTGTCTAGCGCTCAATTGTGTTTCTTATCTATAATCAGCAATGAAGCAAACATTATGGTGTTTCTCTATATTTGTTTCCTTATCGCCGCTACGCCCGCTCATCTTCGCTATCGAACGGCCCTCCCGATCCCGTTCGGGCCAGGCCTAGCCGTGTGCTATAATGCTGGCTCAGACAGAGAACGAGTGAGGCAAAGATGCTCGCAGTCGCGGGATATGCGGAGGCGGTCGAGCAATATGGGGCGCCCGTCGAACGCGTCGAGCGCTATGACGTGAGCGCCGAGACGATGCAGTATTGGCATGCCGTCACCACGCGTCGCCAGGCCGAGGTGATCCTTGCTCTGCGCCGTCCGGATGGCACCTTTGCCGTGCAGACCAAGTCATTCTATCCCGATGGCGTGTATCGGCTGATGACCGGCGGCATCAAGAAAGGCGAGAACCTGATCGACGCCGTGCTGCGCGAGTCTTGGGAGGAGACCGGCGAGCACGTGCACATCGAGCGCTTCTTGGCCACCATCGAGAGCCACTTTGTCCACGGCGGCGAGGAGATCGTGTTCACCAGCTATCTGTTTCTGGTGACCGACGACGGGGGTGAACTGGTACCTGCCGATGACTCGGAGGACATCACCGACTATCAGTTTGTCACCCTCGGCGAGCTCCTCGCGGTGGCCGATCAGCTCGAGTCGCTAGGCCCCGACTGGGTCGACTGGGGCCGTTTTCGCGCTGCGCCACACCGGGTGCTGGTCGAACTGTTGAGCGCGGGTGATGCCTCCTAGCGACGGTGCCTACGATGTGATCGTGGTGGGGGCCGGGCACGCCGGTTGCGAGGCGGCCAGTGCAGCTGCGCGCTGTGGCTGCCGCACCCTCTTGCTCTCGATGAATCTCGACCTCGTCGCACAGATGCCCTGCAATCCGAGCATCGGCGGCTCGGCCAAGGGCCACCTCGTGCGCGAGGTCGACGCGCTGGGCGGACTCATGGGGCGCGTCACCGACCGCACCTTTATTCAGATCCGGATGCTCAATCTGTCCAAAGGCCCCGCCGTGCAGGCGTTGCGCGCCCAGGCCGACAAGCGCCTGTATGCGCTGACCATGAAGCACTTGCTCGAAGCACAGCCCAACCTCGAGCTGCGGCAGGCGACAGTCGAAGAGATCACCACCCAGGGCGACCGGGTCACGGGCGTGCGCATACAACCCGGCGGCTGTTTGCAGGCGCGGGCGGTAGTCATCGCCAGCGGTACCTTTCTCAATGGGCGCATCATGGCGGGCGAGTTCGGCATGGATGCCGGGCGCGCGGGCGAGTTCCCTGCGCGGGGGCTGGCGCAGAGCCTGCGCGACCTTGGCTTTGCGCTGGGGCGATTCATTACCGACACACCGCCGCGGGTCGATGCGCGTACCATCGACTATGCTCTCACCGTCCCCCAGTTCGGCAGCGAGACGCCGCTCTATTTCTCCTTCGATGGCGCGCCCGAGACCTTTGCCCAGCTGCCCATCAACCCCGTGTATCCCCTCGCGCAGCAGACCGCCTGGCGGCCGCAGATGGCCTGCTATCTGGTGCGAACCAATGTCGAGACGCACCGCATCATCCGCGAGAACCTGCCGCGCTCGCCGATCGCGCCGGGCGTGCTCACCGACCTGGGGCCGCGCTACTGCCCATCGATCGAGGAAAAGATCGTGCGCTTTGCCGACAAAGAGTCTCACCAGCTCTTTCTCGAGCCTGAGGGTTGGGCCACGGGTGAGGTCTATGTGCAGGGAGCCTTTACTGCGCTGCCCGCTCAAGTGCAGCTCGATATGCTGCGTTCGATCCCCGCTTTGCGCGAGGTAGAGATCGTCCGCCCCGGCTATGCCATCGCCTACGACTATGTCCTCTCGCACCAGATCCTGCCCTCCCTCGAGACGCGCCGTCTGCATGGCCTCTTCCTGGCCGGGCAGATCAACGGTACCTCGGGCTATGAAGAGGCGGCTGCCCAGGGCGTGATGGCGGGCATCAACGCGGCCCGAAGTGCCCAAGACGAAGCACCGCTGGTGCTGGGCCGCGACGAGGCCTATATCGGCGTGTTGATCGACGACCTGATCACCAAAGAGATCGTCGAACCGTACCGCATGTTCTCCTCGCGGGCCGAATACCGCCTGCTGCTGCGCCAAGACAACGCCGACCTGCGGCTGTCGCCGGCAGCCTTTCGCGTTGGGGCGATCTCTGCCGAGCGCTATGCGGCCGTCGAGGCCAAGCGGCGAGCCGTCGCTGCGGAACTCGACCGGCTGGCGCACGTGACTCTGGCCCCCAGCGAGGCCCTTGCGGCTGCTCTGCGTGGCCTGGGCCAAGAGCCGCTGACCGAGCCTGTGTCGGCCAGCCAATATCTGCGTCGACCGGAGGCCACTTATGCCGTCATCGCTGCGGTTGCCCCGCCGCCAGAGCCGTTGAGCGACGCGGTGCGGGAGCAGATCGAGATCGAGCTGCACTATCAGGGATACATCGCCAAGCAGCGCGATGAGGTCGAGCGGATGCGCCGTTTGGAGGGCATGGCCATCCCGCCGACGCTCGACTATACGCAGGTGACGGGCCTGAGCGCCGAGGCTATCGAGCGACTCAGCC
The DNA here is from genome assembly GCA_039680625.1 of Anaerolineales bacterium. Taxonomy (GTDB): domain Bacteria; phylum Chloroflexota; class Anaerolineae; order UBA1429; family UBA1429; genus JAAYDS01. Next base: position 10,076 of record JBDKSN010000074.1, on the reverse strand, counting down.
GCCATCGGCCAGCAACACTGGGCCAGGCAGCGCGCATCATGGGCGTGAACCCCGCGGACATCGCCGTGCTGCTCGTGCGCCTGACAGCTCAGCGAGGGCGCGCTAGCGGCGGCGATGAGCGCATGGTATAGTCCGCCCATGGCCGAGGTCAGCTGCTGACGATGGCCGAGCTGGCTCTCTATCCTGGTGAGGGTGCTGCGCAATGAACAGGCGCCACCGTATGGTCTTTGGGCTGCTACGAGTCGGTCTGGCCCTGGCGCTCCTCCTGACGTTGTTCGCTTGGGCTGCTGCCGACGTCGCCCGCTGGCGGCATGACCGTCGCGGCATGGAGAGCGGCCTCAGCCCCTCTCTTGCGCCCCTGGTTCAGCCCCGCTACGGCACGAATGTGGCCCTCGAGCAATACACGACCGACCAGGCCCTGCGCCAGGCGCTCCAGGCCGCCAAGGGCTTGGATGTCGGCGTGGTACGGCAGCATCTACCCTGGGCCGAGATCGAGCGCGAACGGGGTCAATTCGACTGGGCCCGGTGGGATCGCCTCGTGGCGGCCGTCGACGAGGCCGATCTGCAGCTCATCCTCGTGCTCGACACCTCGCCAAGCTGGGCGCGCGCTGCGGGAGATGCCGATAATGTGCAGGCGCCCGCTGCGCACGATGAGGACTATGCGGCGTTTGTTGGCACAGCCGCGGCGCGCTATCGGGGGCGCGTCCTCGCCTATCAGATCTGGGACAACCCCAACATCGCGCCCAACTGGGGCGCCGGTGAGATCGATCCGCATGGCTATGTCGCCATGCTGCGCCAGGCGAGCGCCGCGATCCGCGCGGCCGATCCAGCAGCCTTGGTGTTGGCTGGCGGCATGGCCCCCACCACCGAGCTGCGCGGTCGGAACATGAGCGATGTGCTCTTTGCCCGCGAACTCTTGCGCCTGGGGGCTGCCAAACTGTGCGACGGTCTAGCCGTCAAGGCATACGGTTTCTGGTCTGGCCCCTATGACCGCCGCGTAGACGAGGGCGTGCTCAACTGGTCGCGGCTGGTGTTGCTGCGTGAAGAACTGCGCCGCCTCGACGCCGATAGCCTGTCGCTCTGGGCGGTCGAGGGCGGTTGGGTGGCGCTGCCCGAGGGCTGGGCCGGCGAACCCTCGCCGCTGGGCAGTGATCTCGCCACCGTGCAGGCCGAGCGCCTGGCGGGTGGCCTGGGTCGCGCTCGCGAGGAATGGCCCTGGCTCGGCCTGTTGTGCCTACAAGCACTGCAGCCGGCCGTCGAGTCGGGCGATCCGATGCAGGGGCTGGCCCTGTTGGGCGCCAAGGGCGAGCCGACTGCGCTGGGGCTGGCGTTTGCCACCGCCGTTGGCGACACGGCCGCGCTCTATCCTGGCCGCTACCTGGCGGGCCCGCTGGTCTCTGCGCAGGCCGCGAGCAGCGGCCTCGACCTCACTTTCCATGGTACGACGCTGTTGGTATCGACCCAGGCCGGCGCGCCGCGCACCAGTCTGCGCGAGCTGGATAGCGTCGAGGGCGTTGAGCGCACGGTGACCTTGCCCCCCGGCCGCGCCGTAACGTTGGTGAAGGCGCCAGTGGCCAGCTGGATCGGCGTTCATCTGGAGGGTTCTCCCGAGCAACTTGCACAGCTCGCGGTCGTCCAGGTCGGCTACGAACGGCGTTGGCACTCGGCCTGGTGGAGCGTGCTGGCGGCGCTGGTGGGCGGCGTGGCTTTGGCCTTGGCCATCCGCCGCGAACTCGCCGCAGTGCCCTGGCGCGAGGGTTGGGTGCGCCTGGCCGAGCGCGCGGAGCGCTTGCCGACGTGGGCACCCGCCGCTGGCCTCGCCGTGTTGGGCGGCGTGGCTCTCTGGGGTCCAAGCTCGCTGGTACGGCTGCTCGGCCTGCTGGGCTATGCTGCCCTGGCCCTGCTCTATCCTGCATTGAGCCTTCAGGGGGCGCTGGCCGCGCTGTTCCTGGCGCCACTGAACGTGCGGCTCGGCGCCTGGCAGTTCTCTTGCATGGAGCTGGCGATCTTGATTGCCGTGGCAGCGCTCGCCTGGGATCGGTTCGTCCGCGGGGTCGTGTGCGCCACTCTGGTTGACTGGTGGCATCGGCGCAGTCTGGCCGACCTGGCAGTGGCGGCCTACATCGTGCTCGCTCTACTCGCGGCGACGCGCGCCGTGTATCAGCGCGAGGCCTTGCGCGAGCTGCGCCTGGTCTTCATCGAGCCTGCGTTGCTCTATGGGCTGCTTCGCTTGCGCGCGCTCGATGCGCGGCGGGCGGCCGAGACGCTGCTCTGGGCCGGCGTGGGCCTGGCGCTCTATGCGTTGGTCGCCTACTCGCAGCCGAGCGGTGTGATCGAGGCCGAGGGTCTGCGTCGAGCGCGAGCCTATTTCGGCTCGCCCAACAACCTGGCCTTGTTGCTCGAACGCGTCGCGCCGTTGGGCCTGGCTCTTGGCCTAGCGGCTGTGTCGCCACGTCGTCGTTGGCTCTACCTGGGTGCAACCGTGCTGCTCGCCCTCGGCGTCGTCCTCACCTTCTCGCGTGGCGCATGGCTGTTGGGCCTACCGGCCGGGCTGTTGCTGGTGCTAGCGCTGCACAGCCGTCGGGGACGCCGTGTCGTCGTGATCGCGGTCCTCTGCGGCCTGGCACTGCTCATCCCGCTCAGCCGCGTGCCACGCTTTGCCGCGCTCGCCGACCTCTCTTCGGGCACCTCGTTTCTCCGGGTACAGCTCTGGCGCTCGGCTTGGCAGATGGCGCGCGATCATCCCCTCACCGGCGTGGGGCCAGACAATTTCCTCTACTACTATGGCGACTATATCCTCCCGGGCGCCGAGGTCGATCGCTGGCTCTCGCATCCGCACAACATCGTACTGGACTTTTGGCTGCGCCTAGGCGTCGCCGGTCTGCCGCTCTTGGCGCTGTTCGCCTGGGCGAGCGTGCGCTCGGCCGTCAAAGCGCTCGAGGGCTGCCTTCCCCAACGTGCCTATGTGCTTGGACTCTTGGGTGGCATGGCGGCCATGCTGGCACATGGCCTGGTCGATGCCTCGCTCTTTGTGCCCGAGCTGGCCGGCTGGTTCCTGTGTGCCCTGGCGTTGCTCCAGGGGCTAGCGCCGAACGAGGCGGCGTGTGTCGAGCCTAGGCAGAATCGCCATACTCGCTGAGGTCAGTGGAGGGGATCTCTTCCGCAGGGTCAGGCTCGCGCGGTGTAAGGGTGATCTCGCCGAATGGCTCGCTCTGCAGCGCGCGCACCCGCTGCTGCTTGATGAGCTCGAGCAGCGCAAGAAACGTGACGATGACCTCGAGTCGCGAGCGCGCACCCCGCAACAGCGACGAGAACGGCACCTCGCGCTCGATGCTCAGCCGGCTAAGGATGTGCTCGATGCATGGCCCGATGCGCACCGGCACGGGCGCCACCACGCCATCGACCACCTGTGGCACCGGGCGCTCGGCCAATACGCGTCGCAGTGCCGCCACTAGGTCGCTGACCTGGGCCTCGCCGGGCAAGGCCCGTGGTTCGAGCTTGAGCAGAGGCGTGAGTCGGGGATAGGTGTGCGCGCCGGCAGCCTCGAGCGCACCCAGCCGCTCGGCGGCCCGTTTGAAGAGGCGGTATTCCTTCAGGCGCTCGACCAGGTCATCGGCATCATCCTCTTCGCTGGGCGGCGCAATTGCCGGGCGCGGCAAGAGCACACGGCTCTTGATCACCAACAACTGCGCTGCCACGGCGCAAAAGTCGGCCAGGTTGGCCGCCGAGCGCTCGCGCAGGTTCGCGAGATAGTCCAGATACTGGTCGGTCACGCGCGCCAGCGACACCAAGGTGATGTCGAGTTCTTCACGCTCGATCAAGCGCAGCAGCAGGTCGAGCGGCCCCTCAAAGACCTCCAGGGCTACCTGATAGTGTGTCTCGGTCACGATCTGCTTGGCTCCATAATGGGGAGATTATAGGGCCAGCGCTCTACGACGTCTAGGTTGGCACCCAGCTCACTCATGGCGTGCAGCCTCGAGGCGATGGTTGGAGGCGCTCACCGAGTCTGGTACACTGAACCTAGTCCGCGAGGGGAGTTGCCCATGTTCACTTTCAAGCCCGACTATGAACAGACCAAGGCTCGCATCGAGGCTTTCTGGGAGGGCGAGATCATCGATCGCCCTGTTGCCCAGTTCATCGTGCCCAAACCCGTCGAGGAATGGATCCCCGAGCCGATCTCGGGCCACGCCACCTCGGCCGACCGCTGGCTCGACGCCGACTATCAGGCCGAGCTGGCGCTGGCGCGCTGCCACAACATCGAGTTCATGGCCGACGCCCTGCCCATCGCCTGGCCGAACCTCGGCCCCGAGATCTTTTCGGCTTTCTATGGCTGTGAGATCCACTTTGGCGACTATGGCACCAGCTGGACCGACCCCGTCTTGCTCGACTGGGCCGATATGGACAAGATCCGCTTCAACCCCGACAGCCCCTACCTGGCCAAGTTGCATGAGATGACCGACGCCCTCATCGCCGTGGGCCAGGGCAAGTTCATCGTCGGCATGACCGACTGGCACCCGGGCGGCGACTGGCTCGCCGCGCTCCGCGACCCGCAGAATCTGGCTACAGACCTGATCGAGCATCCCGACGAGGTCAAGCAGATGCTGGCCGTGGGCGAACGCGACTATATGGCGCTCTATGACGTGTTCTATGCCAAGCTGCGCGCGGCCGGGAATCCGATCACCAGCTGGCTGCCGCTGCTGTCTGACGGCAAGTACTATATCCCCTCCAACGACTTTTCCTGTATGGTCAGCCAGCGCATGTACCGCGAGTTCTTTTTGCCGGGGATTCGACGCGAGTGCCAGTTCCTCGATCGCTCGATCTATCACCTCGACGGGCCGGGCGCCTTGCGCCACCTCGATGACATCCTGGCCATCCCCGAGCTGGGCGCCGTGCAGTGGGTTTGTGGCGCGGGCAACGAGGGCTTTTCTCGATGGGTCGAGGTCTATCGCCGTATCCTGGCCGCTGGCAAGGGCGCACAGGTGAATATCGAGTTCTATGAGCTAGACGAGGTGCTCGAGGCCCTGACGCCCAAGGGCGTGTACCTGACTATCGGCAGCGTGCCCTCACGCGAGGCCGGACTGGATATCATCCAAAAGCTCGAACGCTGGGCGGCGGGCAAGCTCTTTCCCGCTGCCAAGGTCGAGGCGCATTAGCTCACTATCGAGGGGCGCTGCGGGCCTAGCGGGTGCGCAGCGCCTGAGCCATTCGACGGGCGAGGTTGGTGACGGTGGTCAGGCCGACGCGATCGGCCGCGGCAGTGCCCACGATTGCCGCGCCCGAGTGGCTGAATTGCGGACCGTCGGCAAGGGCATACATGTCCTGCTGCAAGAAAAAAGTCTGCATGTTCTGCAGCGTCAGTTCCTGACCCCCGTTGCGGAACCCGCCACAGGCGATGCCCGCGCCCACCTTGCCCGACAGGGCAAAACGCCCGCCTGTGCGAAAGAGCACCGTGCGATCCATCATTGTCTTGAGCAAGCCCGTGACCATGCCCATCCACACGGGCGAGGCGAGGATGATCCCGTCGGCGCGGAGCATGGCGGCATATACCGTCTGCATATCATCGTCGTGGATGCAGGCGCCATCGCGACAATGAAAGCAGCCCTGACACGGGTGGATGTCGAGCTCGGCCAAGGCCAGGTACTCGGTCTCGAGGCCGAGCCGCGTCAGCTCCGCGAGCGCATAGCGCAGAGCATAGGCGGTGTTTCCGCTGAGATGGGGACTGCCGTGAATGCCGAGCACGTGCATGGTCATCTCCTGGGGATAGTTTGGTGGTATCATCATTCTAGCGCATTCTGACGATCATCATCACGAGGCGGCTATGATCGCACCCTATGACATGCACGCGCACACTTACTACTCGCCGTGTGGTCGGCGCTTGACCGCTGACGGCCAGCCCTCGGCCACGCCGGCGCTCTATCGCGACGAGGCCCGTCGCCTGGGCCTGCAGACGATCTACCTCACCGACCATCTGGTTCAAGACCCGACCGATCCTGCGGCGCCCCAGTTCTACAAAGGCTCGGGCCCGGCCATCCTCGCCGACCTACGGCACGAGCTGGCCCGTCTAGGTTACGCCGACGGCGTGCGCTTCTTGGTCGGCTGTGAGACCGAGACCTTTTCCACGGAGCAGGTGGGTATCGGGCCAGCGCTGGCCGCGCAGCTCGACATCGTACTCGTGCCCACCTCGCACTATCATCTGCCGGGCGCGCCTCAGCCAGAGAGCATGGCCCCGGCCGATGTCGCGCGACACATGCTCATCCTCTTGGCCTCGGTGGTGGCCAAGCCCTGGCTCGATGTGATCGCCCACCCCTTTGCCGAGAATGAAGCGCTCATCGGCGATCTGCGGGCCATCTGGGAGGCGATGGATCGAGCCTGGCTCATCGACATCCTCGGGGAGGCGGCGCGGGTCAAGATGGCCGTCGAGGCAAACGCCGCGTGCCTGCAAGATCCAGCGATCCCGCACTACCGCGAGGTGATGGCCCAGTTTCTGCCCTTAGCCCGCGCGCAAGGCTGCAGGCTCACCATCGGCTCTGATGCGCACCAGGTAGATATGTTGGCCTGGCCTCTGGAGGTCGAGGGGTGGCTGCGCGACATCGGCCTGGTCGAGGCCGACTTTATGACGCCGGAAGAGGTGGCGGCGCGGCGTAACCGCGTCTAGCCGAGAGAGAAGCGGAGGAGGCCCAAGATGATCGATCCACGCCGCCCAGAGCGCTATGCGCGCATCGAGGCACAGCTACGCGAGCTGATCGTCGGCCGTTCGCCGACCTTGATCGCCGCGATGGCGACTATCTGCGCCGTCTTGCATCACAAGATGCCCCATCATTCGTGGACTGGTTTCTATCTGCTGGCTGCCGATGGCGACGAGCTGTATGTGGGGCCTTACCAGGGACTGGTGGCCTGCCAGGTGCTGAGCGGTGGCGGCGTTTGCTTGCACAGTGTAACCACGGGCCAACCCGTAGTTGTGCCCGATGTGCGCGCCTTCCCCGGGCACATTGCCTGCGACGAGCGTTCGCAGAGTGAGATCGTCCTCCCTCTACACAAAGGCGGGCGCGTGGTGGGCGTGCTCGACATCGATAGCACCAAGCTGGCCCAGTTCGATGAAGACGACATCGCCCCGCTGGGACGCATCCTCAGCCTGCTCGACCCCTATCTGTAGCGCAACAAGCGTGTGGGCGAGTCAACTGACTCGCCCACACTGGGTACAGGCGGTTGCCAGCCTCACTTGGCCGCGTAGGTGATTTGCAGGCTGACCGAAACCTCGATGGCGCCCGGGCTCGACATGGTGTAGCCCGAATAGGCCTCGGAGCCGCCGATCACTTCGCTCACGCTCAGCACTTGGCCCACGGTGAGGCCGGTCAGATCGGCGAGGTGCTCGGCCTTGGCCTGTGCATCGGCTACCGCCGCTTCCCGGGCCTCGTCTTCCAGGGCAGATAGATCATCTAGACCATAGTTGATGCCATACATCGTGTTTGCGCCCTCGCCGACACCTGTGCGAATCACCGCGGTGACCATGTCGAGGTCGCGAACGGTAACCAGAACCGAATTGGTCACGTGATAGCGCGTGCCACCGTCGTTACGATCCTCGTCGCTGTCCGCGTCGTCCTCAGAGTCATCGCTCCAGTCGGTCTCAGCCCAGATGTTGTAATCCGATCGGCGAATGTCTGTCTCCTCGATGCCTAGCTTCTCGATGGCTTCGATGACGTCGTTAAGGGTGGAGCTCGAGTCCTCGGCTGCACGGTCGAGTGCGGTGTCTACGGCCTCGACGCCGACGGTGACCTCGGCGGTATCGGGTTCGGTAGTGGCCACCCCCTTGCCTACCACGGTGATCGTCTGCGCAGGAGCGGCTAGTTCGTCTGCCAGCACCTCCTTGGTAGTGGATACGGTGGGTGAGGCCGCGGCGACTGCCGAGGGAAGTGCGCCCTGCCCTATGAGCAGCGCCGTCAACAAGATAGCAATAGTGGTGATGAAGGTGAGCTTGGACCTAGAAACCGTGTTCATGATCTTGACCTCTTGTCTACTGGGCCTTTGGACACTTGCGCGATGCGCGCTTCTCCTTCGACGAAGCGCCAGCCTCTCAGGTTCCCTCACGCGCACCGCGGTCACCCTAGGCATACGCGATCGATGTGTCTTTCCTGTGAAGAGTGAGGTATCGAGCGATTTGCGCGCCTGCGGGAATAAGAAGAGGGCGGGCCAGCTGGCCCGCCCTCGATACGCGGTGATCGGGTCTATTCGATCGCGTAGGTTACCTGCAGCGTGAGTGACATATCCAGTTCGCCCGCGCTGATGGGGCCAGCGCCACCACCCGAGCTCGCTAGCGCCATCTCTTTGGCGTTAAAGCTCGTATAGGGCACCGAGCCACCCACGACTTCGCTGATGCTCAACACCTGGCCGACCTCGACCTCGCCCAGCTGGGCGAGCTCTGTGGCCTTGGCGCGAGCATCGGCCATTGCCTTCTTGCGCGCCTCAGTCTCGACAGCGGCGGTGTCATCCAGGTAAAAGCTCACCCCATACACCGAGTTCGCGCCTGCGTCGATGGCGGCGTCGAGCACGGCACCGATCTGGGCCAGGTCACGGACCTTGACGGTGACGGTGTTCGTGACGCGATAGGTCACTTGATCGCTCTGGTTGCCTTCGCTATCGATGTTCCGTTCTGACCAGACGCTATATCCCGACGTCTGGATGTCGCGCTCGGCGATCCCCTGCGCAGCCAGCGCCTTGAGGATGGCGGTCATGATGGTCGCTGACTCGCTCGTCGCCTCTTTGACGCTCTTACCCATGGTCTCGACGCCCAAGGTGGCCATGGCAGTGTCGGGCTTGGCCGTGACCGTGCCCTTACCCACTACGGTGATCGAGCGTGTTCCCACGGTCGATTCGGTTGTCTGGGCTGTATCGGCGGCCACGCTTCGCGGCCACAGCCCCTGGCTCACGGTCAGTACGCCCACCAGGCCAATGGCAGAGAGGGCCAATAGACTATTACGCACACGATTCGTCTTCATCCTGAATCCTTTCCTCGTTATCTTGGATCATCGTGATCTCAGTGGGGCACCTGTTGCGCGCCAGATGGGCTGGCCGCTCGTTCGGAAGGGGCGTGCCCACTCCAGTGGCCCACGCCTTTGAAGACGTCTCTCGCGGCGAGTAGGTTCCCGCTACGGCGGCGCGTTGCCTAGGTCGGCCTCTGGCAGTAGAATACGCCCGGCGCCCAGCCAAGGGCGCATCCCAACACGATGAGGTCGACATGCAGCGTTTCGATATCGCCTGCATCCCTGGAGACGGCATCGGCGTCGACACTGTCCGCGAGGCAGTGGCCGCGTTGACGGCTGTGGCAGAGGTGCACGGCGGCCTTGCTTTTTCGTTCCACGAGTATCCCTGGAGCTGCCGCTACTATCTCGAACACGGTCAGATGATGCCCGACGACGGACTGCGCATCCTGGCCGACTATGACAGCATCCTGTTTGGCGCGGCGGGCTTCCCCACCGTGCCCGACCACATCTCGCTGTGGGGCCTGTTGCTCCCCATCCGCCAAGAGTTCGACCAGTACATCAACTTGCGGCCGGTCAAGCTGTTGCGAGGCATCCCCAGCCCGCTGCGAGGCAAGGGGCCGAACGAGATCGATATGGTGTGCGTGCGCGAGAACACCGAGGGCGAGTACAGCGGCGTGGGCGGGCGTATCCACCGCGGCGGACCCGACGAGGTTGCGGTGCAGACCGCCGTCTTTACCCGCAAGGGCGTCGAGCGCGTGCTGCGCTATGCCTTTGCCCTGGCGCAGACGCGCCCGGCCAAGAGCCTGGTCAGTGCCACCAAGTCGAACGCGCTGCAATACAGCATGGTCTTTTGGGATGAGGTGTTCGCCGCTCTCCAGCCCGAGTATCCAGACGTGCACTGCCGTCAATACCACGTCGACGCTCTGGCTGCCCGCATGATCACTGCGCCCGAATCGCTCGACGTCATCGTCGGCTCGAACCTGTTCGGCGACATCCTCACGGACCTGGGCGGGGCCTTGCAGGGCAGCTTGGGCATCCCTCCGAGTGGCAATATCAATCCCGAGCGGCGCTACCCTTCGCTGTTCGAGCCGGTCCACG
>JBDKSN010000073.1:0-2639 GCA_039680625.1 Anaerolineales bacterium | reverse complement strand
CCCGGCCCTGGTGCCCGGGCAGGTGCCCCTCGCGCGGGCGATCATCGATGCGCCGCTGGGGCGCGATCCGCGGGCGCGTCAACGCATGGCGGTGGTGGCCGAGGGCGGGCGCGCGGCCCGGACTGCCGTGCAGGTGCGCGAGCACTTGCGCGGGGCGAGCCTCATCGAGGCCGAGCTGCTGACGGGGCGCACACACCAGATCCGCGTGCACCTGGCCTCGATCGGGCATCCGGGGGTGGGCGACCGCATCTATGGCCCCCGGCGCGACCCGTTCCACGCGCCGCGGCAGATGCTACACGCCTGGCGACTGACCCTGCCGCACCCGCTCACGGGCGCCACGCTGGTCTGCGAGGCGCCGCTGCCCGAGGATTTTCAGCAGTTGCTCGACGCGCTGCGCCGCGTCTAGGCGCGGGTTGCATCCCCGGCGGCGTGGTCCTAGAATGCGCACATCTGTTCGTATTCCCCCGAGCGAAGGAGACGGCACATGCGCTCAGTGACCGTGGCGTTGGCCCAGATGGCGCCGGCGCTGTATGAGGTAGACAAGAACTTGGCCGCGATGGCCCGCCTGATCGAGCAGGCCAGTCTGCGGCAAAAGGTCGACCTGTTCGTGTTCCCCGAGCTGACGACGACGGGCTATGAGTGCGGCACGCGCTTTGCCGACCTGGCCGAGCGGCTGGACGGGCGCAGCGTCGAGAGCGTGGCCGAGCTGGCCACGCGCTACGACACCTGCATCGCCTTTGGCCTACCCGAGCGGCAAAAAGTCGAGAGTGTGATCTATAGCGCGGGCGTGCTGGTCGACGCGCAGGGCGAGGTGGCGCTGGCCCAGGAAGAGGTGCATCTGAAAGCCGAGCAGCGCCTGGCCCTGCGCCCGGGGTTCAAACTGCCCGTGGGCAAGACGCGGTTTGGGCAGGTGGGGCTGCTGGTGGGGTGGGATCTGGCCTTCCCCGAGGCGGCGCGCTCGCTGGCCCTCGATGGTGCCGAGCTGCTCTGTGTGCTGGGCAGCTGGGAGCGCCCCTATGCGCACGCCTGGCGCAGCCTGCTCTTTGCCCGCGCCTATGAGAACGCCGTCTGCGTGGCCGCGTGCAACCGCGTGGGCAACGAGCCTTCCTATGCCTTTTGCGGCGAGAGCATGGTGATCGGCCCGCTGGGGGCGGTGCAGGGCCGCGCCGAGGGCGCCGAGCCCACGCTGGTCATCGCGACGATCGACCTAGACGAGGTGCGCGCCGCGCAAGAAGACACGCAGCTCTTGCAGGCGCGCCAGCCGCGCAGCTATCGCCAACTGGTCAAGATGTACTGAGCGTGAACCAGGCGCGCCCGCGGTCGGGGGGCGGCCACGGGCGCGCGCGATGGCTCAGTAGTTGGAGAAGGCAAAGGTGCCCGTGATCTCGCCGAAATAGACGCGGTGATAGTCTTTGCCGCGATAGTTGCGGGCCTCGATCTCGGGGGCTAGGTTGGCGGGGATGAGGTCGTTATGATGCACGACCTTGCACTCATAGACCATGTGGCAGGCGGCGACGTTCACCGCGCGCACCGTCTGACCTGGGGCAGCAGAAAAGCCCAGGTCGGCGAACTTGTCGATGTCTCGGCCACTGCGCGAGCCCACCAGGGCGACATAGCGCTTCATGTCGGCCGTGGGCACGCTCACGGCGAACTCGCCCGACTCTTCGATGAACTCGTAGGTGTAACGCGAGGGCCGCACGCGCACGATAAAGATCGGCTTGCCCCAGATGGTGCCCACCGAGCCCCAGCCGATGGTCATCACGTTCGACTCACCCGTCGACTTGGTCGACGAGAGCAACAAGCCAGGGCCCGCCAGCGCAGCGAGCGTGTCGTTGAGACGATGGGTATAAGGTACGGGGACGCGGCTCATCCAGCAGCCTCCTAGAATGGGTTAGGTGCGTAAGGTGTAGCCCAAGATGGGCGCGGGTGCAAGTCGACGCGGCGCACGGGTACGCTTCATCGGTTGACAGCGCTCGGGGGCGACTCTATCATCGTGCCATAGCCCGCCAGTGGAGGGGCCATGACGGTGACCTTTGACGAAAGCTACTATCCGGTGGCGCCGGCCGCGCAGGATGCCGACCCGGCCGTGGCCATGCGCGACCTCTTTTTTCGCCTCAGCAAGGCCGAGAGCAGCCTGCAAGAGACCGAGTTGCAGCGCGGCAATGACCTGCAAGAGGTGCTCACCGAGATCATCGCCCTGTCTGACCAGGTGCTCGACGCCGTAGAGAAGGCCGATGCGAGCGACGCGGCCGAGTCGGCGGTGGTGAGTGCGATGGTCGGCTTTGCGCGCTCGTTGCGTGAGATGCTCGACCGCTACCAGGTCGAGGCGCTGGTGACCATCGGCCTACCCTTGGATCCAGAGGCGGCCGATGTGGTGAGTGTAGAGACCCAGACCACCGTGCCCGCCGGCACCGTCTTGCGCGAGCGGCGCATCGGCTACCGCTGGCCCAGCGGCGTTTTGCGCAAGGCCCAGGTGGTGGTGAGCCGCGGGGGCAAGTAGCGTGGGCGAACTGTGGGGCGGGAGGATGGCATGAGCGACGATGGGACAACGCTGTGCCCCTATTGCGGGGGCACGCTGGCCGCAGGCGAATCGACCTGCCCGGCCTGCCAGGAGAACCTAGCGGCGCTGATCCGCCTGG
>JBDKSN010000072.1:0-17810 GCA_039680625.1 Anaerolineales bacterium | reverse complement strand
TCCCGCGCGCAGATCGCGCAGGATCTCGACACGCTCGATCGTGCCGATCTCTGAGTGGAGATAGTGCACGCTCAGGCCTGTCTCGCGCAGATACTCGGACAGGTCCTCGGCCATGCGCTTGGTGAGGGTGGTCACCAACGCGCGCTCTCCGCGGCTCACCACCCGCCTGATCTCGAGGATCAGGTCATCGATCTGCCCCTGGATGGGCCGCACGATCACCTCGGGGTCGACCAGGCCGGTAGGCCGGATGACCTGCTCGACGATCTGGCTGCTGTGTTCTTGCTCGAACTCACGCGGTGTGGCCGACACAAACACGCATTGGGTGATGTGTTGCTCGAACTCGTCAAAGGTGAGCGGGCGGTTGTCCAGCGCCGATGGCAAGCGGAAGCCATAGTCGACCAACACTTGTTTGCGCGCGCGGTCGCCGTGGTACATGCCACGGATCTGCGGCACGGTCATGTGCGACTCGTCGATGAACATTAGCATGTCACTGGGAAAATAGTCGAGCAGCGTCCACGGGGCATCGCCGGCCTCGCGCTCTGACAGATGTCGGGAATAGTTCTCGACGCCCGAGCAGCTACCGACCTCGCGCAACATCTCGATGTCATACCGCGTGCGCTGTTCGAGGCGTTGGGCTTCGAGCAGCTTTTCCTCTGCACGACGTTGTTTCAAACGTTCGTCGAGCTCGGCCTCGATACGGCGCAGTGCCTCTTCCATGCGGTCCTGCGGGGTAATATAGTGTTTGGCGGGAAAGATCTGAATGGCTCGGTGCTCGGCCAGCACCTCGCCGGTCAGCGCATCCGCCTCGATGATCCGGTCGATCTCATCGCCCCAGAACTCGATGCGGTAGACGGTCTGGCCGTAGGCGGGCATCACCTCCATGGTGTCGCCGCGGACACGGAACTTGCCGGGCGAGATAACGGCATCGTTGCGCTCGTAAAAGATGCTCACCAGGTGCCGCAGGATGCGGTCGCGATTCTGTGTCTCGCCTACCTTGAGCTCGACCACGTTCTGGCCATAGGCCTCCGGATCACCCAGGGCATAGATACACGATACTGAGGCTACAATGATCACATCGCGCCGGCTGAACAGCGACGAGGTAGCCGACAGACGCAGCCGTTCGATCTCGTCGTTGATCAGTGCATCCTTCTCAATGTAGGTGTCGGTGCGCGGGATATAGGCCTCGGGCTGGTAGTAGTCATAGTAACTGACGAAATACTCGACGGCATTGCGGGGAAAGAACTCGCGGAACTCGGAGTAGAGCTGTGCCGCGAGGGTCTTGTTGTGCGCGATGATCAGCGAGGGCCGCTGCACAGCTTGGATGATGTTGGCCATGACGAACGTCTTGCCCGAGCCTGTGACGCCCAGCAGGGTCTGGTATCGGTCTCCGCGCTGGATACCCTCGACGAGCTGCGCAATCGCCTGTGGCTGGTCGCCCGTGGGCCTGAAATCAGACTCGAGCTCAAACGCTAGCATGGACGATGGTTCTCCTCACACCTGCTCAAGACTGCATTGTAGCACATCTGTTCGTGCAGAGCAAGGAGAGCTCCCTCGCCCAGAACCGGCAGTGCTTCGCCCGACGATGGGCGATCCATGTGAGCAGTCACCTGAACCCGGCCGTCCTTATCCTTCGTGGGAATGAGAAGCGCGTCTGCAGTGCATGGGTGCGTCGGAAAGTGGCGGGCGCCAAGACTCGCGCCAGGCAGGTGACGCCATTGTCCCAGAGCGGACTGACATTGCTTGCCTGAGGGCACTCACCAGACTGAATCGCTTCGGCTAGGGCCCTACGATTCGAAGGGCTGCCGCCTCAGGATGACTTATAGCCTCACGCTGCCCGTGAATGCGTAAAGAAAAGTGTTCGAAGACAGTCAGCATAGATTTCTTCTCCACAACTTGTTTCCGGATAGATGAAGAAACTGTTGCGTTTGTGCTGCCTGTATGCTAGAATGGCCACAGTCAGTGTGTCTGGTATGAGAAGAGGGCCACGCTCCGTGAAATCTTGGGGGGAAGATGGACACACAGGCGACTTGGGCTTTGGAGATGACCAAGGATGAGTTTCTTTGCCTAGCTGCCTCTCTCCAACTGTCCATGCCCCTGTTGATCGGGCAGGATGTAGCGCTCGCGATAGACATGGATCAGCAACGCATCGCCCAGGCGAGAGAGCGTCTCTTGCAGCGGGGCATCATCGATGCGGATCCAGATGGCACGTTGGGTCTCGAAGAGGTCGCGGCTCTGTTGGTTGCCGGTGCGACGGAACCGGAGCGACGGGCGCTGTTGACGGCGACCGATCGAGACGGAAAGACCGAGCAGCGGCTCGTGCACATGCTTGCGCAGCTGATCGTCGAGCAAGAGGAACACGCTGATGGGTACCTCTTGCTGACAGCGATCCGTGATGCTGACGTTTTGTTATCCCGAATTGCGGACCTGCTGTGCGCAGCAGATGTTGTAGCTGCGCCCGGGGGTACTTGTTGCCTGCCAGCGAGCGCCTTGGCAGAGGCGCAAGAGTTGGCCCTTGCCGCAGAGCACGGTGCGTGCGTAGCTCGCTTGGCGGCTGGGGGGGCCTCGAGCACTACTGCGTCTGCGCTTGCACGTGCTTTGCGAGAAGCCACAAGCATCGGCTCGATCATGGCCTGGCCATGCGCAGAGGGCGCTGTAGCCGAGCGGTACGGGTATATTGCTGGTGAGGATGGGGCATGGCTCCTGTGTCTTGAGGGTGAGGGCCATGACCTGATTGGCTGTGTGCCCAAGGCGATGGCTGACATCGCTTCCTTGTTCTGTCGTACGGCTCTTGGCCGTCGTGACATGTGAGAAGACACAATGACGCGGGAGGCCAAGTGATATGGGCATTCACCCAAGTTCGGCCAGCCCCAAGGAATTGATCCGCTATGCGCTGCACAACAGCTTGTGGGTGGCCGAGCAACGCGCAGCGGCGTTGCACCTTAGGGGGCCTCTAGGCCACTTTCAGGCTACCTGCCGTGAGTATCCCGTAGACTGTAACGACCTCGTGCCGGCAGTGCAGAGGGATGCTAAGGAAAACCAGGATCTCGGTGAGTGGGTCCGTGATATTGGGTGCCGGTTCGCTCGGGCAGACACGTTCCTCGGATCGCTGCGCACCCTTCTCTCTGGTACGATGACGACTGGGGTGGCGCTCGGCTCCAGTCAGTCCTTCGTGGACCTTGAACGGGCCGATGCGGAGCGGCATTCGTTGTGGCTATCCTTTCAGCAGTTCTTCAAAGACTGGCATTGGGGGCGGTGGTTCCGTTACCTTGCGGTGCCATCATGGCTAGAGACGCTGTTGGCGATTGTCAGGCGCTGGATGTGGTGGAGCAAACGTCGAGGTGACGAGACGGCGGCGCCCCCATCCGAACTATCTCCTGAGCCGAAAGAAGAGGCGCCTGCCGACGAGCCTAGCGAGGAAGAACAGCCCAGCAAGACCACGCCTCCCAGCAAGCCGTTCGCCGAAAGCACCATCACAGCAGGGTTTCCCACTTATGCAGATGGTACGCTGCACACGGGCATAGACCTGGTGCCAGCCCCGAATAGTGACGCCGCGAAGAATCCCGTAGTGCATCCCATCGGACCGGGGGAAGTCGTGAGTGTATGCACAGATCCCAGTAAGGGCGAAGGCTATGGCAGGTATGTGGTTGTCAAGCACATCTTGGCTGATGGGAAAACGGTTGTCTATACCCGATATGCCCATCTTGAGTCGGTAACTGAAGACTTAATGGGCAAATGGATCACTGCTGAAGATGGCCTTGGTGTCATGGGGGCTTCCGGCGGTGCAACTGGGCCGCACGTTCACCTGGAAGTGTTCAAGGAATTCAAGCCGCATCACGACTATCGGGGTAAGAAAGGCCCGGAAAACCTGGCGAATATGCTCAAGGAGTTTATCGATCCCGAGGATGTTCTGGCAGGAAGCCTAGGGGAGTTCTGTACGGAAAAACCCGACCCGGCTCAGCAGAGTTCCGAGTGAGAGCTGCTTGTTGTGTGGGAGGGCCCGAAGGCTATGCCTGGGCACATGAGAGACCTGTTTCGTTTGTCGCCAGAGTCTAGTTGTGCTTGCTGAAGGAGGGATCATGACTGATCGTGTACTCTCAACCGAAACCGCCAAGATGTCGATCACCGAGATGCAGCGCATCATCAACTCGGGTCTCGTCGAGCAGCTCGATGCCCTCAACCGTCAGGGGCAGACTCTCTCTGATCCCAATGTGTGGGATGGTCGCCTGGCCACCCAGTTCCGTGAGGACTGGCGCCAGACCTATAGCCAGCTCCAGACGGCCAAGCAAGCCCTCGAGGAGCTGCGATCCAAGATTCAGCGGATCAATGAGAACATCATGAGCGCCGGCGGGAACGCCTAGAGGAGATCACAGGACGGCGATATCCTGTGATATCGCCGTCCTGTGCCCATTCACCGCCATCGTAGCTTGCACCCTGAGGAGGCCGTGTGGGGACGGTCAGCAGTGGGCAGCCAAGTGTACTTGTGCGTTTCTCGACACACGCGTTGGCCATGGACGCGGTGTTGGAAGCGAGTGGTGCCCACCTTGACGCTATCTTGCGAGAGTTCACCCGGTGTTGTCGTGAGCCGGGCCTAAGCGTCAGTGTTGAAGATGTGCAGGGCCGGGTTGGCGGCTATGCTCACTTAGCACAACCAACCGATGATAGGGTTGGCTTTGTTGGTGAGGCGTTTGCGGCCGCCGATGGCGGTCTTGAATCGTTGTTGGCTTGGACCTTTGGTCAGAAGCGCAAAGACGACCCGGGAGTTCGACTTGGGGTGATGCTCGACATTCTGGCGTCAGGCATCGACTTTGTTGGTTTGGCAGACCTGGCTGGGTTGATGGTCTCACGCACGGAATTGCTTGCCATAGCATCGATTACTGGCCGCTTGGCGAATCTCGTGACGTCCTCATCTGGCAATGTCACGCGCATGCGCGAGCTGTACAAGAGCTTGGTGTCAGATCCGTTTCCGTATGGCAAAGGAATTGACCACGCCCTCCGTAGTATTGATGCACAGCATATCGACCTAGGCCCAATCCGTATCGGCGGGCTGGATATCATCTCCACAGGGCTCGACATCTATCGCGATGTGCGGAGCGGAAAGTACGGCGACGATGTGGCTGAGGCCGTGGGTGCCAACCTCATCTCTCTGATGACGCAAGAGTGGATTGCGACGACACCGATAGGTGCTTGGATCTTGGTGGGCAGCACGCTGGTGCAGTTTGGGGGAAAGACGGTGCTCCTGGTAGAGCAAGGCGCCGTGTCTCTGCTTGTATCCGATGAAGAGGCTCGCCAGGATCTGGCGGGGGCAGTCGAGGCGGCACGCATAGCGTTGGACAAAGCTGACCTCGACACGGTTTTCGATCAAGTGGGGGAGACGGTTTGGGATTTAGCTACGGGAACGCTCGGTGCTGTCGGCTCCGGAATGGCGGCTGGTGCTCATGCGCTGTACACCGATCCGAGCGTCGATGCTGTGGGGAAGGCTTTCAGCGCCTTTGGCCGAGCGTTTGCCGAGGAGGGCAACAAGGCCCGGGATGAGTTAGAGGATAACTGGGCGGACACTGGAGAGGCGTTCCTCAACGTTCCACGGGGATTGGCGGATTTTGTTGGGGCCGAGGCAACGCTGCTCGAAGGAGCAGCGGACTATGTCTGGTCAAGCATAGGTGCCGAGATCAATTGGTCGACGAACGACTGGCAGATGTCGATACAAGAAGCGCATCAAGCGTGGGTGCGGGCCGCATCGCCGTTGGCGATCGGCTAGAGCTGTCGGCGGCCAAGTAATCTCGCGAATTGAGTTGAGCCATAGTAACGGAGAGAGTCATGCCAGAAGCGATGGCCCGATATCTCGATCTATCGCGCGAAGAACTGGCGTTTACCATGGAGCGCCTTGGTATCAGCACACTGCTTGGTCTGGAAGGTGGGCCTTTGGCTCTGGTGCCTGAGGCAGAGCGGGTTGCGGCGGTGCAGTGCGGAGGAAGAGCGCTTGTCGCTCGCAGCCTCGCTCAGCAGGCCGTGGGCAATGGGACGGCTGCGTGGAACCTGAGCCAGCTCCTCATTGCTGCCGTGGGCACTTGCGCTGTGGCAAGGAATTACGCGAGCATTACACAGCAAAGTGCTTCGCTTCCCCCGATGGCCTGGTATGTGCATCTGCTCCCGCACTTGGCCGTGTTGCACACCCTTGCAGATGCGGGCGTGCATCGTTTCATGCTCTGCCGTTGCACGACTGATCTGGTAGCTCTGCTAGGAGCGATTGTGGGTGGAGGCGACCTTACTGCGCCGGCGGGAGAGCCTGTGGAGCTTGCTGGGAGGGACCTGGATCGAGCCGCGGGCCTGGTGCGAAAAGAGCCAGCGTTGGCCTACGACTCTTTGGTGCAGGCCGGGCTGACCGCCGTAGCGGCAGAACAGACGCTGACATTACTCAGACGCGCCACCAAGAACACCATGCTTACGCGGGCTCGTTATGAGGCTCCCGAGACTCACCTTGTCGCCGTATGTGGCATTGCTTGTAGCCCAGAGGGGCTCTGGCTCATCGAGCCCGTTCCGACTGAACCGGGCCGGGTTGTCTTACGGCCAATATCATCGACTGACCTCGAACAGTTTCTATTACGACTATTCCAGCTCGAGGCGTAGCCAAACACCGTGGCGCCCCAGAGGTGAACGGGGGTTTCAGTAGGGGAGTAGGAGGGCGCATGCCCAACTGGCAACCAAACTGGCGCGATGTGGAGTGGGACTGGGGGGCATCCTCTGAGGCTGCTCATGCTTTGCGGCGCATGGCTGAGCAACTCGATGATGTCACTGGGCAACGACTGCGACTGGCAACAGAAGCGCAGGCCGAATGGCGTGGCGTATTTCGCTTACAGTTCGATTACGAATTGAACAACCTAGTCAGGCGGGCACGAGACTTGGCTGAGCAACTGCGCCACAAAGCGAGTGAGATCGATCGTCAGGCTGAGCGAGCGAGGGAGGAACAGCGTCGTCGTGAAAGCGAACGAGAGCGGTGGCGACGCGAGCGAGACGACGAGCGGCGTCGTCAGGAACAACAAGGGAGTTGATGCTATTGTGGCCAAGGGCCAAAGGGGGATGACTGCGCCGCCCGACTTCTGGCGCTCGGTGCGCATTCGACAGCCAGCTCCCGCGCACGAAGTGCAGGTCCCTGCTCCTCCGACTCCCCAACAAGAAGACTCCTCGGTATGGATGATGCTGTTGCCTGCAGCTCTATCCGCTGCGGTGCTGGCTATCGTAGGGTTGTTGAGCAACATGGGTAACATGCTGCTCTTCTCCCTACCGATGACTATGGTCGCGGCCTTGTCGTCGGTGACTGTCTATCTCTATCGGAAGAGAATGCGCGAGCGACGGGAAGCCGAGCAGCGTCGCAGCTATGTCGACCGCCTGCACCAACTCGATCAACACTTGGATGAGGCTTGTGACGCTCAGCGAAGTGCGTGGCTGTCGCAGAACCCTTCTCTGAGTGACCTCTGCGTCTGGGTTCGAGAGCGCACACGTGACCTGTGGGCGCGTCGGCCAAGCGACGATGACTTTCTCAGTGTACGCTTGGGACTGGGTGTTCGCTCCTCTCTGGTAGAGGTCAAGCTCCCCGACCAGGGGCTAGCGGTAAGTGATCTGTGGGATCAGGCGCGATTGCTAGCTCGTGACCATGCCATGATCAAGGATGTGCCTATTTGTGTGCCCCTGCGTGAAGCGGGCCTGACAGGCATTGCCGGGCCTGTGGTCGAGCGGCTCGGCGCGCTCCGTGCGTTGCTGTTGCGCATCGCTATCTGCCATGCGCCTACGGAAGTCAAGATCGCCCTCATAGTAGCAGAGGCTGACCTCGTCAACTGGTCTTGGGCGCGCTGGCTGCCTCACCTATGGAGCGAGGGACAGCAAAGACGTTATCTAGCGGCAGGCGCTCGTGATGCCCATGTGCTTCTGCAGGAGCTGATCGACATCCTGGCTAGACGCCAGGCCCGTGCGAAAGCAGAGACAGCAGCGACTCTTCCAGCTATCGTGCTCATGATCGCCGATGACGAGGTCATCCGCAATGACGTGGCTTTGCCACGCCTCAGTAGCGAGGGACCGGCCAACGGCATATATGTGGTATTTGTAGGCGAGCGAGTGGCTGAGTTGCCGAATGCGATTCGTTGCGGAGTGCGGTTTGGTCGGGATGCGAGCGAGCGCCCCTTCCTCTCGGACTTTGAAGCGCAGAGTAGCGCCGAGTTCGAGCCAGACATCATTTCGTTGGCTGCTGCCGAGTCTCTGGCTCGCTGCATGGCGGGGATTCGTCTCATTGAGCCTGCGGGGGAGCAAGCCTTACCCCAGTTGGTCACTCTCCTTGACCTCTTTGAAGCACATTCGCTGGAGGATCTTCACATTGCGGGCAGGTGGCAACAAAACCAACGGGCTAGTCGCAGCTTAGCCATCCCGATTGGCATGAGTCAGGGCAATGAAAAGCTGGTCTTTGATCTGCATGAGCGTGTACATGGCCCTAACGGCCTTGTTGCGGGCATGGTTGGTACGGGCAAGAGTGAATTGCTACAGACTCTGGTGGCTGGGCTGGCCATCAATTACTCACCCGAGCGGGTTGCCTTTGTGCTCATTGATTACAAGGGTGGTGGTATGGCCGATCCTTTTGCCGGCATGGCTCACAGTGCCGGAGTGATCACCAATCTGCAAGACCCTGGTCTGGCTCGTCGCGCGATCACGTCACTCAACATTGAGGCGCGCTACCGTCAGGAGGCCTTTAGGAAAGCCGGCGTCACCCATATTGACGAGTATCAGCGCTTGTATTTCGCGGGTCAGGTTAGTGAACCTCTGCCTTATCTGGTGCTTATCGTCGATGAGTTTGCAGAGATGAAGGCTGATCAGCCTGAAACCGCCGCAGAGTTTGTGCGGTTGGCGCGTATCGGCCGCTCTCTTGGTTTTCGGATTATCTTGGCCATGCAAAAGCCGGCTGGTATTGTTGACGCCCAAATCGAGGGCAACACCCGCTTCCGGTTATGCTTGCGGGTAGCCCAACCCGAAGACAGCCAATCGATGCTACGTCGAACGGACGCAGCCTTCCTGCAGGGAGTGGGCCGCGCCTTCTTTCAGGTAGGAGTGAACGAAGTCTTCTGCGAGTTCCAGGTGGGCTATAGCGGTGCTCTCTACGAACCTGAGCGGCCTGCACGTGATCCCGAGCGTGTCGATCTGGTGCATTTAGGTGGGCAGCGCGAGGCTTTGCACATAGGCCAGACGGCTCCTCCGAGCGGACATCAGACGCAATTGCAGGCCGTGGTCGATGCCGTGAACGCCACTGCCGTCGCAGTAGGCATCAAGCAGGCGCGTCAGCTCTGGGTGGAGCCGCTTCCCACAGAGGTACACGTTGAGGATTGGGCGACAGACTGGTCTTGGACTGGCGAAGGCTGGACTGATCGCAGTGTTCCGCTGCGTGTCTTGGTCGGCACTCTCGATGTACCCGAACACCAAACGCGCGAGCCGCTCTATGTCGATCTGGAAGCGCAACCGCATTTAGCACTAGTCGGTGCGCCTGGCTCAGGCAAGACCTCGTTCTTACGGGCGATGCTACATGCGTTAGTTCGCGACTATCCGCCAGACAAGCTGGCGATATACGCGTTTGCTTTTGGCGGAGGGGCGCTGCGTGCCTTTGAACGGTTCCCACAGGTGGGCGCGATCGTTACGGGAGATCAGACTGAACGGATCACTCGGCTGATCCGCTGGGTCCGACAAGAGTTGCGCACTCGCCAGGCTCTGTTGGCACAGCAAGGCGCAGTCACCATCGCGGACTATGTACGGGCCACTGGGAGCCCGCTGCCAGAGGTGGTACTGATTGTCGACGGCTATACAACGTTCGCTACCGAGTGGGAGGACGATGCCGAGATCCTCGTCAACGTGGCGCGCGAGGGAGGCGGAGTTGGCCTACACCTGGTGCTGACCGCCAATTCGGCGAGCGCCATTCCGTTTCGCATTCGCAGCAATATCCCCAATGTCCTGGCGCTGTCGCTCGCCGACGAGTCGGAGTATCGCGCCTTGGTGGGTAGAGTTGAGGGCTTGACTCCAGGTCAAATACCGGGGCGCGGTTTGGCGCCAGGCAAGCCCCCGCACCTGTTTCAGACGGCCTGGTATGGAGATGGAGATGCGGCGGGCACTGAGCTAGACAGGTTGTGCACAGAGATGAACGTGGCCTGGCGAGGCTGGCGGCCGGAGCCCGTCGAAACGCTGCCTGAGGTTGTGCGTTGGCGAGAGGTCATCAATCGGACACAGCGCCAAGGGCTGCCTGCAGGAGCGCTGAAAGCGGTGCCTCTGGGGCTCTGCCGGGACGACTTGGCACCCTATTGTATCAACCTAGAAGACACGACGGGCTTCGGTGTTCTAGGGGCACCCCGGTCTGGAAAGACAAATGTGCTGGCCGAGTTGTGTCTCTGGCTGGCTTCGCGTTGCACGCCGGATGAACTGGCGCTGTATGTAGGGGATTCGCCCTGGCAAGAGTTGGCTTGGGTGCAGCACATGCCTCAGACACGTGCGTATGCGAGCACAGCAGAAGACATCATTGCCATCACCCGATCCCTGAACGAGCTGCTGACCAAGCGTCGTGAGAGCATGCTCGCCAACATTGTCGGCAGCGGAGGACGAGAAGAGACTGTGCGCGAGAGCGCGTTTCAGCACCATGTACTGGTTGTCGATGGTCTCTTTGAGGACGCTTCAAGTGTCCTGCACGACAGTATTGCCGACTTGTTGCGTGTTGGCCGGCCACTGGGGGTGCACGTGGTGTTCGCCTGCGATGGTGAGGCGATATCGCGAGCCTATTCCGATCCTGTAGCGATCGCCCTCAAGGCGCTCCAACATGGCTTGGTGTTGGGTACGACCGAGATCACGTTACTTCGTCTCAGGCTACCCAGCTGGGCTTATGAGCAACCACTCGCGGTGGGTGAGGCCTACCATGTGTACCGTGGCTCTACCTTGCATGTACAGCTGGCCTTGGCCGAGCCATCGGATTGGGCTTCTCTAAACGCAGTCTCACCACACGGGGGAGAGGCCAACGTATGACCCTGGTGCAGGTCTCCGTGAACGTACCGGCTCTTGGACGTGAGCTGGACATCGAAGTGGCTGATGACCTACCCGTCGGCAGGCTTGCTCAGATCTTGGCCGAGGAATTGGTCCCGGGTATAGATGCCGAAGGAGCGGTATTGTCACTTGGCAGCATACAGAAAGAGCTGCCAAGCCTGTGTTCGTTGGCCGAATTGCAGCTCTGGAGCGGCAGCGCTTTGGTGCTGCATCTTGCGCCAGTTCATGGGGGAGCGGAGCTGATCGGACCGAGCGGCCGCCACTATCCTTTGAGTGCTCTCGGTGCCACTGTTGGGCGCTCGGATGCTTCAAGCGGTTTCGCAGACATCGATCTGTCTCAGGAGCCTGGGGGAATGACTGTCTCTAGGCAGCATGCGCGAATCTTCCAGCACGACGGCCACTGGGAGGTAGTTCACTTTCCCGACGCTACCAATGCTACGGTTGTTGACGGGCGCGTGGTGCAGGCCGGTCAGCCGCAGTCGATCGAGGATGGCATGATTGTCGAGTTTGGTCGGGTTGCGCTTACTTTTCACACGCCCAAAGGCCAAACAAGCATTGACGGAAAACGAACACAGACCGCTGAGGATGCAGGATAGATGATGAGCAGGCTACCGGGGGCCGCTTGGATGACGATTAGCGCGCTGGCAGTGGTCTTTGCCGCAAATGGGCTGGCACTGCAAAATGCTCCTGGCGTGCCTGCGCTCTCCTCGGGAATACCGGAAGCACAGCAAGTGGCTGCTGACAGTGCATCGGGGGCGACCGTTCTAGAGCCAGGCGCACCTTCGTCAGCGACGCTAGCGGGCGCCCTGATCGTAATGACGGATCGCCCCATGGCCCCGACGCGTGCTCCCACCCCACGGCCTACGGAACGCTTGGTACCCGTTGCCTATCGCATTACGGGAGCACCTGCAGGAGCACAACGTCGCCGACTGAGTTGCGAGTTCCAGTCAGCCGCCGATCTGGCTTGGTACTATGGCGTGCCACTTGAGTGGGACGATCTCTTTTCGATTGTGGGTTACAGTGCTGTCGGTGACCCACAGCAAGGGTTTGCGGGGGCGAGCATCGATGATGCGCCAGGACAACTCTACCCAGCGGGCTATGGCGTATATGCTGAACCGATAGTGGCCGCACTCAGAACATATGGCCTCAATGCGGTTTCTGCCTATGGGCGAGATGCGACCTGGATCCGTGAAATGGTCGCAGCTGACAGGCCAGTGATGGTGTGGGCCGTAGCAGGCATGCGCGACGGGGTGGTAGAGACGTGGCATACGACTGACGGGCGACCGATCGAAGGCGTGCGCTTTGAGCATACTTTTCTGGTCGTTGGCTTTACGCCCGAGCAAGTGGCCGTTCTCGATGCATACGATGGCAAGTGCTACGAATACTCCTGGGAACGGTTTCTGCGGAGCTGGTCTGTGCTAGGGCGAATGGCGGTGATCATTGATCAGGAGCGATAGCCCCTGACCACGAGAGGAGAAGGCGATGCATAGGGTGAATCGGGTCCTGTTGTGGCTGGCCCTGACCAGCGTGTTTCTGTTAGGGTTGCCACGCGCCTCGCTCGCTGGTTCATGCGATACCGTGATCATCTCGAATGTCGATATCAGCAAGTTTCCAGAAGTGACGGCTGATATCGGCTGCTTGCCTGCGGCTGTGCCAGACCTGACTACAGAAAACTGCCAGGCAGTCGAGGACGGCAAGGCGTTACCTGTATCCAGCGTGTCCACCTATAAGGCGCCGTTACAGGTAGCCTTTGTACTGGACGCTGCTGGCAACATCGATCGGGCTGGTGCGTCAGGCGAGGATGTGCGCATTGAGTATCTTCACGTTATTGAGGATTTCGCGCTTACCAGCAAATCGCTCGATCGCCAGTCACGAACCGATCAGGTAATGTTGACGGTGCCAGAGGACACGACCACGTCGCGAACGCCTATGACGTGGGGGAATGACTATAACAACCTACGGAACAAGGCCCTCGAGGCGCTGAACGGTGCGCCTCCTGCGCGCACGGCGCTCAAGTCCATGTTGATGGACACATTAGCGCAGATGAACGACCTCCCAGGCTGGAGAGGCAATCGTCTTGCCGTCGTGGTGATATCTGATGGCATCGACACGACCAGTGCTGAAGATGTCACTGACGTCGTCGATCGGGCAACGGCAATCGATGCCGCTCTGTATACGATCAAGGTAGGACCCAGCAATCGGGGCGATGCCGCGACTCTCCAACGGCTAGCCAAACTCACTGGTGGTGCATACGCTGCCTATTCGGGAGAAGGATCGCTTGATGCCCTTCAAGAGCAGTTGGCCGCCAGTCGCAATCGTGTGCGGGTCACCTATCGCTCAGCCGTTTCCCAGCAAGGCATTCATGGCACTGCCATTCAGATCTCGGGCATCGGTTCTTCCTACGCGAGTAACGAATACCATTGGAGCATCAATCTGTTGCCCCCTTCGGTCACCATCTCGAGCCCGCAGAATGGAATGGTCATCGAAAGAGTGCCCAGTGGTCGTAATGTCGACCCCGCCCTCGTGGAGCCGACCGAGCTCGGTCTGACCGTGCGTGTCGACTTTCCCGATAGCCATCCCCGTGCAATCACCAAGGTCGCGTTGCTAGTCAATGGTGTGGCCCAAGACCTGGACAGCTCGCGGCCGGCATGGAATATGGCCAATACCCGGCCTGGCAAATGGCCCTATTCGCTCGTTGTGCAGGCGTATGACGAGCTGGGTCTAGTCGGCGAGAGCGAGCCTATCAACGTCATCGTCGATCTCCAGGTCCCTGAGGGGGCCACCTGCGCACCCAATGACTGGCTGTGCCTGGTAAAGAAGAACGCGAACTGGCTGGCCATTGGCGCACTTACGATAGCCCTCGCTGTGGTAGCGGTAACCAAACGGCGTGAGGTAGTACAGATCGCTAACTCAGTGGGGCAAAAGGTCAAAGACACTGTCGCGGCTGTGGGGGGTAGGTCTCGCAAGCCACTGGCCTTCTTGGTTGCCACTGACGCAGCGGGCAACCCTACTGAGCGATATGCCATCGTCAACCCCAAGACGACGATTGGGCGAGATCGCCAACTGGCTACTCTCATTCTAGACGACGAGACCGTGTCCAAATATCACGCCCAGTTACTGCAAAACCGTGATAACAGCTTCTTGCTGAACGATGAGGGCTCGAGCAACGGCACTTTTGTGAACGACCGGAGACTAGGCTTTGAGCCCGTTGTTCTCCAAGACAATGACGTGGTCTATTTCGGTCAGTGCCGGGTAGTGTTCAGGCTTGCACACGATGGCGAGGGAGAGGACACAGAGCCAGAGGTACAACACAGTTCATATCTCGGGGATCGTCTACAGGATGGGGCTGTTGTGGACGATGGGCATGGCCACTATGTGCAGAAGAATACCGAACCATACCGATCATCATCCGATCGGGACGCCGGCCAGCATCATTAGGTGAGGTCGTGCGAGCGTGAAACTCAGGAAAAACCAGCGCGTTGGCCCTTATGTCGTCCTCCAAGTGTTGCCCAAGGGACATGGTGGGTTTGCCCAGGTGCTGCATGCACGTCTAGCCAGCGGTGTGGGTGAAGACGTCGCCCTCAAACTCGCTCGCAGTGCTGTGGGCGAAAGGGAGGCTGGTACAACGACCTTCGATGCTGCGTTGCAGAACGAGGTCGAGTTGCTTCGTCGCCTGCACCATCGCGGCATCGTGCGCATTGTCCCCATCCCTCTGTCGGCAAACAGGGCGATCTATATGGCTCGAGACTTGAGTCTGCCCGGGCACCCTTGGTATTTTGCCATGGAGTTCCTTGCAGGAGGCACACTCGATGAGCTGGTGCAGCGCCACAAGCGGCTTGCGCCCGGTTTAGCCATCGAGATCGCTATTCAGGTGGCCCAAGCGCTGGCGTACATCCACGAGCAGGGCATGTGGCATTATGATGTCAAGGCGCGGAACATCATGTTCCGGTACCCCGTGCGGCAGGGACAACCTGTTGAGGCGGTGCTGGGAGACTTTGGTGTTGCGCAAGACGAGCGACTGAAAGCGGCGGTCGAGGGAGGGTCGATCGAGTATCTCTCGCCCGAGCGGCTGGGCGAGCTCGACTCGGGGGGCACTTTTCGCACGGACGCGCCGAAAAAGGCCGACGTCTATGCCTTGGGTGTCGTGCTCTACTACATGGTCACGGGACGGATGCCATTCCGTGGCTCACACGCAAGGATTACCACGGCCATTCGGACAGAGCAACCCGTGTCGCCCCTGGTGCTGAACAAAGAGTTGGCTGACGGACCGTATCGCGCCCTTGCGACTCTCATCGCGTCCATGATGGCCAAGGATCCGGCAGAGAGGCCATCGGCGCAAGAGGTTGCCGAGCACCTGGAGGAGCTCGCCCCGGCACCCCGTGAATGGCAGTTGCGCCCCGCCAAGACGAAGGCTGCGTCAAAGAGACAGAGAGTCTGGCTGCGGTGGGCCGGTTTGGGAGTTGCGCTGTTTTTGACCGGCGCACTGGTAGTGCGCGGCTTGGCTTCCCGTGCAACGGACGCCGCTGTATCTGGCCCAACCGTGACGCCCTCCTCCGTGGGGCAAGGAGCAATCCAGATCATGGGCACTGGGGCAGTGGCGACGGTGGCTTCGCCCACGCTACAGCGTCCGACTGCGTCACCGACGGCCGCGGGGCAGAAGGGAGCCAGTGCCTCTCGAGCGACGGCAACCCTCGTGGCGCTGCCCACAAGCATGCCGGTGCCAACGGCCGCCCCGCGCACCGATGTGCTGAGGTTGGTAAGCCCGGCCAACGATGCACGCATCGACGCCTTGCCCTTGACCCTGCAATGGCAGGCGCGAGCCCTCGCTGACGGCGAGCGCTTTGCCGTGACGCTGCGTGACGAGGGCGGGCAAACGATGGCGCTGTATGCCACCAGCAATAGCCTGGCCGTAGAGACATGGACCCTGGCCCAACAGGGCAAGATCTTCTGGCAGGTATCGCTTCAGACGAAAGGCGAGGGTGATGCCTGGACGACTCTCGAACAGAGTGCCGAGGGTCGGTTCGTCGTTGCCCTGGCGGGTGGGGAGACTGCGAGCCAGTCGCCAGCCCCGGCCGAGGCACAGGAGCCGACGTACTCGGGCGAACCCAAGCCCGCAGAGCCAACACAGACCGCCACCACCACCAGGGCGACGTCTACGCCCAGGCCGATGTCTGTGCCAACGTCTGCGCCCGAGCCGACGTCTGAGCCGTCGTCTGAGCCGACGTATGCGCCCTGGCCGCCGTCTGCGCCCGAGCCGACGTCTGCGCCGACGTATGCGCCCGAGCCGACGTCTGCGCCCTGGCTTATCCGCGTTTGGTGATGGAGGAGGGCGCGTGGCATTGACCGCTGGCCAACGGATTGGCCCCTATGTGGTCGAACGAGTGCTGCCTACTGGGCAGGGTGGCTTTGCCCAGGTGGTTCTGGCGCGCGATCTGCTTGAGCGTGGGGAGCTAGTGGCTGTCAAGGTGCAGCGGACGCGCGGCGGGCGTGGCACCCACGCCTCGACAGCGTTCGAGGCCGCACTGAGCAATGAAGTCGAGATCTTGCGCCGGGTGCAGCACCCGGGCATTGTGCGCATCGTGCCCATCCCCATCGACCCGGATCGTCCGATCTACATGGCGCGTGATCTGACCTTGCCAGGGATGCCCTGGTATTTTGCGATGGAGTATCTGGCTGGTGGCACACTCGAGGAGCTGATCCAGCGCGAGGGGCGACTGGAGCCCGCGATGGCCGCCGAGATCGTGGCGCAAGTAAGCGCTGCCCTGGCCTACCTTCACCGGCAGGGCATTGCTCACCTGGATGTCAAGCCGCGCAACATCATGCTGCGACAGCCGTTGATGCCGGGGCAGGCGCCTCAGGTGGTGTTGGGCGACCTGGGGATGGCGCAAGACGCAGCGTTGAGCGCTGAGGTCGAAGGGGGTTCGATCGAATACTTGGCGCCAGAGCGGCTTCCGCTGTTGGATGGGCAGCCCGTGCCCGATGCGCCCCAAGTGCAGGCTGCAGCGGATGTCTACGCCCTAGGGGTGACGCTATATTTCATGCTGACGGGGAGGATGCCGTATCGGGGGAGTCGGCAGCGCTTGTTGCGAGCCATCCGATGGGAGCAGCCGGTGTTGCCCGAGTTGCACGGTGACGATGACCCAGCACTCTGCAGTCTGGCGCTGGCCATGCTCAACAAGGCACCCGAGCTGCGGCCCTCGGCCGAGATGGTGGGTTGGCAGGTCGACCGCATCGTGCCTCCCCCACGTGTGTGGGTGCCACGAGGCCTCTCTCGTGGTGATCAAGGCGCGCCTGCGCTCCCTTCACGCAAGGTATCACACTCAACGGTAGGTAGAGGTGCTGTTGGACCAGACACCGAGCGATTCAAGAAGACTACGGCCGACGGGCGTCCTGCTCCGCGTCAGAAGCGCTTTCTGCGGACGGCGGTGATCGTGCTGGCCGTGTTCTCCATGCTGCTGCTCACTGGCTACGTCGTCGCCACGAGTCTCGTCGATACCTCCCCATCGTCAGGTACCGAGGAAATGGCGGTCCCAGGTCGAACACACACGCTTGCCCCTACGGGTGGCCTGACGGTGGCCGCTCTTGGAGCCGCTGTGATCGGCCAAGCAGCGGCTCGGAGCGCATCAGCCACGCCCAAGGCGCTGCCTGCCGATGCGAGCCCTCTGTCGGTAGTAGGCAATGAGCCGGCCTCCACTTTGCCTCTACAGCTGCGCTGGCAATATGCTGGTACCCTCAGCCAGGGGCAAGAGTTCGAGGTC
>JBDKSN010000071.1:0-7358 GCA_039680625.1 Anaerolineales bacterium | reverse complement strand
GAGCCGCCCCGCTGGACGCTCGACGGCATCGCGTTCATGCAGACGGGCGCCTATGACTATCCGGATGTCGACCACCGCATCGAGCTGCGCTATGATCTCGAGACGGTGCGCTGGCTGCAAACCAACGCTGTGGGCAATGCGATTGTGGCCGAAGCACCCGTCGGCTATTATCGAGAGGGCGGGCTCCGCTTGACGTCGTTCACCGGCTTGCCCGGGCTGGTGGGCATGCACCAGAGCGAACAGCGCCCGTGGACGCAGGTGGGCCCGCGTACCCAGGACGCCGAGACGATCTATACCGCCTCGGATCCGCGACGAGTGGCCGAGGTGCTGGCGCGGCTCGACGTGCGCTATGTGTACTGGGGGCAGCTGGAGCGCGCCGTCTATCCTCAAAACGACGGCAGCGCCTTTGCCGCCCTCGAGGCCCAGGGCGTGTTGCGGCGCGTGTTCAGCAACGAGCGCAGCGTGCTGTGGGAGTGCGTCGCGGCCTCTTGAGGCAAGGAGCGGAAGGGGCGTGATCGCGGCCTGTATTTGGTATCTGATCGTCGAATTGATCGGCCTGGCGGCGCTGCCGGTGACGGCGCGGTTGCTGCGCTTCTTGCCGGGGCGCGGCGTTGTGCTGGCCAAACAGGTGGGGCTGCTGCTGACGGGCTATGCCTTTTGGCTGCTGGCCAGCTTGCACGCCGCCGAGATCAGCGGCTCGCTGGCCTGGGCGTGCATCGTGGCCCTGGCGCTCGCGGCGCTGGCCCTGCTTTGGCGTGAGGGCGCCTCGCTGCGCGCCGCCTGGTCTGAGCGGCGCGGGCTGTGGTTGGCGGGCGAGGCCGTCTTTGCCGTCGCCTATGTCGCCTTTGCCGTGTTCCGCGCCTACAACCCCGAGATCACCGCGACCGAAAAGCCTATGGAGCTGGCCTTTATCAACGGCATCCTGCGCAGCGCGCACTTTCCGCCGCAGGATCCCTGGCTGGCTGGCTATGCCATCAGCTACTATTACGGCGGCTATGCGCTCACGGCCATGCTCACCCTCGCCTCAGGCCTGCGCAGCGCGGTGACGTTCAACCTGACCAACGTGACCCTGTTCGCGCTGACCGCCTCGGGCGCGTTCGGACTGGTGGCCGAGCTGGTGCTCGTGCGCGAGCAGCACGTGGGCGCAAAACCCGAGCAGGCCCAACGGCGCGCGCTCTGGGCCGGCCTGGCCGGCGCCCTCTTGCTGGGCGTGATGGGCAACCTCGAGGGGGTCTTTGAGCTGCTGCGCGCGCACGGCGGCGGCAGCGAGGCATTGTGGCGCTGGCTCGACGTGCGCAATCTGGGGGCGACGGCGGCCAGTACGCACTGGTATCCCGACGATAGCTGGTGGTGGTGGCGCGCCTCGCGCATCATCCACGACCGCGATGCGCTGGGCAACGCCATGGAGGTCATCTCCGAGTTCCCCTTCTTTAGCTTTTTGCTGGGCGACAATCACCCTCACGTCTATGCGTTGCCCTTTGGCCTGCTCACCCTGGCGCTGTCGCTGAACGTATGGCGCGTGCCCGCGCCTGTGGGTGGGGCCAGCCAGCGCGGCGGCTGGGCGCAACGCCTGGCCGAGGCCCTCTTGCCCGGCGTGACGTTGCTCGACTGGTTGGCCTGGGCGGTGCTGTTGGGCGCGCTGGGGCTGTACAACACCTGGGACTTGCCCGTGCAGCTGCTGGTGTTCGTCGTCGCCGCGGCGATGTGTCTGTGGCGTCGGCGGCCTGCGGTGAGCGATTGGCTCCCCCAAGTGATCAGTTTCGGCGCGACGTCGGCGGTGGGCTGCATCCTGCTCTATCTGCCGTTCTATTGGGGGCTGCGCACGCAGGCCGGTGGTTTGGGCTTGGTGACGGTCAAGACCCAGTGGCAGCAGTTTGGGCTGATGTTCGGCGCGCTGCTCTGGCCGCTGTGGGGCCTAGCGGGGCTGGGTCTGTGGCGCACGCGCTGGCGTGGCGGCACGCCGCTCGGTCGCGTCGCGGCGCTGTTCCTGGGCGGGCTGGCCTTGGGCATGGTCCTGTTCGGCTGGTGGACGGCCTGCCTGGGTCTGGCGCTGGCCGCGGCGGCCGCCTATCTGTTGCTGGCTCGCGATAGCGTGAGCGGCGCAGCGCCCGACAGCGATGGCTTTGTGGCGCTGTTGACGCTCGGCGGAGCGCTCCTCATCGTCGTGGTCGAGTTCGTCTATCTGGTCGACGTCTTTGACTCGCGTATGAATACCGTCTTCAAGTTCTACTACCAGGCCTGGTTGCTGTTGGCGATCGCCGCGGCCTATGCGCTCTATCGCCTGGCTGTGGCGCAGGGGCGAGGCCTCGGGCAGCTGCTGCGTGGCCTGTGGCTGGCGCTGAGCGCCGTGCTGATCGTCGCTGGCCTGAGCTACACCGTGGCCGCCGCAACCAGCAAGGCCAACGGCTTTCGCGGCACGCCCACCCTCGATGGCGAGCGCTATCTCGCCCAAGAGCGCCCCGCAGAGTACGAGGCGCTGCGCTGGCTCGATGCGCACGCTCGTGAGGGCGCCGTGCTCGTCGAGGCCACCGGCGGCTCGTACACCGAGTACGCCTGGGTGTCGGCGCATACGGGCATCCCCACGCTGTTGGGCTGGGGTGGGCACGAATTGCAGTGGCGCGGCAATTACGACGTGCCGGGGGAGCGCGAGCCAGCCATCGCGGCTTTCTACCAGACCACCGACCCCGCCGTGTTGCGCACCTTGGCGGCGCAATACGACGTGGACTATGTCTGGCTCGGGCCGCTCGAACGGCGCAGTTATTCCATCACGCCGCCTGCCGAGCAGGCGCTCGACCGCGCGTTTGTGCGGCTGTTCGACAACGACGCGGTGGTCATCTATGGCACGCATAGAGAGTGAGGCGGCCGTCAAGCGCCGCGTGCATCAGCGATCGGCCGTGGTATAATGGGGGAGTTGCAGACACCGAATGCAGTCGACATGAGCGAACCAATATCAACCGCACCAGACAGTAGACAACAGGCGATCCCTTGGGTGCCGCCGCCCAGCCGCGAGGCAGCCCTTTATGGGTTGTTGGTGGTGGCGACGCTGGCCACTCGCCTGGCCGGATTGGGGCATTTTGCGCTGACCGATCGCGAGCTGGCCGGAGCGGTGGCGGTATCGAGCTGGCTCGATGGCGAGGCCCTCACCGGCTTGAGCTATAGCCCCCTGTTGTGGCTGTTGCAGACGCCGCTCTTGGCGCTGACTCGCGCGAGCGAGCTGGCCGTGCGGCTGCCCGTGGCGTTGGCGGCGGCGGGCCTGGTGGTGGTCTTGTACGCGCAGCGTCCGGTGCTCGGGCGGGTGCGCGCGCTCGTGTTGGCGGCGCTGGCCCTGGTCAGCCCCTCGTTGTTGCACTATAGCCGCCAGGCCGATGGTGCCTTCTTGAGCGCGGCGGCGGCTCTGGTGGCCACGCTCTGCGCTCACCGCGCCTGGCAGACGCGCACCACACGTGACGCGTGTTGGCTGGCTGTTGCCGTGGCGGTGGGCCTGACCACAGGGCCTGGATTCTACACCTGGCTGTTGGCGGCGGCGTTGGCCGTGGCCTGGCGCTTGGGCGATCGGCAGGCGTGCGCCGAGCGGCCCTGCCCGGAGGCGAGTGCGGTTTGGCGCAAGCCGCTCGTTTGGGGCGCATTGGCTTTCGTGGGCGTGGCGACGTTGCTCTTGACGCATTTGGCTGGGTTGGGTGCCACGTTCGAGCTGGCGGGGGCGTGGTTCGTGGGCCTCGGCGCCCCTGGCGAGCCGTGGTATTGGCTGCCCTATTGCCTGTTGCTTTACGAGCCGTTGCTCTTGTTGTGCGGAGCGGTGGGGGCGGTGAGCGCCCTGCGCCAGCGCGATGCTGTGGGCAGGTTCGCCCTAGGCTGGTTGGGCGTGGCCCTGGTGATTGGCCTGGTGGGCCACCGAAGCGGCTTTTGGCTGGCCGACACTGTCGCTCCGCTGTTGTTGCTGGCCGCAGGCGGTGTCGAACCCCTCTGGCGCGCCCTGCGCGCGGGCCGCGGCACGAACGCCATGATCGCTGCTGTGTGCCTGGCGTTGCTATTCGCCTTTGGCCTCATCAACGGCCTGATGTTCACCTTCAGCGGCCAGGCGCCCTTTGGCTGGCTGGCGGCTGGCGCTACACTGGTCGTCGTGGCATTGTGGCTCGGGTATTGGCTGGCCGAGGGTCGCCAGGCAGCGCTCTCGGCGGGGCTGGCCCTGTTGTTGGCCATGCTTGGCGCCGCTACGGTGCGCACGGCGGTGGCGGTGGGCTATGAGACGGCGCGCGATCCGCGCGAGCCGCTGGTGTATGACCCCGTGGTGATCTCGCCACAGCAGATGCGCACGCTGCTCACCTCGAGCTCGCTCTATGCCGCGGGCGACGAGCGCACGCTCGACATCGTGTGGGCCACGGGGGTGGACCTCGAGGCGCGCTGGTATCTGCGCGAGATGCACGATGCTACGGCGATGACGCCCGACAATTGGGCCACGGCGCAGGCGCTGTTGGTGGCGCCCGGCGCTGGCGAGGTGCCCCCAACGGGCTATGTGGGCCAACGCCTGGCCTGGCGCAAAACCTGGTCTGGCCAAGACCTGCCCCTCTCTGAGCGATTGGGCTGGCTGCTGCTGCGCCGGCCTGTGGGGTGGGAAGAGACGAGCGAGCTGGCGCTCTGGTTTCGCTTGGAACAATAACCGATAGAGGCACGTGCGTGGAGCAAACGAGAGCATCGCAAGACACATCATCCTGGCTCGACCGGCCGGTCTGGGGCCGAATCACTGGCTGGCACCTGGTCTATGCGGCCATCCTCGTGTTCATCCTGTTCACCAGGCTGTGGGACCTGGGCTCGCGGCCCTATGACCATGACGAGAGCATCCATGCTTGGGAGTCGTGGCAGCTCATCATGGGCCAGGGCTATCGGCATGACCCCGTGTATCACGGGCCGTTTCTCTATCACTTTACCGGGCTGTTGTTCGGCCTGTTTGGCGACACTGACTATGTGGGGAGGCTGAGCCCGGCACTGTCGAGCATCGTGCTGGTGCTGTTGCCGCTCTGCCTGCAGCGGTGGCTGGGCAAGCGCGGCGTGTTGATGGCCACGCTGCTCATGGCGATCTCGCCCGTGGTGATGTGCCGCTCGCGCTACCTGCGCCACGACCAAAACGCGATCGTGTTCAACCTCTTGATGCTCATCGCCATGATGCGCTATCTCGAACGGCCGCAGGTCAAGCACCTCTACCTGTTTGCGGCGGCCCTGGCGCTCGGCCTCACGGCCAAAGAGACTACCTTTATCACCTATGCCATCTTTGGCACGTTCCTGTTCCTGTACTATTTGCAGCAGGTCAAGCCCAAGAGCGCCAACGGCTGGCTGCACTATCCCGTCGTCGACTTGATGATCCTGATGGTGACGCTGTTGCTGCCGTTCGCCGCCGCTTTCCCCATCAAGCTGTTGGGGGGCGATCCGGTGGACTATCAGAGCAGCCAGGCGCTGATGCTGTCGGGCGGCGTCACATTGGCCCTGCTGTTGCTCGGCACGGTCATTGGCGTCTGGTGGGGTCGGCGGTGGTGGGCGGTCAGCGCGGCCATCTTTTGGGTGATCATCCTGACGCTGTTCACCACGCTGTTCACCAACGGCCAGGGCATCGCCACGGGCGTGGTGGGCCAGCTGGGCTATTGGCTGTCGCAACAGGGCGTCAAGCGCGGCGGGCAGCCCTGGTACTATTACCTCGCGCTGTTCCCACTCTACGAGTTTCTGCCGATCTTGTTGGGCATCGGTGGCGCCATCTGGCTGGCCATCCGCTCCTGGCGCGGACGGTCGTCTGCTCGCGCCGCGTCGCCGAATGCAGTGGCGGTATACGGCGCAGAGGCCCCCGCCGTGGTCGCCGAGTCGGCCGCCCAGCCAGCTGGTCAGTCGGGTGCAGAGTCTGCCACGGCTCCCGCAGCCGTGCCTCTCTTGCCCCTGCTGCTCTACTGGTCGGTGGCGGCTCTTGTGCTCTACTCCTGGGCGGGCGAGAAGATGCCCTGGCTGATGCTGCACCTGGCCGTGCCCCTGCAGCTCTTTGCTGGTTGGGCATTGGCCGAGCTGCTGCCTCGAGACTGGAGGGCGATCAAGCGCGCCCATGGCCTTTGGTTGCTGGCGTTGCTACCGGCGTTTGGCCTGGTGCTGGTGCAGCTGGCCACCAAGCGGCCCACGCGGGGCACTAGCCTGGCCGAGCTGGGGCAGACGGGCGCCTGGTTTGGCGCGCTCGTGGCGGCGCTGGCCCTGGCCGGGCTAATCCACACCGTGGCCAAGCGGCTGACGGGCCGCCAGGTGGGGCAGATGGTGGGCACAGCGGCGGTGATGGTGCTCATGGCCGTGACCGTGCGCTTTGCCTGGATGGCCACCTTTACCAACGCTGCACTGGCCAGCGAGTTCTTGGTCTATGCGCAGGCCGCGCCCGACGTGGCCATCGTCAACCAAGAGCTGCGCGATCTCTCGTATCGCCTCACCGGCGGGCTGCACCTCAAGGTGGCCTATGATGACGAATCGAGCTGGCCATGGGTCTGGTATTTTCGCAACTTTGACCAGGCCGTGTTCTATGGCCAGTCGCCCAACCAGCCCTTTGACGCCGACGTGGTCATCGTTGGCCCGGGCAACGAGGCGGCCGTCAAGCCCTTCCTGGGCAACCGCTACTTTCGCCGCGAGTATCGCCTGATCTGGTGGCCCAATCAGGACTGGTACATGAGCTGGCAGAACGAGAGCCTGTGGGCCAAGCTGCGCGACCCCAAGCAGCGCAAGGCGATCTGGCGCGTCGTCTGGTTCCGCGACTATGAGCAGAACCTCGAAGACTGGCCCTATGTGCACAATTTCATCCTCTATGTGCAGCGCGACATCGCCAAGGAAGTGTGGGACTATGGCCCCGAGTCTCTCTCGGCGCTAGAGCCGCAGCCCGGCGACGACTATGCCGAAAAGTGGGTCTCGCGCGAGGCCAGCGCCGTGATCGGCGGCCCCGGCGAGGGGCCTGGACAGTTGCTGGCGCCCAAGGGCCTGGCCCTCGACAGCGCCGGCCAGCTCTATGTCGCCGATAGCCAGCATCACCGCATCCAGGTGTTCGACGCCCAGGGCCAGTTTGTGCGGCAATGGGGCTATCAGGGCGGGGAGCCTGGGCAGTTCCAAGAGCCGTGGGGCGTGGCCGTGGGTGCCAATGGCGAGGTCTATGTCGCCGATACGTGGAACCACCGCATCCAGGTGTTCGACGCAAAGGGCACCTATCTGCGCGAGTGGGGCCAGTTCGGCGAGGCCGCCAACCCGCAGGGGCCAGACTCGCTGCTCTATGGCCCGCGCGCCATCGTCTGCGCTGACGACGGCACCCTATGGGTGGCCGATACGGGCAACAAGCGCGTGATCCACTTTGACCC
>JBDKSN010000070.1:0-7002 GCA_039680625.1 Anaerolineales bacterium | reverse complement strand
AAGGCCAACTCCTCTTGTTGCATCTGGGTGCGCCGGGTGTCGCTGTAGAGCACGGTGGCCAGCGCACAGAAATGAGGCTCATAGACGAGGGCCGTGCCCTTGACCAGAGGTCGGCCGCCATACCCCTCGACAAAGCGCTGTAGCGCACTCTGCTCGGAGACTTGAACGGGCAGGAAATACTGGGCGACCCGCGCATTCACCATGGGCTGTACCGGCGTATACTCTACCGGTGCACTCACCACCGACGGTGAGGGGGCCGTCTGCCTAGCAACTGTTGCGCTAGCGGCGACAGGTGCGCGAGCACTGCCTTGCTCAGCGGGCGCTTCTAGTCGCGCTTTGTAGTCGCGCATCAGATCCCGCACCTGTGTGCGCGTCAAGGGGCCTCGCAGATACGAGAGCGCCCAGCGTGTGCTATAGAGGATAGGCTGTCGGGCATTGACGTTGTGCAAGATGAACACGCGCGAGCTGAGAGAAGAGATGAGCCGATCGAGGTAACGTGGGTCAAGCAACGTGCCCGCTTCCGCAACCACACCCGACATGCCCTCGAGCACGCGCGCCTTGTCGCGATCCGTCTGCAGTTTACCCACAAACCAGGTGCCAGCGTTGGTGAGGCCCTTATAGTCCAGGTCAACGGGGTTCTGCGTGGCGAGCATCATGCCGACACCAAAGGCACGTGCCATCTTGAGCAGGGTGAGCAAGGGCTGCTTGGAGGGCGGGTTGAGCGGATAGGGCGGAAAATAGCCAAAGAGTTCATCGAAATAGACCAGGCAGCGCAGCGACGTGGTGCCCGAGAGCCGGCGCATCCAGGCGATGACCTGTTGCAGCAACAGCGTGACAAAGAACATGCGCTCGGCGTCGGCCAGGTGCGCAATATAGAAGATCGCCACGCGCGGCTTGCCCTCAGGCGTATGGATGATCTGAGCGATGTCCAGCGGCATACCCGAGATCCAGCTCTGGAAAGAGGGCGCTGCCACCAGGCGGTTCAGCGCCATGGCCAGCGCAAAGCGCTCTTGAGGTGGATAGAACGTGTCCATATCGAACACGCCCATCTTGGACATGGGTGGCGCCTGGATCTGCCCGATCAGCGTGGCGATGTCGAGATCCTGGTTCTGCCGCCAGGCATGTTCAAAGATGTTCGAGAGGAGGATGTGTTCACGGCTTTGCACAGGATCGGCCTCGATCCCTACGAGGCCCAGCAGACCAGAGACCGTACCGGCGATCAGCTCTTGTAGCGTCTCGCCGTCTTCCTCCCACGACAGATCGGGTGCCGCAAACGTCTGGAGCACGCTGACGGGCACACCCGCGTCGCTGCCGGGGGTATAGATGACGAATTCGGCCGCGTCTTTGAGGCGGCGGATCCGTTCGCCATCCTGCCCCCACGCCGCGATACCTTGGCGCCACTGTTCAGCAGTGGCGGCGGCGAACTCGGCGGTGGTCTGGCCTTTGCGGCGCGCGTCATCGGCGTTCACCCAAGGCTCGAAATCCTGCGGCCTTTGGTCGGGGAAGGTGAGCAACAAGTTGGTCAGGTCGCCCTTGGGATCGATGACGATCGAGGGGATGCCATCGAGCGCCGCCTCTTCGAGCATAGTCACGCCTAGGCCCGTCTTGCCCGAACCCGTCATGCCAATGCAGACCGCGTGGGTCGTCAAGTCCCGCGCATCGTACATCACGGGCGCGTCGTCGATAACCTGTCCCTTCTCGAGGTCATATTGTTTGCCCAGATAGAACGACGCCTGGCGCTCTATGTCCAGCATATTGCTCTCCCCTCACCCTGGGTGGCCTCTACAATTCGCCAACCCCGCTGCCGACATCCTTGGAGTGTCGCCCCCCGTGCTTGGCACTCATGCCCAGACCAGCGCCACCCGTGATGGCATTCATCACGCGCAACCAGACATCGCCCTCGGGACCCATTGGCTCATTCCGAAAGCGATGATCGCGCTTGCGAATGTACTCGTCCAGATCGATCAACATCGCCTTATATCGTTCGACCTGGGGCTCAACCAGGCGACGCAGCGTCTCTGGCTCTTTCACGCGGGCCACGGCCTGGCGCAGATGCGGCAAACACAGCCCATCACCGGCAGCATACGCGGCGTAGAGCGTCTCATCGTCGAGATGGTCGAGCAGCAGACTGATGTAATCTGCAGCGGCGCTTTCCTTGATCTTACACGCCGGACAGGGTTGATCGGGCTCCAGAGCACGGACATCGCGGCCCTTGGTGCGCGCGCCCAGGCGTTCACGCAGAGAGGACGGCTGGCGTGGAGCGGCGTCTAGCGCTTCGGTGAGCATACGCAGGGCATCGCGATAGATCAGGGCGACGCCCAAAGCCCGACCTGGCTTGGCGCGCATCATCTCAACGTGCTCGGGGCAAAAGCCGTGCGAGTGTTTGAGTTCGAGGCGCACCTTGGGGTCCAGTGTGGCTTCATATAGGATGGCGTCTAGAAAGCGATCACAGGCCTTGTAAACCAGCCGACAGATCGGACAGCCCGCCTGTGCCTGAGCATCCACCAGCTCGAAATAGGGCGTATGCTTGCCTTGAGTTTTCACCGCACCCCTTCTGCCTTCTTTGGGATAGTATATCATGGCGCCGAGGCCGAGCCAAGGCTTTGTCGCCAGTGGCGGGTATGCGTCACCAGGCGAGTACACCTCATGGGTCAGGGCGCCTGCAACCAGCAGCATTTGCTGACAGCCGACCTCCATGCCACAATAGTATTACTGGTGAACCAACACCGTCGATGGGCGGTGAATGAGTGGGCCGATGCCACCCGGCCGTGTGCGTTCGAGACCACGGTTCGCCGATCCTGTGAGTCGAATCGCTATCGTTCATCGCGACAGGGCGAGTTTCCGCGCGGCCTGGACTGTGTTCGAGCGCGGAAAGGCCAGAGCACGTGGTTCCTGGTGGGCCCATTCGGGACTCTAGATTCGGACTAGAGCCTGGCAACGCATCCGGAATCCCGGACTGTGCGGGCGCTGGCGTCCGAACAGCAGTCGCGTCACGCGAGATCACCGTCCATAAGGAGGTGCCATGAAACAGAATGACCGTCGTCGCTATGGTTTTTCGATAGGGTATTTGTTGTTAGCACTTCTTGTCGCCTGGCTCTTTCAGAGCCTGCTGTTCATCCCTCTCGTTCGCCAGCAGCAAGAGGTGCCCTACAGCCAGTTCCGCCAGGATCTGGCGGAGGGCAACATCAAGGAGGTCGTCCTCGAAAGCGAGCGCATCTACTATACCCGCGCCAACGAGCCTGACGGGCAGATGTTCAATGTAGTGCGCATTGAGGACCCTGACTTGGTGGGTGACCTGGTGGCGGCAGGGGTCACTTTTAGTGCCATGCCGCCGGCCAATAGCACACTGACCGGCATATTGGGCTTTATCATCCCCTTCTTGCCCATGCTGCTCATCGGCATGCTGCTCTTCCGGCACATGGGCGGAGCAGGTGTCCCCGGCGGGGTGATGAACTTTGGCCGGAGCAGGGCGAAAGAGATCGCCGGGGAGATGACCGGGGTCAAGTTCGCCGATGTTGGCGGCGCCGACGAGGTGCAGGTCGAGCTGCGCGAGATCATCGAGTTTCTCAAGGATCCGGCCAAGTTCACACGCCTCGGCGCCAAGCTGCCCAAAGGCGTGCTGCTGGTTGGGCCTCCGGGCACCGGCAAGACGCTGCTCGCTCGTGCGACCGCAGGCGAGGCGGGGGTGCCGTTCTTTTCGATCAGCGGCTCGGATTTCGTCGAGATGTTCGTAGGCGTGGGCGCGGCGCGCGTCCGTGACCTATTTCAACAGGCCAAGGCCAAAGCGCCCTGCATCGTCTTTATCGACGAGATCGACGCCATCGGGCAGTCTCGCTCCGGTCCCGGCGCTATCACTACGAATGACGAACGCGAGCAAACGCTGAACCAGCTGCTCTCAGAGATGGATGGCTTTGAGTCGAATGTGGGCGTGGTCATCATGGCGGCCAGCAACCGGCCCGAAGTGCTCGACCCAGCCTTGCTGCGGCCAGGTCGCTTTGACCGTCAGATCCAAGTGACCTTACCTACTGAGGAAGGCCGTCTGCAAATCCTCCGTATTCATACGCGCAAGGTGCCCCTCGCTCCTGACGTTGATCTGGCTCGCTTGGCCAAGATCACGCCGGGCTTTTCCGGCGCTGACCTCGCCAACATCGTCAACGAGGCGGCTTTGCTGGCGGTGCGGCGTAATGCCGATAGCGTCAACATGAACGACTTCGACCTCGCCATCGAGCGCGTGGTCGCGGGCCTGCAAAAGAAGATGCCCTTGCGCGGCGAGGTGCGCCGCAAGGTGGCCTATCACGAGTCAGGGCACGCGCTCGTGGCCGCGCTGCTGCCCACTGCTGAGCAAGTGCACAAAGTGAGCATCATCCCCACGGCCAAAGGGGCACTCGGCTACACCATGCAGATGCCTGAAGAGGATCAATACCTGATGAGCGAGGCCGAGCTTCGCGACCGGCTGGCCGTGATGCTCGGCGGGCGCGCGGCCGAGCTGTTGGTCTTTCACGAGGCCACGACCGGCGCGGCCAATGATCTGGAGCGCGCCACCGAGCTGGCTCGACGCATGGTCACCGAGTTTGGTATGACCGAAGCGCTGGGCCCAGTGCGCTATGCCGAGGGGGCGGGGCCCAACTATCTCAATATCCAACTCGCCCTGCGTGGCAATCTCTCTCCCGAGACGCAGGCCCAGATCGACGCCGAAATCCGTCGGCTGGTCGAAGAGGCGCAGGACAGGGCAACTGAGCTGTTGACGACGCACCGGGTGGCGCTGGACCAGGTCGCTACTGAGCTCCAGGAGCAAGAGAGCATCTCGGGCGATCGGGTGCGTGCCATCGTGGAGGAGACTCAGGGCGCCACGCAGTAGAGAATACCAGGGCCAGCTTCGTGTTGGCCACCCAGCCCGAGGCGCGGGATGTCGAGGATGGCCACCTGTTGTAGGAGCACCAGGCCCTGCGCAACCCAGGTGGCCATCTCCTGTCCGTCGTCGAGCACATAGAGCGGGCGCTGTTCCTGCTGAAGGGCGGTGAGCATCCGTTGGCACTCATCGGCCGTCCACGACGCCGGGCGCAGAGTCTCTCGGTGGCCATACAGCTGGACAGCGCCGGCATTCAAGCCCGTGGCGATGACGGCATTGCTTGGGGTGAGCGCGCTGAGGCTTTCGAGGCCAACGCGCTCGTCGTTTGTCATCGCACCAAAAGTCCACACCCGCGTCTGGGTTGGCAGGCGTAGCGTGTCGGCGCTGCGCGCACCCAGGCTCAGGGCGAGGGCGACGGCCAACAACGTCCGCAGATGTCGCGGCCAGCGCTGCCTCGCCTGCTCTGCCAAGGCCCAAGCGCCCTGCGCTGCCAGAATGGCCAGCCAGGCAAAGACCGGCGTCAAGTCGCGCAGGCGTAGCGCGCCATAGCAAAGGTTGAGCAGTAAGCCACTGCCATAGCCCAGCAACAGAGCCAAGTAAGCGAGACGGTTGCGCGGCGACCGCAGTGTCACCACGACCCCAGCCAGGATCACCGGCCACAGATAGCCCCACTCGTTGAGCCGCCACCAACCGTCTTGCCAGAGGGCGTGCCAGTTGGCGGGCACATTCCTGAGTGAGAGTAAGAACCACTCGCCAGACTCGGTGCGCCATGGCGAGCCTAAGGCATGGGCGTGAAAGGCGAGATCCGGGCTCGCCAGAATAAGCGCGCCCAGCCCGAACAGGCCCAAGTGGGCCACACGCCGCCCCCAACCACGATCGGGAACCAGCAGTAGGCAAAGGCCGCCGAACCCGAGCGCGAGCTGCGGGTGGCGGAGGGCATAGCTGGCGCCCCACAGCGCACCTGCAGCCAGGCTCCAGCCTAACTGGTCACGCCGCAACGCCTTGGCCAGCAGCAGAAACATCGCTGCCGCACCAAGGCTGGCCGCGGCGTCGGCCATGGGCACCAGACTGCGCGTGACCCCTTCATACGAAGTGAGCAACAGCATGCCCGTAAGGCTGCCGAGCACGCATCGGGCGCGGCGCCCATAGCCCTGGGCAAGCTCAGCCCCCAACAGGCCACCAACCACTCCTGCCGCGAGGTGTGCCAGAGGGGCTAGCCAGAGCATCGCTCGCTCACCGCCGAGCCAGTCCGCTACGGCCAACAGGGCCGACCAGGCCGGCGGCCACACCGCTACTGCCCTGCCGTCGACAGGTGGGTTATAGCCCACAGGCACCGTCGGCCAGGTGGGTAGGCCAAGGCGAGTAGCGAGCTCGGCCAGCGGCACCTGGTGTTGCACAGAACCGTGCACGACCAAGTCCACCGCCATCTGCACATAGCCGTAGGGGTCACTGCCGGTCACGCCGGTAGTGAGATGGCGAGCCACGGTCGCCAAGTACCAGCTCGCCAACGCGAATGGCACAGCCAGAAGCAACACAGTACGCCATCGCCCGTGGCTTTGGCCGATGGCGCGCAACCAACACCAACCGACGGCGGCGACGAGGGGCGCCTCGGGATGTAGCCAGGCAGAGAGCGGGTTGGGGAACGTCGCTGCTGCATATGGCGTCAGATCGACGCCCAGCCAACGGAACGCCA
Source organism: Anaerolineales bacterium (assembly GCA_039680625.1). Taxonomy (GTDB): domain Bacteria; phylum Chloroflexota; class Anaerolineae; order UBA1429; family UBA1429; genus JAAYDS01. The sequence continues at coordinate 460 of JBDKSN010000070.1, read as the reverse complement.
GTTGCGTCCAAGTGGCGGCATAGAGCAGGTACAGCGGGGCGAGCACCTCTCCACAGAGCCGCTTGGGCCTCGCACCTATGCTCGCGCTGACCAGCAGAAAAGCGGCCAGCAGCACCACTGGCCAGTGTTCAGGCGCTTGCTCGATGACGAGCGTGAGGCCGACGAGGTGTGCGGCGATCTGTAGCACGACGAGGGGCCGTCGCCCACACGTCGTCTCGCCGGGGCGGTTCCTCGAGGCAGCCAGGGCGAGATAGACAGTTAGCCCGCTGCCAGACATCGCCCACACGCGAGCCGACAGTGCCCCGGTACCGACAAGCTGACAACCCAGCGCCACGAGCGATAGGCTGGCCAGCACCGCAGTCGCGGCCCAGGCGCAGCGCGCGGTTGGCGCCTCGCTCCTTCGCCAACGGAGCGCGGCCGCGACGAGGATGATCAGCAAAGCGACCCCCCAAAGCGCATG
>JBDKSN010000069.1:0-11471 GCA_039680625.1 Anaerolineales bacterium | reverse complement strand
GCCTCAGCCCATGGTACAGCTTGGCTCCCGCAAACTTGTGCTCGATGTCATCGTACCCCCGATCCGCTACACAGGTGGTGATCGGCAACCCCTGTTCCAGGTCGGCTCGGATCAGGGAACAAAGATAGCCCCCATCGGGCCGGTTGCCCGTCGATACCTCCAGGCTGGTGATCATCTGTGCCCCCTCATTGAAGCTGGCATGGAACTTGTAACCGTAAAAACTCTTCTTCCGCTGCTGCGGATGCCCCTCCTCGTCGTGAACGGTGTAGGTCCCTTTACAGCCCCAGCGAGCATCCGGGTCGTGAGGCCCCCGACCCTCTTCCTCCCGTTGCCTCTCCTGGGCCAGATCCACCGCCGCTATGCTGTGCGTGCTGTCCACCAGCTGCAGAGGCCAAGACGATCCCCGCTTCTTGCGCGATCCGGATGATCTCGGTCAACATCCGTTCGTACGCCCGCAGCTTGCCGTTCTCCAGGATCCGCTCCTTGAACACCGTCAGCGTCGCGTGGTCGGGCGCCTGCGCGTCGATGGCCAGGCCGAGGAAATACTTGGCGGGCAGATAGTAGTTGCAGAGCTCTTCCACCTGCCGCTCGGAGAGGTTGTAGAGATAGCTCAACAGCAACATCTTCAGCACGATGGCCGGGTCGATGGGGGGACGCCCAACCTGGCCTTTGCCCCGATAGTACTTGAGCAGCCGGTAGGTAAACCGTTGCCAGGGCACCAGCTCGCGCAGCTGGCGCAGAAAATGGCCCTGGGGCACGATGTTCTGGTACAGATAATCGCCATAGAAGGAGTCTAGCTCGCTCTTCTGAAACCTCGGTGTTGCCATGAGCTCCCTCCAGCAAACAGGACTGCCTGCAGTTTACCAACCTCGTCCGCTCTGACAAGCACTTTGAGATAGTTTTTCAACAGTCTGAATGAGAGCTTTTGACAGTATGCGGCTTGCCTCGTATGATATTAAACTGGCTGCTTGTGGGAGCAGCCGCCGGCGTTGGCGCGCCGGGCAATCCAACGATGGCGTGTTCCCATGGCTCTGGGGTTTTCAGGGGCGGCTGCTCGCCCCATGTGGCATCCATATCGTTCTTAGGAGGCTGACATGCTTTGGGAGATCGTCGCGTTGGTCTCGGGAGCCATCTCCATCGGCCTCGCTCTGTTTCTGTTCCGCTGGGTGATGAAGCAGCAGAACGGGAGCGAAAAGATGGCGTGGTTCTCCGAGCGTATCCAGGAGGGCGCGGCCACGTACCTCAGACGTTTGTATCAGGCACTGGGGATCCTTGCCGCTGTCCTCACGATCATCATCCTGCTGGTGCCCGATCTCGGCTGGAAGGTCGCCGTGGCCTTTCTCTTTGGCTCGGCCTGCTCAGTAGCTGCTGGCTACTCGGGCATGTACGTGTCGACGCGCGCCAATGCTCGTGTGGCATGGGCAGCCCGAGATGGTCTGGCCAAGGCCCTGCCCGTCGGCTTTTACGCTGGCGCGGTGATGGGCTTTTCAGTGGTGGGCTTTGCCCTGCTCGGCATGACCATTATCTACATGATCTGGGGCGATCCCCACGTCGTGCTGGGCTTTTCATTCGGCGCCAGCACACTGGCCTTGTTGGCCAAGGCTGGCGGCGGCATCTACACCAAGACGGCGGACATCGGCGCTGACTTGGTGGGTAAGGTCGAGTTCAACCTCGCCGAAGATGACCCGCGTAACCCCGCCGTGATCGCCGATAACGTGGGCGACAACGTGGGTGACGTCGCCGGCATGGGCGCCGACATCCTCGACTCGTTCGTAGCCTCGGTCGTAGCGGTGATGATCCTGGGCGCTTCCCTGGGCCAGCATGGCATCGCCGATACCACAGCCTATGTTATCTTCCCGCTCTTGCTGAGCGCGGCGGGCGTGTTCGCCTCGCTGGCCGGCATGTTCTTTGTGGTAGGACGCAAAGAGGGCCAAGATCCCGGCCGTGCGCTGAACACCGGCACTATCTCGACCACGATCGTGTTCGCTGTCCTCTTGCTGGGAGTGGCTAAGGTGCTGCCCTTTGGGGAGCATTGGCAAGGCGTCTTCTGGCCAACCCTGGCTGGGTTGTTGGCGGGCGTGGTCATTGGCTTTACCTCTGACTTTTTCACCGACATCGATCAGAAGGCCGTCCAAAGCACCGCCCATGCTGCGCTGACCGGTCCGGCATTGCTGATCCTCGACGGCTTTTCCTACGGCCTGATCAGCATGGTGCCGTCGATCGTCGGCATCTGCGTGGCTATGGTAGCGGCCTGGTTCCTGGCCGAGGCCTCGGGCCTCCCGGGCACCTATGGTGTGTCGATCGCGGCCGTAGGTATGCTCTCGATCACCGGCATGATCGTTTCGTCTGACGCCTATGGTCCCATCGTCGACAATGCCAAGGGTTGCGCCGAGTACGGCCAGCTGGATGAGGAGACGATCCGTGTCTGCGACCACCTCGATGCGGCGGGCAACACCGCCAAGGCCATCACCAAGGGCTTTGCCATCGGCGCTGCCGCCCTGACGGTGCTGGCTTTGTTCGCGTCGTATGTCGAGACGATCAGGATCCAGGGTGGCGCGGTGAACCTCAACCTGCAAGAACCACTGGTCATGATCGGCGTGTTCATCGGCGGCATGATGCCCCCCCTGTTCGCCGCCCTGACTATGCTCTCGGTGAGCCGCAACGCCTTCAAGATGGTTGAAGAGATTCGCCGGCAGTTCCGCGAGATCCCCGGCCTTCTCGAGAACAAGGTCCCGCCGGACTCGGCCAAATGCGTCGACATCGCTACGCAAGGTGCGCTCAAAGAGCTGATCTTGCCCGGCATGTTGGCCCTGATCACGCCGCTCCTCGTCGGCATCCTGTTTGGTCCGAGCGCACTAGGAGGTTTCCTGGCGTGCGCCATCGTCACGGGCATCATCTTTGCCCTGCTGATGGCCAACGCCGGTGGTCTGTGGGATAACGCGAAAAAGTACATCGAAGACGGTGCTCTGGGTGGCAAGGGCAGCGATGCCCACAAGGCCGCCATAGTGGGCGACACTGTTGGCGACCCCTTCAAAGACACCGCCGGTCCCTCGCTCAACACGCTGATCACAGTCATGTCTCTGGTGGCCACGGTGTTTGCTCCGTTGGTCGCCCACTTTAGCCTGTTCGGCTGATCGTCAGCCGTCAAAGAAAGAGCCCGCTTCACATGAAGCGGGCTCTTTTTCATCCGTCAATCAGCCTTGACCTAGCCCTGGTGATGGTACACATCCCACCCCAAGTAGTTGCCCAGGGCTTCGTCGATGATGCCCGCCACCCGCGTCGGGTTGATGGCCACGTGGTGCTCAAAGCCGTTCTCGCAGATATGACGCAAGAGCTTTTGGAAGGCGGGCACGTGGATCACGCCATAGCCGCCAAAGGTGTCGACCGGATCGTCGGTGATCTCGCCCTCGCCTACATACGCGCGGATCCGGCCCGACACGTCATCGGTGGACACGCGGCAATAGGTGACGGGGGTAGGCTTGATCTTGCCCACGATGGTGCCGTAGGTGTTCTCTTTGCCCACCGAGCCGGCGATGATCGCCTGATAGTCCATCACCCCCTCGCCTCCAAACACCTCCTGCGGCAGATTGCTGCAGTGAAAGACCACGCCCTTGTCAGGGTCATCGCAATAGTTGTTGTTCCAGTCCAGCAAGGCGCTTGGGCGCCCCGAGGCCAGCATCATCGCGTACATGCCCACCAGGCCGGCGATGTCTGTCTCGCAGGCACTGGGTATGAGCTTGTTGCTGAGCATGCTCATCACCGTGCAGGGTACGACGCCGTAGAACTCTTCCATCGCCGTCCAGCATTGCACTGCTGTGCCCACCAGCTTGGTCTGCACGATCCAGTCCTCATAAGCCACGGCGAACTTGGCCATCTTGAGCAGTGCCTCGGGCGGGACGCCCTGCACTCCGAGATACCCCTTGACTTCGGCCAGCTTGGCGACCACGGGCGCGTCGTTGTCGGCCATCCTGTTCGCCCGTCCTAGGATCTCAGACAGGTCGATGCTCTCGATCGAGATGCCGGCCTGTTCGAGCAGCTTTTCGCTATAGCGAACCGTGATAAAGGCTGCCGGCCGTGCGCCGAGCTGGCCAAAACGCGCATTACGCAACCCCTTGACCACGCGACAGACGCCAGCGAAATCCCTCAGGTCCTGCCGAAAGCTGTCGGCATCGGGATCGACCGTGTGCAGCCTCGTGAGGCTGTACTTGATGCCATATTGCCGCAGGTTATTGCAGGCCGACATCTTGCCGCAAAAGCTATCGCGGCGGTTGGCGATGTCCATCTTGCCCGGCTCGTCGGGGAAGGCGTGAATCAACACGGGCACGTTGAGCCCGGCCAGGCGGATGGCATCGGCAATGCCGCGCTCTTCGCCAAAGTTCGGGAGCGTCACCAAGAGGCCATCGATCTCTTCACGATGCGCCTTCCACAGCGCAGCGCAACGCATGCTGTCCTCATAGGTCACTACCGCACCATGGGGAGTGTCGTCAGGGGTCAGGGCCACTGCCTCGATGCCCTCTTCTGCCAACACGCGCAGAATCGTTGCGCGCCCGCTCTCGGCGAGATGCGCGGGGAAAAAGCCCCGGTTGCCGACCAGAACCCCGAGTGTGGTCATACCAATTCCTCCTCTTGCCCATTCTCTGCAGACACTATAGGCAAAAAGCCGTTGCCCTGTCCATTGTCCAGGGGATCGTCCTGGGGCTCGCCCGCATAGGCCACGCGCAACGCCTTCTCGGTCACCCGCTTGTACACGCGTTCGAGCTGATCGAGCAAGAGCGGATCATTGCTGAACTCGGGCGCCCCGAGGATGCGCACCAGTTCCAGCTCGATGTCTGGCCGCTCGATGTGCAGCCGCAGCGTCTGCAGGGCATCGCCCATCCGCCAAAAAGCATCGAGATCAGTATCCAGCGGTGATGGCTCATCCTGCGGCTCGCGCTGGCGGGCCAGAGCGTCGCCGTTGCCAAGCCGTTCTGCCCGCTCAGCGCGCAGCTCGGCCATGAGCTGGTCGCGCGATCGCCCGCGGAGCACCAACATGGTAAAGGGGTCGGCGTCGAGCATCTCCCCTAGTCGATGGAGAGCCGCCACGATGTGAACACACGGGCGTACCCAGTCGGCACACGAACACTCGCTGACCAGCTCGGTCGCCGAGCGCGGAAAGAGCGACACCCCCGCAGCGCGAAAGACTCCGTCGATCTCGTGCGGCATCTCGCCGTTGAGCAGTTGCGCCGTGTACATCGCCTGACCAGCGAGCACGGTGATGACGCGTTGCCACTGCTCCTCGGTGAATGTGCGCACGTCGATGCGCACCTCGTGCTCGACGCCGTCTGCGCCTTGAACACGCGCCCGTGCCAGCCCTACCTGCACCGTCATCTCGACGACTCGCCCTTGACGCGCCAGGCTCGTGCCGCGCGCCAGACGTTCGGGGTCATACCATTGGGTGAGCGCCTGGATCCAGTGGGTTGCCCACCAGTTCTTGGCACCCTTGCCGTTCAGCGGCATCTCGCTCATGCCTCATCCTCCGCTTCGAGCGCCTCTTCGCGCAACTCGACCAGTTCACGCAGATCGTCAGTAGAGAGCTCGGTGATCCAGCTGCTGTCGTCGCCGATGACGTTCTCGGCCAAGGCACTCTTGCTCTCGATCAAGGCGTCGATGCGCTCTTCGAGCGTGCCCGACGAGATGAACTTGTGCACCTGCACGTCGCGGTCCTGGCCAATGCGATAGGCGCGGTCGGTGGCCTGGTTCTCTACCGCCGGATTCCACCAGCGATCATAGTGAAACACGTGGTTCGCCCGCATCAGGTTGAGGCCCGTGCCCCCAGCCTTGAGCGAGAGCACAAAGATACTCGGCGCATGGGGGTCTTCTTGAAACGCATGGATCATGCGCTCGCGCTGCTGCTGCGGCGTACCACCATGCAGGAAAAGCACCTGCCGGTCGAACCTCCGCTCGAGATCTTCTTGCAGCAACTTGCCCATCTCGGCGAACTGGCTAAAGATTAACGCCCGCTCGTCTAGCTCGAGGATCTCTTCGAGCATCTCGCAGAGGCGCGTGTACTTGCCCGACCGCCGCCCGAGCTCTGAGCCATCTTTGAGGAACAGCGCCGGGTGGTCGCAGATCTGCTTGAGCCGGGTGAGCATCGCCAGCACGATGCCACGCCGCTGAATCGCCGGCGTTTCCGCGCCCTCTTCGCGCAAGGTGGTGAGGGCATCTCGCACCACGGCCTCATACAGTGTGACCTGTTCGCGGGTGAGGTTGCAATACACCTTGTGCTCGAACTTGTCGGGCAGGTCGGCGATCACGTGCGGGTCCGTCTTGACGCGCCGCAGTACAAACGGCCGCACTAGCCGCCTGAGCCGCTCAGTCGCCTCCTGATCCTGATAGCGCTCGATCGGCAGCACGAACATCCGACGAAAAGTGGCGCGTGAACCCAGATAGCCTGGGTTCAAGAAGCTAAAGATCGACCACAGCTCGGTAAGGCGATTCTCGATGGGCGTGCCCGTCAGCGCCACGCGCCCATGCGAACGTAGCCGGCGCACTGCGCGGGCCTGTTTGGTGAGCGGGTTCTTGATGTTCTGCGCTTCGTCGAGGATGACATGAGTCCACTCTACCTGCGTAAGGTCCGCCAAGTCACGACGAACCAGGCCATAGGTGCTGATCACCACGTCATGGGCCTGGCTCTGCTCGACAAAGGCATCTCCCTCAGCGCGCCTGGTGCCATGATGCACCATCACCTGCAACCCGGGCGCAAAACGCTGAATCTCTCGGCGCCAGTTGCCCACGAGCGAAGTGGGGCACACCACCAGCGAGGGGCCGTTGCTCTTGCCCTGCTCCTTTTCGTGCAGCAGCAGGGCGATGGCCTGGATCGTCTTGCCCAAGCCCATATCGTCAGCCAGACAAGCGCCAAAGCCATGCTCGTGTAGAAACGCGAGCCAAGAGAAACCCACCGTCTGGTAGGGCCGTAGCTGCCCGACAAAGCCTTGCGGCGCAGGGTGCAGCGTGAGCTCGTGTTTCATGGTCAGGGCATCGAGCACCTGGCCAAAGTCGCCCTCTACCTCGACCTCGCTGACGGAGAGCCCGTCCAGTTCATCCGTAGCCCCCAAGGCCAGGTTGAGGGCCTGACCAAGCCGTAGCTGCTCGCGCTCACGATGCTTCTGCCAAAAAGTGACTGCTGCCTCGACCTGATCGGGCTGCAACAGCACCCAACGGCCACGCACCTGCACCAGCGGCGCCTTGAGGGCAGCTAGCCGCTCGAACTCCTCATGGGTCAGAGTCTCGTCGCCGAGGGCCAACTGCCAGTCATAGTTGACCAGCGAATCCATGCTGAGCATGCCATCGCCGCCACTCTCGACGATACCTCCGATGCGCGCCTTGACGCGCAAACGAGTGTCTTGCTGGTTCCACCACGGGGGCACCAACACGCCAAAGCCCGAACCCTCCAGCAACCGGCCGATCTCCCGCAAGAAGCTGAACGCCTCTTGATCGGTCAGCGTCGTGGACTCGGGTGCCTCATCACGCAGACTGCGCCTGATGGCCGGGCAGAGGTCAGCAGCCACCCCCAGCCCCTCGAGCAGCTTCTCTTGCGGGTTGTCAAAGCGGCGATTCAGGTAGCTGAGCGCATCACCACGCTCGCGCCACACCTCCCACGCGGGCACCAGCAAGCTAGGGTCGTCGTTCGCCTGCAGGAAATAAGACAGACGCCAATACTGGGCGCCTGTATCGAGGTCGGGGGGCTCCAGGCGGAAACAGATTCGGAAAGAGGAGCTGTCTTGGGTGGCGCTATGCACCGTCCAGCTCTTCCACGCCTGGTAGAAGCGATTGAGCTCAGGAGTGCGCCGCTGAGGCAGGCGAATCTCTTTCGACTCGCCTACCAGACCCCGCCACCACGCACGCGAAAGGTCTCCGCTCGTATCGCTGCTCGCGGGCCGTACTTCCTTCCTGATGCGCTCGGCCTCTGGCGTGCCCCAACTGCGCACGGTTTGATCCACCAAGGTGCGCAGAAAGCTATAGAGTAGTTGCCCAGCGGGTTGGCCGTTGCGCCCAGCCCCTCGATCGAGATCGCGCTCCTGAATGGTGGCCCGACAGGCCGGCGGCATACCAGCAACTAGCAGATCGAAACGCTCTGCATCGTGCGGGTCATCGAGGTTCGGCAGCCATACTGCTTGAGCCACCCCATCGACCAACTCGATGCCCGGGAGATAACGCTGACGGGCCAGTAGTTCGAGCACAAACTTGGCGACCAGCGCCCAATACCGCAGATCGACGCCAAGGCGATGCGTAGCCTCGTCGCGGTGATTGATCTGGGGCAGGCCCACGAGTAGCTCGATGAGATCCTGAGTGGGGACGCCCAACCCTTCGATGCGCCACGGCCGCAGCTGGCCCGTCGTTGTCTCCTGAGTGTCGAGCGAGATCAACCAGCCAGGGACCAGGGGAGCAACCGACGATGACGGCAACAAGGCCACACGAGTCAAGCGACGCGCCGACCGCCACTCTCTGCCCGGCAGCCACTGCTCTAGAGCATCGGCGATTTCGATCGTGGTCGCCGCAAAGGGGTGCCGCGCCACACGTGAGCGAGGTGGCTCGATGCTGGTCCGCGCCACACGCTCAGCCCACACAAAGAAATAGGGTTGGCCGTTTGGTGTGACATCGGGCACCCAGGTGCCATGCAAGATCGCCTTCATGCGCCAAGTCTCCATAGGCGATTCCGTAAGGCTGTATGATACACCGCTTGACGCTGTTGGGCAACTACCTGGCCCCTGCCCTTGACGGGGACGATGTGCCCGCTAGAATGACCCTGTACCGAGCGGGAAAGGAGATCAGCATGGCGATACGAGCAGGAGTTGTTGGCGCGGGCATCCTGGGTAGTCAGCACGCAGCCTTCTTGGCGGCCCAGCCAGAGGTGCAGCTCGTGGGCGTCGCCGACGTGCGCACAGACGTCGCCGAGCGGGTGGCCGGCCCACTAGGAGCCTCCGCCTTCGTCTCGCTCGCAGAGATGGCCACCCAATGTCTCGACCTGGTCGTGGTGGCCACGCCCGATCCTCTCCATCTAGAGCCCTGCCTACAGGCGATCGAGGCGGGCATCCCCAATATCATTGAGGAAAAACCATTGGCGACGACGATCGAGGACGCTCGGCGGCTGGTCGACGCTGTCGAGCGCCACGGCACACGCCTGTTCGTCGACTATGCCAACCGCGCCGCCACCCTCGACATCGCCACCGGCTATGTGCTGCAGCAAGGCTTGCTCGGCGAGACGGTCTATGGCGAGGCACGCCTCGACGACAACATCTCGGTGCCCACGCAGATGTGGGGTGGCCGCTCCCGAGACTGGGCCGCTGGCTCGTCAACCGCGCACTTTTTGCTCAGCCATGTCGTCGATCTGCTGCACTGGTATCTGGCGCCGGCGCGCGTCTCTGAGGTGTATGCAATCGCCCAGCAAAAGGTGCTGGGCGTCACGCCCGATGTGTACGATGCCTTCCTCACCTTCGACTCGGGAGCCAAGTTCCGCGTCAAAGCCGAGTGGATCAAGCACATCGACGAGTTGGTCGAGTTCTACATGGCTTTCTCAGGCAGTGAGGGCACCCTGATCTATAACAAGCGCGGGGGCTTTGGCACGGCCCCCGGCTGGCGAGCGAACCTCTCAGCCAAGGTGACAACGGATGAGTTGCTGCGCCACCGCGAGAACCTCGCCGAGCGCGGTGTGCAGACGCGAGCGATCGTCCATCGGCCCGAACCCGCCACTGCCACATTAGCCGCCGGCGGCTCGTCTGATGTGTGCTCACTCGAGTTCCTCGGCTCGGGCTATGGCGAAACCATGGCCCTGTGTCGGGCGTTCATCGACGCCATCTTGCAGAACACGCTCACGCCCACCTCGTGGAAGGGCCATGGTCCGCTGCCGACGCACATCGATGGCTGGCGTCAGACGCAAGTGGTCTGCGCCATTGTCGAGTCTGCCGCCACGGGGCGCATCGTCGAGGTGAGCGACTAGGCCCCGCACCTGCTCGCCAGAGGCCCGAGCCGTGCCCGGGCCTCGTTTTGGCTTATGTGCTGGTCAGGGCCGAATGACGGTGCCATCCCAGGCGCGTACCTCGGGCCACGCGCCATGATAGCGGTCTTCGGGGAAGGGGAACTCGGCCGCGAGCTTTTCATCCACATCCACGCCCCAGCCCGCATTCGCATTGGGCCACATGCAGCCGTCATGCACCTCGGGCGTGCCAGGGAAGACGGCGCGCGTCTCCTCTGCGAACAGAGCCAGCTCTTGAATCCCAAAGTTGGGCACGGCCAGATCGAGATGCATATTGGCCGCATGCCCCACGGGCGAGACATCGCCCGGCCCGTGAAAGGCCGTGCGCACGCCCATGAACTCGCCAAACGCCGCGAGCTTGCGCGCCATACTAAAGCCACCAATGTCCGAGATGTGCACGCGGATAAAATCAATGAGGCGTTGCTGGATCAAGGGAACATACTCGGCCTGGTTGACGAATAGCTCGCCCATCGCCAAAGGCGTGGCACACTGCTGACGCACCTGGCTGAAATAGCCAATGTCTTCGGGCGCGAACAGGTCCTCTAGGAAAAAGAGCCGATAGGGCTCGAGTGCCTTGGCCAGCCACACCCCCAAGATGGGTGGCACGCGCTCGTGCACATCGTGTAACAGCTCCACATCATCGCCCAACTTGACCCGCAGATACTCGAACAGCTTGGGCACAGTGCGGACATATGCGCTGGCCTCCCAAGTGCGCGTCTGCGCCGGGTCGAGCGCAGATATGCCCCGCCCAGCGCCGTGGCTGCCATAGGTGCTCATGCCCTCGATGGCCACCTGGCAGCGCACATAGCGAAAGCCCTGCTCGATGAATGCCTGCGCCCGTTCGGCCACGTCGTCAAAACTATTGCCCGAGGCGTGCACATAGACGGGCACCGCCTCGCGGCACTTGCCGCCGAGCAGCTGATACACTGGCATCCCCGCCATCTTGCCCTTGATATCCCACAAGGCCTCGTCCAGCCCGCTCAGGGCGTTGTTCAACACCGGACCACTGCGCCAATACGAGCTCAGATACGCGGCCTGGTACAGGTCTTCGATACGCGACACGTCGCGCCCAACGGCGAATGGCTTTAGATACTCATCGATCGCGGCCGCAACCGCCAGTGGCCGTTGGGTGAACGTCGCGCAACCCAGGCCGTATAGCCCGGGCTGATCGGTCAGCACCTTGACGACCACCAGCCGGATGCCATTGGGCGCGGTGAGGATCGTCTGAACATCGCGAATCCGCACTACCGGCAGGCCCTGTGTTGACATGCACTTGCTCCTCGGTTTGCTGGCGGCATCATACTGCTGGCCCAAGTGGACCGCAACCGGCCCTGTGTCAACTCAAATGAAAATGTTACCGAAGGGCGGCTGACGTTCAAATGAAAATGTTACTGGGATAGCCTCCTCCTTTCAGCGAGACAGGGTAGGTTCCAGGGTCTCAAAGATGTCCTCAGTGTGG
>JBDKSN010000068.1:0-15376 GCA_039680625.1 Anaerolineales bacterium | reverse complement strand
GGGAGTAGGTGTGAACCCGGTATCAGCGCAGATGGTGAATGGGCCCGGGAGCTGTGCCACCGAAAGCAACGGCAAGTAGGGGGCAACGGAGTCGCCACCGTTATCAGGGCAGAGGGTATCGGCATTGGGCAAGAGTCCCAAGGGCCCGTACCTGCGGAGTGAGGCTGGCTTGTAGACACCCCCGCCATCACGGTGGGGTTGTTTCGTTCTAGGGCCAGGCTAAGTAGGGTGGCACCACGGGAGCAACAGGCCCTCGTCCCTTTAGGGATGAGGGCCTGTTTTTGTTTCCGGCGTGGCGGCCACGCGAAAGGAGGCCTGCGCTACGGCTCGGCTCTTCTCTCGAAAGACAGACAACGAGTACAAGGAGTAGAAGGATCATGGAGACGCAATTCAATCTCAGCCAGAACGATATCCCCAAGCAGTGGTACAACATCCAGGCGGACTTGCCCGAGCCGCTACCGCCGACCCTACACCCGGTGACGATGCAGCCAGCCAGCCCCGAGGACATGGCGCCGCTCTTTCCGATGGAGATTCTGCGCCAAGAGATGAGCCATGAACGCTATATCGACATCCCCAAAGAGGTGCGGGACGTCTATGCTCTCTGGAGGCCTACCCCGCTGATCCGTGCCGTGCGCCTAGAAAAGGCGCTGGGCACGCCCGCCAAGATCTTTTACAAGTACGAGGGCGTCAGCCCGGTGGGCAGCCACAAACCGAACACGGCCGTGCCCCAGGCGTTCTACAACAAGATCGAAGGCACGAACAAGCTCACCACCGAGACGGGCGCCGGTCAGTGGGGCGCCGCGTTGGCCATGGCCTGCAACTTTTTCGACATCGCCTGCAAGGTGTACATGGTCAAGGTCAGCTATGAGCAGAAGCCCTATCGTCGCTCGGTGATGCAGCTCTTTGGTGCCTCAGTGACGCCCAGCCCCAGCAACGAGACGGCCGCGGGTCGCGCCATCCTCGCACAAGATCCCGATTGCCCGGGCACGCTGGGCATGGCGATCAGCGAGGCCTGCGAAGTTGCCATCCAGAACGAAGACACGCACTATTCGCTGGGCAGTGTGCTCAACCACGTCTTGATGCATCAGACCGTCATTGGGGAAGAGACCCTGATGCAGCTCGACAAGGCCGGCGTGGACGCCGATGTCGTAGTGGGTTGCGTGGGTGGTGGCTCGAACTTTGGCGGCATCGCCCTGCCCTTCTTGCGCAACAACCTGCGCGACGGCGCCAAGACGCGCCTGGTGGGCGTGGAGCCGATGTCCTGCCCCTCGATGACTAAGGGAGTCTATGCCTTTGACTATGGCGATACGGCCAAGATGGCCCCGATCGTCAAGATGGATACGCTGGGCCACGACTTTGTGCCGCCCAAGATCCACGCCGGTGGCTTGCGCTATCACGGTGTGGCGCCCATCCTGGCACTCGGGCATCACCTTGGGCTGATCGACGCCGTCGCCGTGCCGCAACTGGCCACTTTCGAGGCGGCGCTTACGTTCGCCCGCTCAGAGGGCATCATCCCCGCGCCCGAGTCGGCGCACGCCATCCGCGTCGCCATCGACGAGGCGCTGGATGCCAAAGCCAAGGGCGATGAGCGCGTCATCGTCTTTTGCCTGAGCGGCCACGGCCTGCTCGACCTGAGTTCGTATGACGCCTACCTCGGCGGCCGTCTCGAGGACTATGCCTATCCTGAGGAGCTGATCCAGGCTTCGCTGCAAAAGCTGCCTCCGGTCAACCTGTAGCTCGCGCAAGTGAGAGGGGGCAAGCCCGACTTGCCCCCTCATGCTGCTCTGCTCAGTACACACCCGGCGGATCGCCAGGGGGCAGGCTCAAGCCACTGTGCGCCAACCAGGCGCGGCGTGCCTCGGCCACCACAAACAGCGAGCCGGTGGCCAGCACGACCTCCTCGGGCCGGGCCGAGGCCAGGGCGCGCTCTACCCCCTCGTCGACCGTGGCGCAAGCGATCGCCTCGATCCCCAGCGCTTGGGCTGAGGCGGATAGTTCGGCAACCTCGGCGGCTTTGGGGTGATTCGCCTTGACGAGATACAGCCGCGCAACGTGACCGGCCAGCACCACGAGCAAGTCGGTTGGAATGTGGCCCCGGCCGGCGCCAAAGATCACCACCGGCCGTTGTTCGGGGAACTCGGCCTCGACCGTGCGCAACAGTTTCTGCATCGAGTCCACGTTATGAGCGCCGTCGACGACAAACGGGGGCTGATGCTGGAGCACCTCAAAGCGGCCTGGCCAGCGCACCGAGGCGATGCCGGCGGCAACCTCGGCGCGCGACACCGCCAGGCCTTGCGCACGCAGCGCCTCGATAGCCAAGGCGGCGTTGGTGGCGTTCTCTAGCTGATGCTCGCCGCGCAGAGGCACGGCCAGCGCGGGATACTCGGGCTGTTGCTCATTGCCGGTGCGATACAGCCTCATCTCATGCCCAGCGTCGCCCAAGCTGCGCCACTGCCAGTCACGCCCACCCAGCGTGAGCGGGGCACCGCGCTCGGCGGCGATGTCGGCGATCACTGACAATGCCTCGGCCTGTTGCGGCGCCGAGATCACCGGCACGCCGGGCTTGATGATGCCGGCCTTCTCACGGGCGATGTGGCCCACAGTCGGCCCCAAGACGGCCATGTGGTCGAGGCTGATCGACGTGATGACAGAGACGCGCGGGTGTAGCACATTCGTCGCGTCGAGCCGCCCGCCCAAGCCCACCTCGAATACGGCCCAGTCGACGCCCGCCTCGGCATAATAGAGCATGGCCAGCGCAGTGATGATCTCGAACACGGTGACTTCGGGGCGTTCGGCGATCACGGGCGCCATGCGCTCGACCAGGCCAGCCATGGCCTCCTCGGGGATGAGCTCGCCATCGAGCTGGATGCGCTCACGGAACGAATGCAGATGCGGCGACGTATACATGCCAGTGCGCAGGCCAGCGGTTTGCAGGATCGAGGCGATCATCGCCGTGGTCGAGCCCTTGCCCTTGGTGCCGGCGACGTGCACTGCCGGATAGCAGAGCTGAGGGTCGCCCAGGGCATGGAGGAACTCGTTCATGCGCTCTAGCCGCCAGATGCGCTCGGCATAGGGTGGTCGGTCGCCCAGCTCCAGGTCAGTATGCCGAAAGACGATGCGCAGGGCTTGTTCGTAGGTGAGCATGGCTCCTCGGTGATGGCTGTCTGATCCCGCATTGTAGGCAGCGCGGCGGCGACAGCAAAGGATACAACGCCCATGAGGAACACACCAAGTTGACGCTCGGGCGCTCGCCAGCTACACTCGCTGCTATCGATTGTTGGTATAATATGCTAGTCATTCCCAGGAGGCTGCGCGTGCCAAAACGCGCCCTATTCATTGCACTCGTTATCCTCAGCTTGGGTCTGTTGGCAGGCTGTGGCAGTCGCGACCTACTCACCGATGTGAGTGTGCGCCCGGCGGTCATCTCACCCAACGCCGACGGCGTATCCGATGTCGCCGAGATCACCTATCGCCTGACGCGTCAATCCACTATCAGCATCTATGTGATCGACGCCCAAGGCGAGCGACACGTATTCCGCGAGGAGCAACGCCGATCGCGCGGCGAGCGCACCGCCTATTTCGGCGGCGTGATCGCCGATCGGCTCTTGCCCGACGGCGAATACACCCTCTACTTTGAGGCCGTCGATGAACACGGGCGACGCGATACTGCAGAGCTAGCGCTCACCATCGAGAATGGCGATCCGGTGCCGCTCGAGATCCAGGGCCTCAGCATCTGGCCAGCTAGTTTTACGCCCAACCGCGACGGCATCTCTGACCGGGTGACCATCGGCTACAACCTCAACAAAGAGGCTACCCGTGTAGAAGTCTATCTGCTCGATGCAGACGGCAACAAGTATGCCGTTCCTGAAGATGCGATCCGCGAGATGGGCGCTGTGGGCACGCATGAGCACGACTATGACGGCGGCGTCGATTTGGGCGCCACCCCCCCGCCCGACGGCACCTACACGGTGGTCGTCGAGGCCGAAGATGCGGTGGGCAATGTCGCGCGGGTGACCGGAGAGCTGACCATCACCGGCGGCGGCGTGCCCCAGGTCGAGATCGTCAACCGCGCGGCCAAGTTCGAGCCGACCACTCTGCCCCTGGGCGGCACGTTGACCTTTACCTGCACGGTCAAGAACATTGGGCCTGTGCCGGTGCGCACCAGCGGGCCGGAGCCGGGCACCACCTATACCACGTCCGAGAACTTTAACACGCTGGGCGAGTATGAGCAGCCCGGCGTCTTTCGCGTTGGCTTGGATTATGAGGGGAATAGCTCGGGGCGTGCGTATCCCTTCCGCTGGCAGCTCGGCATGGATGAGGAATTGACCACCATCGAGACCAGCTCTGGCCCACAAAAGTACCTCATGCCTGGCCAGGCTGTCACCGTGACCGGCCACCTGCAGATCATCGACAAGCCTTTCTCCACCGAGCCGCACTACTGGATCGGCCTCTTGCATGAGGCTGTCCGGGTGGTGCAGGATCAGGTCGAGCCGACGGTCATCTCGATCGGTTTCTGATGGACCTGGCCATCGTCATCGTCAGCTACAATGTCCATGAACTGACCCGCGCGTGTCTGCAATCGGTGTATGCCGCGTTGCGCCACAGCGGCCTCGAGGGCCAAGTCTGGGTGGTCGACAACGCCTCTGCCGATGGGAGCGCGGCGATGGTGGCGACCGAGTTTCCCCAAGCCACGTTGTGCGCACTGGCAGACAATCGCGGCTATGCCGCGGGCGCCAACGAGGCTCTGCGCCAACTCATGATCGCCGAACAAGCACCGCGCTATGTGTTGGTGCTCAACCCAGACACCGTGCTCGCTCCAGACGCGCTTGGCCAGCTGGTGAGCTTTATGCAAAAGCACCCCCAGGTGGGCCTCGCGGGGGCACAGCTCGCCTATGCCGACGGCAGCTTTCAGCACGGGGCGTTTCATTTTCCTACGTTACTCATGCTGTTCCTGGACTTTTGGCCCCTGCATCATCGCTTGCTCGACTCGCCCCTCAACGGCCGCTATCCGCGGCGTCGCTATGACCGCGGAGAGCCTTTCCCGATCGACCACCCGTTGGGTGCGGCCATGTTGATCCGCCACGAGACCCTCGCCGACGTAGGCCTGCTAGACGAGAGCTATTTCATGTACTGCGAAGAGATAGACTATTGCCTGCGTGTGCGCCGCGCGGGTTGGGCGATCTATCTCGTGCCCGCGGCGCGCATCACGCACTATGCGGGCCAAAGCACGCGCCAGTTTCGCGAGCAGATGTTTCTCGCCCTCTGGCGCAGCCGGTTGCTGCTGTTCGACCGCTATTACTCGCGCGTCTATAGGTGGCTGGCGCGGCGGATCATTGCCGCAGGTATGCATTCGCTGCGCCGCGCCACCGAGCGTGAGGTGGCGCAGGGTACGCTTTCGGCCCGCGAGGCCGCACCGCGTCTCGATGCCTACCGTCAAGTGCTCGAGTGGTGCGCATGAGCACCATCACCGCGGCGGTGTTGGCGGCCAACAATGAGCAAGACATCGCCGCTTGCCTCGACAGTGTGGCTTGGGCCGACGATCTGTTGGTGGTGCTCGACACGCGCAGCACCGATGGTACTGCTGCGCTGGCCCGCGAACGGGGCGCGCGCGTGTTGCCGCACGTCTTTACTGACTTTGCGTCGCAACGCAACTATGCCCTGGAACAGGCGGGTGGGGAGTGGGTGTTCTTTCTCGACACAGACGAGCGTTGCACGCCCGCGCTCGAGGCCGAGCTACGCGCCGCCATGGCGCGCGAGAGTAACCAGGGTTGGTGGGTGCCCCGGCGCAACATCATCTTTGGCCACGAGATGCACTATGGCGGCTGGTACCCCGACTACCAGCTTCGGCTGCTGCGCCGTGGGCAGGCTCGCTATGACCCTCATCGCCAAGTGCATGAGGTGGTGCTGCTCGCCGGCCCCGAGGGTTACCTAACAGAGCCGCTGATCCACTACAACTATCGTGACGTGGCCCAGTTCACAGCCAAGCAGCGTCAGTATGTGCAGCTCGAGGCGCAGATCCGCTTTCAAGATGGTATCCGCCCCCGGCCATGGACCTTTGTGCTCCAGCCACTGCGCGAGTTCTGGCGACGCTACGTCTCGCTCCAGGGCTATCGCGATGGCTGGCCCGGACTACGGTTGTGCGCGCTGGTGGCCTATCACTATGGTCTGCTGGTGACGGTGCAGTTGGAAAGGCTGTGGCGGGAGCAAAAACAGGGCCGGGGATAACCCGGCCCTGTTGATCGTTCTCGTTCAGACGACTTCGGGCAACAGCAGGCCATAGCCGCCGTCGCGCCGCTTGTAGACCACGCTATAGCTCGAGGTCGCCATGTTGTAGAACAGGAAAAAGTCGTGCCCCAGCAGCTCCATCTGCTCAATGGCCTCTTCAGCATCCATAGGGCGCGTCTCAAAGCGCTTGATGCGTACGATGCGGGACTCTTCTTCCTCTTCCTCAGGCTCCTCTACGAACACGGGTTCTACGCTGCCCTCACGGCGAGACTCCCAGTATTTGCCCTTGAACCGACGGATCTGATTGATCATCTTGTCGATTGCGGCGTCGATGGACTGACGCATGTCACCCGAGCGCTCTTCTGCCCGCAGGATAATGCCACTGCCGTTGCGCACGGTGATTTGCGCCACCTGACGTTGCACAGCACGGCGAGAGTTCTCGACCGAAAGGTCGACTTGAACCTCCCCCAGCTGTGGCAGAAAACGATCCAGCTTACTAACTTTACGCTCGACATAACTCCGCAAGGTGTCGCCCACCTCGAGGTTATGCCCCTTCACCTGGATCTCCATCTGCTTGGCTCCTTTCTATGCTCTCTCGCGCGAAACCGGTAACCTTGTGCTCCATTGCTCATCGTACCAGCAACGCACTATGGAGTACGCTTATGATAACATTCCCGATGGGGCCTGTCAATGTACTCCAGTAATATGTGTTATATGACTATGGATCACCATGACTATCGTTTTTATATGTTATACTAGCTTCTTCTGTTTCAGCAAGAGCGGGGCAACACCGCTTGAGTAGGTATCTGCAGTGGGCTAGAATGGAGGTGCAGGTTGCCATTCCAGACGGTCAGGGAGGTTCGCATGGACTATTGGCAGATCATCAAACGCAGCGCTGAGCTGACCTGGCGCAACAAGTTGTTGTGGGTGTTGGGCATTCTGGTGGCGATTTTCGGGGGCGGAGCGGGCAGAGGCATGGGCCAGGGCCTCCAGTATGCGTTCGATGGGAACAGGATGGGCCGCTATGGTTGGGGAATGCCCAACTGGCCTTATGGTCCCCGTGGCTGGGAAGGCTTTGCCAGGGTGGGCATAGGCGTAGTACTCCTGGCAATGCTCGTGGCTTTGGTGTTGATGGTGGTCAGCGTGATCGTCACCTATACGTGCCAGGGTGCCCTGGTAGCCGCCGCTGACGAGCTGGACAGCGGGCGCAAGCCCACTTTCGGCCAAGTGCTCAGCCGTGGCTGGCGGCGCTTTCTACGGCTCTTTGCCCAGGACCTGCTCATTGGCCTGGTGGTGGGTGTGGTGACGTTCGTCGCTCTGGTCATCTACGCCATCGCAGGTGGCCTGGTGCTGGCACCCGGCATTGTAATGCTGGCCAGCGATAACGGCGCGCACGTGTTGGGCATGGTTTGGGTCGTGCTGATTGGCCTGGTGGTCGCGTTGGGCCTGGCCCTGGTCTTGGCTGCCATTGTGGCCGTGCAAAAGGCCGTGCAAGCCTATGCTATGCGAGCTTCGGTGCTGGCGCTCGATGGTGTGTTCGACGCCATCGGCAATGCCTGGAAGCTCTTCTGCGCCAAGCCCCGTCAGTCGCTCTTGATGTGGTTGTGGCTGGCGCTGATCTCGTTTGGCGTGGGGCTGGTGCTGATCCCTGTCTTTATCTTGTTGGCGGTGGTGGTGATCGCGCCCTCAGCGGGGGTGTATGCGCTCAGCCAGTCTGCGCTGCTCACCGGTGCAGTGGCGGTGCCCCTCGTTATTGTCGCGAGCCTCATCCTCTTGTGGGTGAGCGGGCTGCTGACCGCCTTCGGCTCTGCCGCATGGACGCTGACCTACGGTGAACTAACCTTGGCTGCGCCGCCAGCTATGCCCCCTGCTGCACCGGCGACCCCGTCAGCCGAGTCCTGAGCCAACCTTCGGGCGAGCAATTCGCGGGCGCTGCGACGAGAGGCCTCGGTCGCGGCGCCCCCGAGCATCACGGCCAGCTCTTGTTCGCGCTCGGCCTCATCGAGCAACGTCACCTGCGAGACGGTGCGTTCGCCCACCACCTCTTTGGTCACACGATAGTGCGCGTCGCCATAGCAGGCGATCTGCCCCAGATGGGTGACGCAGAGTACCTGATGGTCGGCCGCCAAAGACCGCAGCTTGCGCCCCACCACGTCGCCGGTGCGCCCGCCGATGCCGGTGTCGATCTCGTCAAAGATCAGCGTGGGCACCGGATCGATCCGCGAGAGCACCGTCTTCATCGCTAGCATGAGCCGTGACGTCTCTCCGCCGGAGGCGATCCGGGCGAGGGGTTTGAGCTCTTCGCCGGGGTTGGGCGAGATGAGAAACTCGACCTGATCCAGGCCGGTGCGATCAAAGCGCAAACGCTCGCCAGAGGGATCGATGGGCACGCCGTCGGCCGCTGGCTCTCGACGCAGGTCCACGGCAAAACGCGCCGTTTCCATGCTCAGCTCGGCGAGCTCGCGTTCGATGGCCTCGCTCAGCCGTGTGGCCGCTTCTTGGCGGCGGGCCGACAGCTCGGCGCCCACCGTGGACATCTCTTCCAACAGCGTCTGTTGCCGCTCCTCCAGCTGCTCGCCACGTTCAGCACTGTGCTCGATGCCGTCTAGCTCGGCCTGGGCGCGCTGCCGATAGGCCAGCACCTCGCCGAGCGTGGCGCCATACTTGCGCTTGAGGCTGCTCAAGAGCTGCAAGCGCTCCTCGACCTCGGCGAGCCGCTTGGGGTCGTATTCGATGTCGTCTCGATAGGTGCGCAGCGTACGCGCCAGGTCTTCGAGCTGATAGAGGGCGCTCTCGCCTTGCTGCGCCAATTCGGCCGTGGCAGGATCGAGCTGGGCCAGCTCGGTCAACGCTTGGGAAGCGCGGCCTAGCAGGTCTAGCGCCGAACGCGCCTCGCCCTCGGCCAGGCGGGCATGAGCCCCGGCGGCCAATTCCAGACGCCGCTCGGCGTTGCCCAGCAGACGGAGCTCATCGCGTAGCTCTTCTTCTTCGCCCTCGCGCAGGCAAGCGCTGTCGATCTCATCGAGCTGATAGCCCAGCAGGTCGATGCGCCTGGCCAACTCGCGCTCATCACGGTGGAGAGCAGCCAGTTCGCGCCGCACCTCGCCAAGCTGCCGCGCGAGCGTGCCAAAACGCTCGCGTAGGGGTTCGAGGCCAGCGTAGGCATCGAGCATGAGGACGTGATTGCGCATGTCGATCAGCGAGAGGTGCTCGCCCTGGCCGTGAATATCCACCAGATGACGCCCGACCTCTTCGAGCACGCTCAGCGTCACCACATGGCCGTTCACCCGGCAGAGGCCACGCCGTGTACGGCTGACCTCGCGCCGCAAGATCAGCGTGTTGGGATCGTCGGCCAGGCCCTGTTCTTCGAGCAGCGCCAACAGGTCGGGCGCGGGCGCTGCGCCCAGGTCAAAGACGCCCTCGACAGTCAGCGTCTCACAACCCGTGCGGATCATCTCCGCTGAGGAGCGCCCGCCCAGGAGCAACATCATCGCGTCGACGATAATAGACTTGCCCGTGCCCGTCTCGCCGGTGAGCACGCTCAAACCCGCGGGCAGCGCGAGATGCAGCGACTCTATGATCGCCAGGTTAGTGATCGTCAGCTCTAGCAGCAACGTGCCCCCTCCATGGCAGACACGGCTCGGCCCCGCGCCCTTCCTTGTGGCTGATTATCCGGTTGGAGGCGGGCGATGTCAACCATGCACATCACGCCGACCGACAGCACCGCCCTTCGTCGCTGGACAGCGCACCACGCCCGGCTAGAATGCGCTCAGGAGGCCCGAACATGCTCACCATTGGCGAGTTGATTGCTCAACTGCTCGATCTCACGCCAGGCGGCCGGCGCTCGCCCACGGTCGATACCGTCAAGGCAGGCGACACCGCCCAGCCCCTTCGTGGGGTAGTGACCACCTGCCTGGCTACTGTGGCCGTCATTCGGCGCGCCATCGATCTGGATGCGAACCTGATCATCACCCACGAGCCCACCTATTACAGCCATGAAGACGAGACTGCCTGGTTAGCCGACGACCCGGTCTACACGGCCAAACGCCGGCTGCTCGATGAGCATGGCCTGGTGGTGTGGCGCTACCACGACCACATTCACAGCCTCCAGCCCGACGGCATCGTGTCGGGATTGCTGGCTCAGCTCGGCTGGGAGGCCTACGCCACGCCAGGCCAGCCCTGGCTATGCATCCTGCCCCCCACGCGGCTCGACAGGATCGTGGCGCACCTGGCCGCGCGCACGGGCGCCGCGCACATCCGCACCATCGGCGAGGGCCAGCGACGTTGCAGCCGCGTGGGTCTGGCCGTGGGCGCGGGTGGCGGCCAGAGGCAGATCGGCATGATCCGCTCTGGTACGCTCGACCTGCTCGTCTGCGGCGAGATCAACGAGTGGGAGGTGGCCGAATACGTGCGCGATGCCAACCTGCTGGGTCACGCGCTGGCCCTGGCAGTGTTGGGCCATCTCGACAGTGAAGAGGCAGGCATGGCCTGGCTGGCCGGCTGGCTCAGTGAGCGCTATCCAGGCCTGGCGGTCACGCATGTTCCCGCCGGTAGCCCCTTTTCCCGCTAGCACAGTCGCGCAAGTTTCTCGCGCAGACGGCGATTGCGGCCTCGCGGGGCTTGTGCTAACCTGCCTCCGCTTTGAACGTGGGAGGAGCTGAACCCATGCGAACGCCCGATCACCAGCGAGCTCTGGACCTGCTGTGCGACCTCGTGCGCATCGACACCACCAATCCGCCCGGGAACGAGACCGCTGCTGCAACCTATCTGGCACAGAGACTAGGCGCAGCGGGCATCACCACCGAGATCGTCGAGCCACGGCCCGGAAGAGGCAGCATCATCGCCCGGCTCAAAGGCTCGGGCGAAGCCAAGCCGCTCTTGTTGATGGGGCACCTCGATGTGGTCGCGGCGGACCCCGCCGACTGGGATGTTGACCCCTTCGCGGCCGTCATCCGTGATGGCTTCTTGTGGGGGCGTGGCAGCACCGACAACAAGCAAATGATCGCCACCGCCGCCACGATCCTGCTGGCGCTCAAAGAGAGGGGCGTTCCGCTCAAACGCGACGTGCTCTTGATCGGCGCGGCCGACGAGGAGCATGGTGGGCATTTGGGGATGGGCTGGCTCGCCAAGCAACGGCGCGAGCTCTTTGACGTGGCCGGCGCGATCAACGAGGGCGCTGGCGAGGCCATCGAGGTCGGTGGACAGCGCTATTTCACCTGCCAGACCGGCGAGAAGGGTATCTGCCGCACTGTGTGGACATCGCGCGCCCCCGGTGGGCATGGCTCGTCGCCGCGCCCAGACATCGCAACGGCCAAACTCGTTCGGGCGCTCGCCCGCTTGGGCGATGGCCACGTGCGGCCACACCTCACCGAGACGATGCGCGCCGCCCTCATGCGCATGGCCGCCGGCCAGTCAGAGGACGTCGCGGCCCGCGTGGCTCAGCTCTTGGAACAGGGTGAACTCGATGAGGCCCTAGAGGCTATTGGCCTGGCCCCTGCCGAGCTGACCCGCGTGCGCTCGCTGCTGTTCGATACCGCCTCGATCACCGGCCTGGCTGCGGGCGACCCGGCCAGCATCAACGTGATCCCCGGGCAGGCGCGGGGCTATGTCGATGGCCGCATCTTGCCCGGGCAGACTCGCGAGGGGTTCCTGCAGGTGCTGCGTGGCCTCGCGGAAGAGGATGTCGACATCGAGGTATATGCCGACCAGTACTCGCCCGGCCTCGAATCCTCGGCCGACACGCCGCTCTATCGTACGATCGAGAGCGCGGTCGCCAGCCGCTGTCCCGGCGCGCAGGTGGTGCCGTGGCTCTGCAGCGGCTCGACCGACGCCAAGCACCTGGGGCCGTTGGGTGTGCCAGTATACGGCTTTATTCCCACCCTGCCTCTGCCCGAGGGCGTCTCGGGCGCGGGCGCTCATGCCGCCAACGAGCGCCTCTGGCTCGAGAGCCTGCCTTTTATGTTCGACATGCTGTATGACATCACCGTTCGCTTTTGCCGCGACGGCGGCCTCTGACGAGGGGAGCATTCATGGAGATCAAGGTAGAACGAGGGTCTGTCTGCGCAGTGGCCACCGATCTGTTGGTGGTCAATGTACTCGAAGGCGTGGCCAAGCCCTCGGGGGCCACAGGTGCGGTGGACGCGGCGCTGCAGGGCGCGATCGCCGAGCTGATCACTGCTGGCGACATCAAGGGCAAAGAGGGCGAGGTTACGCTGCTCTATCCGCGTGGCCAGGTGCCCGCTACCCGTGTGTTGGTGGTCGGCTTGGGCAAGCAGAGCGACTTGGATGCCAACGCTGTGCGCAAGGCAGCGGCCGTGGCGGCGCGTAAGGCCCAAGACCTAGGTGTAGCCGAATATTGCACGATCGCGCATGGCGCAGGCGCGGGCGGCCTCGACCCTGCGCTGGCGGCGCAAGCCGTGGTCGAGGGTACGGTGTTGGGCAGCTATCACTTGAGCACGTACCTTACCCAGCAAGAGGCGCGGCGCCTGCCGCTTGCCGGAGTAACGCTGCTGGCCTATAGCGAGGCCGAGTTGCCCGCTTTGCAGACTGGCGCGGCCGCGGGCAAGGCCATCGCCGAAGCGGTGTGTTTGGCGCGCGATCTGATCAACATCCCCGGCAATGATCTGCCTCCCAGCGCCTTAGCGGCGCGGGCACAACAGGTTGCCACCGAGAGCGGCCTGGCCTGCACCATCCTCGACGAGGCGCAGATGAAGGCACTCGGTATGGGGGCGCTGTTGGCGGTAGGCAAGGGTAGCGACCAACCCAGCCAGTTCATCGTGCTCGAGTATCACGCCGACTACCCAGAAGCCAAGCCCTACGTGGTGGTCGGTAAGGGCATCACCTTCGACTCGGGCGGCATCTCACTCAAACCCGGCCAGGGTATGGAGGATATGAAGGACGATATGGCCGGTGCGGCTGCGGTGCTGGGTGTGATGCAGGCCGTGGCTGCCCTTGGCTTGCCTATCCGCGTAGTGGGCCTGGCGCCCTGCGTGGAGAACATGCCCTCGGGCAAGGCCTCGCGCCCCGGCGATGTGGTTCAAGCACTGAATGGGCTGACGGTCGAGATCATCAGCACCGATGCCGAGGGCCGCCTGATCCTTGCCGATGCGCTCGGCTATGCGCAGCGCTACCAACCGCAGGCCGTGGTCGACTTGGCCACCCTCACCGGCGGCTGCGTCGTGGCCTTGGGCCATGTGGCCAGCGGCCTCATGGCAAACGATGACGCCTTGGCTGCCCAGCTCGAGCAGGCCGCCAAGGCCAGCGGTGAAAAGACCTGGCGCTTGCCCCTGTGGCCCGAGTACGAGCCACAGATCAAGAGCGACATTGCTGACATCAAGAATTCGGGCGGGCGGGAGGCGTCGGCGATCACCGGCGGCCTATTCCTGCAACACTTTGCGGACTATCCCTGGGCGCATCTCGACATCGCCGGCATGGCTCTCGCCAACAAGGCCGAGGGTTGGACGCCCAAGGGCGGCACAGGCTATGGCGTGCGCTTGATCGTCGAGTGGCTGCGCGAGAGAGCGGCCGCGCAGAGCTGATGGCTGGTGGGCGGGAGCGAGGGTGAGCGACAACGCGCGTCGGGCCGCCATGATTGGCGTCATGGTGGCGGTGGGGCTGTGGCTCTCGGGGTGCAGAGCTGCTTCGACAGGGGTGACCATTGCCACACCTACCGCAGTGGTCACCGCCACGCCGTGGGCTACACCCACGACGGCCCCGATCCTGGTGCACGTGGCCGGCGCTGTCCGTCAGCCGGGCGTATATGCCCTGGCGCCCGAGGCCCGGGTGATCGACGCGGTCGAGGCAGCCGGCGGCCTGACCGATGAGGCCGATCAAGAGTGCATCAACCTGGCTGACCATCTGCAAGACGCCATGCGGCTAGACATCCCGACCAAGGGCCAAGAGCTCAGCGTGGCACCGACGCCGATTCCGGTGCCGCGAGTCGACGTCGCAGGGCAAACGGCGGCTGGGTTGGTCAACATCAACACGGCCAGCCAGGCCGAGCTCGAGGCCTTGCCCCATATCGGCGCGGCACTCGCCAGTAGGATCATCGCCTACCGTGAGGCGCACGGACCGTTTCAACGCGTCGAGGATGTGGAACAAGTGAGCGGCATCGGCGACGCTATCTATGCCGATCTACAGCCATTGATCTGTGTCGAATAAGGAGGAAGCTGTGAAGGCCCAAGTTGTACTGACTGTTGCCGAGTCCAAGCGGCTGATCGCCAAGGGCGTAATGGCCATCCCCTACGTCCAAGAGCGCCTAGAGAAGGGCATCATCGTCGTCAACACCGGCAGCACCAATGGCGCGATCTATGAAGAAATCACGGGCACCAAAATCGACCGGCGCGCCTACCTCACCGGCCGCACGATGCCTGCCACCCGCAGCGACTTTCAGGTCACGCCTTTGCCCGACCTAGTGTTGGTGAACGGCGAGCCCGACCCCACGCTCGATCGTTTCTCGGCCCTCGACAAGATGCAGCCCGGTGACGTGTACATCAAAGGTGCCAACGCGCTCAACTATGCAGCGCGCATCGCCGGCATCCTCATCGGCCACCCCCGTGGGGGCACTATCGGCGGAGCCATCGGCACGATCTATGGCTCCAAGCTGCGCCTCCTCATCCCCGTGGGCCTCGAGAAAGAGATCCCCGGCGACATCGTCGAGGCCAGCGAGGCCCTCGCTGCTCAAGACGAAGCGCTCACGTCGATCCCTTCCCTCTGGCCGGTGTATGGAGACATCTTTACCGAGATCGAGGCCTTTCAAGCCTTGTGCGGCGTCACCGCGATCCCCGTCGCCTCGGGCGGTATTGCCGGGGCCGAGGGCGCGCTGCGCTTTTTGCTCACGGGCGAGCCCAAAGATGTGCGCGAGGCGCTTGACCTGGTCAAGCGCATTCAGGGCGAGCCTCCCTTGGCCTGAGCGCAGGCAGCCGCGCGATGCGCCTGGGCTTTTCGGTTCGCATCTTGGGGGCACCCGACCTGCCCGCATGTGACCCGCGCCCCGGCGTCGGGCAGGTCAGTACCAGTTTGGCGTATCTGCGCGACATCCTGCTCTATCTGCAGGCCAACCGCATCCACTTTTATCGGATGCATTCCGAGCTGATCCCTGCGCCACAGTCGACAGATGCAGTCGCCCTGGCCGCGGAGCTGGATCGCGCAC
>JBDKSN010000067.1:0-10035 GCA_039680625.1 Anaerolineales bacterium | reverse complement strand
GCGATGAGCCGCGCGTTGTCGGCCGACTCGGGGTGATTGCGGTCGGGCTTGATGGCCCCGTTGCTCTGCACGATGGTGGGCACGCCCTCTTCGAGCGAGCGAAAGTAGCGATCGGTAGAAAAGCGCTCGACGCGCAGCGCGGGGGCATCGGCTGTGGGCTGCGCGGGGGCTAACTCTTGCAGCAGCGCGGTGGCAAAGGTGCTCTTGCCCGAGCAACTCCCGCCAGCGATGCCGATGATGAACGACGCAGAGTGCACAGACTCCATGGCTCTCGACCACTCCCTCGATGAACGAACGCGAGGCGGCTGTTTGGAGCGCATTCTGCGCCGAGTCTCGCCGCAGCGCAAACGAGGGGGGACAGGGCTCGCTTCACCCTTTGACGCCCTCTCGCTGCGGGGTAACATAGGCGCCATGCATCGTTTGCGCGCTCACCTGGGGCCTTGGCTCGGCTGGACCCTGCTCGTCGGCCTGCTGTTCTGGCCGGTGCTCGCGGGCCAGCGGAGCATACCCCCGGGCGACCTCACCGGCCAATTCTATGCCATTGCCCGCTTTCAGCAGCAAGAGCTGCGGGCGGGCCGGCTGCCCGTCTGGTCTCCGGGCAGCTATGCGGGCGCGCCCTTTGCCGGCGACATCCAATCCGCCGCGTTCTATCCCTTGCGGCTGCTGGTGTTGGCGCTGGCGCCCAGCCCGCTGC
Organism: Anaerolineales bacterium; assembly: GCA_039680625.1. Taxonomy (GTDB): domain Bacteria; phylum Chloroflexota; class Anaerolineae; order UBA1429; family UBA1429; genus JAAYDS01. The sequence goes on along the minus strand of JBDKSN010000067.1, from coordinate 9,341 downwards.
CCTTCCTGGCGATCGAGCTGGAGGCAGTGCTGCACCTGTGGCTGGCCGGCCTCTTTTGCTATTTGCTGCTGGTGGAGCTGACCGGCCGCCGCGAGGCCGGGCTGGTCGCCGCGGTCGCTTTCGGCCTAGGCGGCTACCTCACGGGCTACCCTCTGCTACAGCTGGCCATCCTCGAGACCGTCACCTGGCTGCCGCTGGCCCTGTGGCTGGCCCGTCGGGCGGCGCGCGCCGAGCGGCCCGTGCCCTGGCTGGTGGGTCTGGGGCTGACCCTGGCCAACCTGCTGCTCGCCGGGCACCCGCAGACGAGCATGCACGCCGCCTATCTGGTCGCGGCGTACTATCTCTGGTCGAGCTGGCGCGCGCATTGGCGGCCACGGTGGATCCTTTGTGGAGGCGCGTTGGTCATCGCCGTGGCGCTCGGAGGAGCGGCGGCGGCCTGGTTGCCAGCGCTCCACTATCTGCCACTCACCGTGCGGGGCGACGTGAGCTATCGCTTTGTGCAGGCTGGGCTGCCGCTGACCGATCTGGTGCAGGTGCTGGTGCCCGGCGCGCTGACGGTTTATTCGGCGATGTATGTGGGGGTGCCCAGCCTGTTGTTGGCCCTGGCGGCCTGGTGGGGGGCACGCGGCACGGTCGATGCGCTGGCGGTCGAGACGCGCTTTTGGGCGGGCGCGGCGCTGGTGGCGGGCCTGCTGGCCCTCGGCGACGACGGCGTGTTGTTCGCCCTGGCCTATCGGCTCTTGCCGGGCGTGCGCTATTTTCGTCAGCAAGAGCGCTGGCTAGCGCTGTTCAGCCTGGCCCTGGCCGTGCTCGCCGGCCTCGGCGTCGCTCGCTGGTTACACGGCGAGTCTAGCTGGCGGCGCCCCTGGCGTCGCGCGGCGTGGACCCTGGCGGCGCTGTGGGCGCTGAGCGGCGCCATGCTGGCCGTCATGCTCGGCCTGGCGCAAGGGCAATGGGGCTGGCTGCGCCTGTGGGGGCTGAGCGCGGTGCTGGGCGCGCTGTCGGTGGCGCTCGTGGCGCCGCGGAGGGCACCGTCGCCACGCAACGGTGGGCGCGTAGGTGCGCGCTATGTTGCCTTGACGCTCCTGCTGGCGGGAGACTTGGCCGCGGTGGGGCTGCGCGCCGTGCCGCGCGTGCCGGTCGTTGCGGTTCCCTCGGCCTCGCTGGCCGCTGAGGCGACGATCCTCACCCGCGACGACGACGGCGGGCCAGTGCGCATCGACCCGCGCGAGGTGGGCCAGGGCAACCTGGGCGAGTTCCACGGCCTGGAGAGCGTGCGCGGCGTCAGCCCGCTGCGGCCCGCGGCGTTGGATGCGTTGCAAACCCTGCCCGACGCGCACTGGCGCCAGCTGCTCGACGTCGGCTATGTGCTGAGCGAGGCTCCCCTGAAGGGCGAGGATGCCGCCGGCCTCGAACGGGTCGGCACGCTGCCCGCGGGCACCCTGTGGGGCCAAGAGGCTGAGGCGCTGATCTATCGCGAACCGGCGGTGCTCGGGCGGGCGTGGTTGGTGCACGAGGTGGTGACTGTGGGCGATGCCGACGAGGCGCTCGCCCGCCTCGCCGACGAGTCGCTGGATCTGGCGAGGACGGTGGTCTTGTCGACGGGCGCGACGCCCGCCGCCGTGGCGCCGAGCGACGCCGTCGATACGGTGACGGTGGCGCGCTCCAGCCCCAGCGCGCTACAGATCACCACCGACAGTGCGGCGCCCGGGTATCTGGTGATCAGCGAGTGGGCCAACCGCGAGTGGCGTGCGACCCTCGACGGCGTCGACGCGCCCCTGTTGCGCGCCGATTATGCCCTGCAAGCCCTGGCGGTGCCCGCGGGCCAGCACACGGTGCGCTTGTGGTACGCTGGGCGCGACGTGCGCCTGGGCCTGGCGGTCTCGCTGCTGACGGTGGTCCTCGGCCTGGCCCTCGCCTGGCGTGTACGCCGCCCCGTGGCCCGCGGTGAATGGCGGCCCGCCTGGCCCGCGACGTGGCGCTCGTGCGCGGCGGCGCTGGCGGCTGTTGGGCAACGCGCCGGCCTCTGGGCGCGGCGGTGGGCGAGGGCGGTGCTCGACGCGAGCTGGTTGCCGTGGGCGCTGCTGGCGCTGGGTCTGGGCCTGCGCCTGTGCCGCCTGGGCGCCCAAGAGCTCCGCGGCGATGAGGCGTTCTCGTACCTGATGGCCCTGCGCCCGACCCGCGAGATCATCGCGGTGGTGATGCGCCTGGGTGACCCGCACTCGCCGCTGCACTATGTACTGCTCCACGGCTGGATGCGCCTGGCTGGCGTGAGTGAGGCGGCGCTGCGTCTGCCCTCGGCGGTCTGGGGGACGCTGGCCGTGCCGGTGGCCTGGGCAGTGGGCCAGGTCACTGGCGGGCGACGTCGCGCCGCGCTGTTGGCGCTGATCGCCGCCATCGCCGAGCCGCTCGTCTGGGTGGGGCAGGATGTGCGCAGCCAGTATGTGCTCGCCCTGTGGGCCTATGCCCTGGCGACGCTGCTCCTGCTCCGCCAGGCCAACGAGCCGCGCGCGGGCTGGCGCGCTTGGCTGCGCTGGCTGGGCTATGCCTGCTGTTGCGCGGCGAGCGTCTATGCCTTTTACTATGCGGCCCTGGCCCTGCTCGGCCATGTGGCCTATGTGCTCGTGCACCGCGAGCGGCGGCGGCTGTTGAGGCCCTATGCCCTCAGCCTGGCGGCGGCGCTCGCGCTCTTTGCGCCCTGGCTGGTGGCCAGTCTGCCCGGGCTGCTCGGCTCGGGGCAGCTCGCCGATCCCGGCGACCCGCGCCTGGCGCGGTTCATCGTCAACAGCGTCACCTACCTCACCGCGGGCGAGACCTGGCCACGCGCCTGGGTGCGCGGGCTGGCCGTGGTCACTATCCCGCTCGCCGTAGTGGGCACCCGCAGCCTCCGCCGGCGCGATCCCGCGTTGCTGGCACTGGCGCTCACTGCCGTGGCGAGCACCGGCCTGGGGGCCTATCTCGCCCAATACCTCCGCTCGACGTATGAGCAGCGCTATCTGCTGGTGGCGATGCTGCCCTGGTGGCTGCTGCTGCTGGGCGGCGTCGAAGAGCTGCTCGCCGCAGCCTCGCGCTGGCGGCGCTCATTGGGCGCTGTGGCGCTGGTGGGGCTGTTGCTGCTGAACGGCGTGAGCCTGGGGCACCTCTATGTCGACCCCGATTTCTCGCGCTCCCAGGGCTATCGGCCCGCGACGGCGTGGATGCGCGCCCAGGCCCAGGCGGGCGATGTGTTCGTGGCCAACGCGCCCGACCCCTGCTGGGATTATTACCTGCGCGATGTGGCCCTGCCCCGCACGATGGTGCCCGCGAGCGCCGCCGCCGACGATGCCGAGGACATCGCCGCGGCGTGGCAGGCGCTGGGCGAGACCTACGACCGGCTGTGGTTTGCGCCGCAGCGCAACGCGCATTGGGACGCTGACGGCCTGGCCGGGCACTGGCTCGCATACAACGCCCTGCGCGAGCGCCAGGCGACGTTCGACAAGGTCACCGTGGCCGCCTATCGGCCGCTGCGCACGGCAGAGGCGGTGCTGCGGCCTGTGGCGGCCGCGCTCGACAATGGCATCACCCTAGAGGGGGTATATCTGACGGTCGCTGGCGAGCCCGCCACGGGCGAGGTGCTCACGTTGATGCCGGGCCAAGAGCTGGCCGTCACGCTCGCCTGGCGCGCCGAGCAGCCCGTCGCTGGGCGCTATACCGCCTTTGTGCACGTGGTCGACGAGCACGGCGCCCTGTTGGCCCAGCACGATGGCGTGCCCGTGTGGGGCACGCGCCCCACGGATGTCTGGCAGGCGGGGGAGCTGGTGCTCGATGAACACACCCTCACCCTGCCCGCCGACGCGGTAACGGGCACGGTCCAGCTGCTGGTGGGCCTGTACGACAGCGAGACCATCGCCCGCGCGCACTATGCCAACGGCGCCGATGCGCTCGTCGTGGCTCGGGCCACGCTGGCCGCCGCGCAGTGAGGGCGGCTTGACCGCGCGACACGCGCCGGTTATACCTTCAGCCAGCAGCTGGCTGCGGAGGAAGCAATGAAACGCGACGACGTCATTGCGCGCATCGTCTTTGTGGCACGCACCTATGGCCTGCCCGCCGACGCGATGGTGGCCCTGGCCGCGCGCGAGTCGGGCCTTGACCCCCGTTGCGTCGGCGACAAGGGAGAGAGCATCGGGCTGTTCCAGATCCAGCGGCTCGGCTCGACCTATGAGGCGGTCCGCACGCTGGCGCGTTGGGCGGGCCGCGACGTCAACACCATCGACCTGACCAACCCCACGACGAACGCGATCCTGGCGTGCGTGGGGCATCGGCAGGGCTATGGCCACTGGTGGCACGGCTGGAAGAACGTCGACGTGTCGCTGCGCCCCCCGCGCGACCACTTTATGTGGCGGCACGCGCCCGAATCCTGGCTGGCCTGGCTCTAGGGCACCGGGCGATCGACGCGCAGACCGCGCAGGAGGCACAGCACTGAACCCCTTTGCGTGCATCTCATTCGTGCTCGATGACCGACACTGGCTGGGCAAGCTGGCGGTGGCCGCGCTCTGCGCGCTGTTCTTGCCAGCGCTGGTGGGCGGGTGGCTGCTCTATGGTTGGGGCGTCGAGGTCGCTCGGCGCGCGCTGACGGGCCAGGCCGAGGCGCTGCCCGGCTGGCACAAGCCGCTGCCTTATCTGCGCGACGGGCTGAGGGGCGCCGTGGCCTGCCTGGCCTATCTGACGCCAGTGGCCGTGTTCGAGGCGGCGGCTTGGGCGCTGCGCACCTATGCGGGCGAGGCCGGGGCTGTGGCCGCCACGGCGCTAGGTGTGGTCTCGGCGGTGTGGCTGGTGCTAGTGGGCTATTGGCTGGTGGGCGTCACGCTGGTGCTGGCGCGTGGCGGTGGCCTGCGCGAGGCGCTCGATCTGGGCGCGGTGCGGCGCCTGCTGCGCGACAACGCCACGCCCTATCAGCTGGCCTATCTGAGCATGGTCGTCTTCTGCCCATTGCTGATCGGCGTCGGCGCGCTGTTCTTGGGGGTCGGCGCGCTATTCGGTGTCGGCTGGGCCTTTGCCTTCGCCGGGCGCCTGGCCGCCCAGGCCTATATCACCGCCAACGAGTGAGGAGGGAGGCGAGATGTTCCGCTTTGGCCTCATCGGCGCCGGCTGGCGCAGCGAGTTCTATCAGCGCGTCGCCCAGGCCTGAAGCGACCGCATGGCGTTGGTGGACATGGTGAGCCGCTCGCCCGAGCGCGCTCAGAGCGTGTCTCGCCGCTTCAGCGTGCCGCTCTATGCCTCGGTGGACGAGCTAGTGGCGCGCGCGCAGCCGCAGTTTGTGGTGGTGTGCGTCTCTCGCGGCGAGAGCTTGCCCGTGTTGCGCGAGTTGGCCGCGCTGGGCGTGCCCGCCCTGGTCGAGACGCCCCCCGCCGAGACCGTCGACGAGCTGAACGCCGTGTGGGCGCTGGAACGCGCCGGCCTGCGCCTGCAGGTGGCCGAGCAATACTGGGCGCAGCCGCACCATGCGGCGCGGTTGGCGCTGGTGGCCAGTGGCGTCTTGGGCACGGTGAGCGAGGTGCAGGTCTCGGTGTGCCACGGCTACCACGGCATGAGCCTGATGCGGCGCTTCTTGGGGGTGACCTTCGAGCCGACCACGGTGACCGCGCGCCAGTTCAGCGCGCCGCTGATCGAGGGGCCAGGGCGCGACGGCCCGCCCAGCGCAGAGCGGGTCGGCCGCTCGACGCAGGTGCTCGCGCTGTTCGAGTTTGGCGATCGGCTGGGCGTGTATGATTTCTGCGGAGAGATGTACTTTTCCTACATCCGCGGGCAGCGGCTGTTGGTGCGCGGCGAGCGCGGCGAGATCGTCGATGAGCGCGCCGTGTATCTGCAAGACGTCGTGACGCCCATCGTGGTGACGCTGACGCGGCACAGCGCGGGGATCAACGGCAATCTCGAAGGGCACTATCTGAAGGGCATCCAGGCGGGCGAGCGTTGGCTCTATCGCAACCCGCTGGCGCCCGCGCCGCTCTCGGACGAAGAGATCGCCATCGGCACCTGCCTGCTGCGCATGGCCGAGTGGGTCGAGGGCGGCGAGCCGTTCTACAGCCGGGCCGAGGCCGCCCAAGACCGCTATCTGGATCTGCTGATGGAGCGCGCGCTGGCCACCGGCGAGCCGGTGCACTCTACGCCGCAGGTGTGGCAGGGCTAGGCGAGCGGCGCGCGTTCTGCTCAGAGGGCGCTATCGATGCAGGCCAGGCCATAGGGCCACAGCGGCACGATAGCGCGGCCCGCGTCGACGGCGAGCTCCTGGGGCGTCGACGGCAGGGCGCGCTCGTCGAGCCAAGACACTCGGGCTGCCGCGCCCAGACCTGTCACGCTCACCTCCTGGGGCTGCAGGCCCAGGTTGGCCAGGATGAGCCGCTGTTGGCCGCCGCGCCGCAGGGCCAGCCCTTGCAGACGCAGCGTCTCGTTCACCGACACTGGGCAGGCCAGCGCGCCGCGCCAACCCGCCAGCCAGGCCAGCAGGTGATAGACGGGGAAGAGCCGCGCCGAGCCAGCGCCGCCGCTCTCCAGGATGCCATGCGGGCCAGCCGTGCGATAGTAGGTGAGGCTTGCCACGCCTGCCAGGGTGAGCGAGGCGATGCTGCCCAAGGTCCAGCCAGCGGCGAAGAGCGACGGCTGCCGCGGGTCGGGTTCGGGCCGTTTGCGCGGGCGCAGGGTGATCGGCGACACGACCACGCCCAGCCCGGGGTAGAGCGCCTGCGCCGAGCGCACGGTCTCGGCCTGAGTGGGCAGCGTCTCGACGAGCGAGTCGTTGTCAAAGGCGTGCACCTGCGGGTTGAGCGAGTAGAACACGAGATCGGCGCCCGTGGCCGGTGGGCGCTCGCGGTTGAGGTTGGTGAAATAGCCGTCGACGCCGCTGCCGATCGGCGTCGCGCTCCATTCGGCGCGCGCAAGAGCAAGAGAGTGCAGCGTGTCGGCCTCGGGGGTGGTGCCCAGCAGCACGCGCGCCAGCGGCAGGTTCTCACGGCGCAGCCAGGCTGCGGCCTCGTCGAGGGACGCAGCGGCGGCCAGGGCCAGCTCGAGTGGAAGGCCCAGCGCCCGCGCCTCGGCGGCAGCTTGGCCGAGATCGTCGGTTGCCGTGGCCACTCGCAGGTGCCCGAGTTCCAGGCGGCGCAGCGCGTCGATCTCTTGCCCAGCGAGCGGCGCGCCCAAGCTCAGGCCAAGGGGCGGCAGCGCCGCAGTCGAGGGCGCCGCGACCGCGGCGTGGGCGGCCAACGGCTCGGCCTCGCTGGCGCGAGGGTGGCGCCCCACGCGCTTGGGCGGCTCGGCCAGCCCCTCTAGCCGCAGGGTGATGCTCTGCTCCACGCGCTCGCCCTGGCGCACCCGATAGGGGATGGGCAGCGCCAGCGGCCGCGAGTAGGTCTTCCAGCTTGCATCGGTCCAGTTGCGCTGATCTTCCATCTCAAAGATGTCGCCAGTGAAGGTGGCCGTGGCCCACACCCCGGGTAACACCTCGTGGGCGAAGGCGCGGATGTCGAGAAAGGGCTGGTGGGGCGCGATGCGCACGGGGAAGCGGCCCTCTTCGACGCTGCCGTCGCTGTGGGTGACGCGGCAGGCCGCGCCGGCGCATTCGGGCGCGGGATGCAGCAGGCAGAGGCCGATACGATTGGCGAGGAACGACCCCTCGGCGCGGGCACGCACGCGGACGGTGAGAGTGCCATCGGCGGCGCCCAACAGCTCGGCTTGCCAGGCCAGGGCCAGCTCGCCCAGCCGCGAGTGGCCGACCGTGAGGATCGTGAACGTGTCGCTGCCCGCCTCGATCGTCTCGCGCTCGATGACGTTGGGCGCCGTGCCCCAGTCGGCGTCGCGTGCGGCCCAGTAGATGCGCCGCACGACCTCGCGGTCGCCCAGGCGGATGTAGCGCAGGTCGCCGGCGAGATAGAGCAGCTCAAGCGGACCCGCGCGCAGGGGCACGGGCCGGGGTAGATCGGCCGTATCGCCATAATAGAGCACGTTGGTGGGCATGAGGACGATCCTCCTCGTCGCGTCGCGGCTCAGTCGGCGAGCCAGCGCCGGGCAGCGGCCACGCTCTCGGCGGCCCAGCGCGCCTCTAGGGCGATATTCGCGGCTACGGCGCCCTGGTCGGGCGGCCACAGTTCGATGATGGCGCTGAGGTTGCCGTGCTGCGCAGCGTCGTTTGCGGCTAGCGTCTCTAACAGCCAGCGCACGTCGAGGCGCCCCTGGCCCAGCGGGCGCCCCTCGATGATCATGCGCATGCCGTGCGGCGCGCGGGAGACGGTGAAATCCTTCAGATGCAGGTTCACCACATAGGGCGCCAGCGTGTCGACCACCACAGAGGGGCCTACTAGCTCGCCGAACGAGTTCACCGTGTCGAGGCAGACGCCCACAGCGGGGCTGTCGGCGCGGCAGACGATGTCGGCCAAGGTGCGCGCGGTAAAGCGGTCGTGGTTCTCGATGGCCAGGGTGACCTCGGCGGCGGCAAGGGCCGGGCGCAGCGCGTGCAGGCGAGCGACGATCTCGTCGGGCGAGGGCTCATCGCCGGGCGAGTCGATCACTGCGCGCAAGAGGCGCGCGCCCACCGCCTGGCAGAGGTCGAGGTAGCGCTGCACGTGGGCCACGGTGAGGCCGCGCAGGCCCAGCTCGAGGGTCACGCCAGCCGAGCGGGCGGCCGCAGCCAACGCGGCTACGTCCTCGGGCGCCAGTGTGTGCAGGGGCAGGTTGTCGGCTAGTTGCAAGACCGACACGCCCAGCGACTCGGCGCGCGCGACTAGCTCCACCGGCGTCAACGGCTGAGCTGGGGCGTGGCCAACCACGCCCACCGCCCAGGGGTAGGTCCACGAGCTGATGCCGAGGCGCATGGGCTAGCCTCGGCCGGCCTTGACGATGGCGTTCACCTGGGCAAGGACATTGTCCCAGGCAAAGGCCTGCTTCCAATCGGGGCGGAAGAGCGCCTCGCGGCCGCGGGCCATGGCGAGCTTGGCGCCATCCGAGATCTCGATGTCGGCAAAGCCAAAGAACATGCCCACATTGACGCCCATGTGCCCGAGTAGGAAATCGCGCGCAGCATCGGCGGGCACGCCGGCGGCGATGGCTTCGTCGAGGGCCTCGCGCACCACCGAGAGGCAGGTGAGTACCACGGTCTCGGTGAGGGCCGGCTCGAGGATGGCCATCTGCTCGACGGTGATGCGGTGCGCGTTCATTACCGGCGCGAACATGGCGCGTGAGATGGCCTCGCCCAGAGCATAGTCGGCCTCGCTGCCCTGCATGAGGGCGCAGACGATGTTCTGCCGCGCCACGCCCCCGAAAAAGTCGGCCTGCGCCGCGGGATCCTCTTCGTGCTTGATGAGCGGTGGGTGGCA
>JBDKSN010000066.1:0-3384 GCA_039680625.1 Anaerolineales bacterium | reverse complement strand
GAGAAAGCCGCCTTTGGCATCGTACGCGCCGACTGGTCACCTCGGCCAGCCTACTCGGCGTTGCAGAACATGGCCAAATAGGCCCCTTCTCCTCTTGCGGGCAGACCCCATGTCGCGGTCTGCCCGCAAGAGGGAACTCTTCTTTTCGCTCGCTCGTTGTACGATCAGTCTTCCATTTCGACCGAGGTGAACATGCGTAGACATGTCCTATTGCTTCTGCTGATCGTTTCGCTGTTGATGGGAGCATGCGGCGCCAAGACGCCAGCAGCAACTGGCGACGGGCAGGCCACCCGTACGCCCAAACCGACCTTCACCCCCGCCTCCGGCAGTGAGAGCAGCGAGCCAACGTCAGCCAAATCGGCGACACCCGCCGGCCCTACCGTCGCCCCCACTGTCACACCGACGATCCCCGTGCCGGTGGCCAAGGGATTGCGGATGAACTCGCCCGAGTATGGCATGCAGATCTTTCCTTGGTGGCGGCCCGAAGTAGGTAGCCGCGACATCCAGGCCGTGCAGGCCGCGGGCTTTACCTGGGCCAAGGTCAACTTTGGCTGGCGAGATATCGAGGGTGCCGGTAAAGGCGTTTTTGACTGGTCGCACACCGACCAGATCATCGAGATGGCCAACCACGACGGGGTCGACCTTGTTATCCGCATCGACCACCAGCCCGAGTGGGCCGGCGGTGGCTATCCCACCAACGGACCGCCCGACGATTATCAGGACCTGGCGGACTTTTTCACGGCTGTCGCTACGCGCTACAAGGGCCGCATCCGCGCCTATGAGGTTTGGAACGAGCCTAACTTGGCGCGCGAGTGGGGCGGCCAGACACCCGACCCCGGCAACTATGCCGAGCTGCTCAAGATGTGCTATTCAGCCATCAAGGCAGCCGACCCCAACGCCATGGTCATCAGCGCGGGCCTCTCGCCCACAGGCTCGTGGACCGAGGGCCCTGAGGGCGCTCGCCCCGACAGCTGGTACCTCGAGTCACTATACATCGCCATGGGCAACAGTGACGGCCACTTTGATGTGCTTGGCGCCCACGGCGCTGGCTTTATCAGCCCCCCCGAGCGCGACCCCGCTGAGGTGGCCGCCAATGAGGCCTATGGTGGCGACCGCTCGATGTGCTTCCGCCATGTCGAAGATCTGCGCGAGATCATGGTCAAGTATGGCGACCAAGACAAACAGATCGCCCTGCTCGAGTTCGGCTGGACAAGCGACCCTCGGCCAGAGTCACCGTACAACTGGCACGCCGTGTCGGAAGAGACCAAGGCCGACTACTTGGTGCGCGCCTATCAGTACGCCAAAGAGAACTGGTCGCCGTGGATCGGCTTGATGAGTCTGATCTATATCTGCGACCCCGACTGGACTCCAGACAATGAGCAGTACTGGTGGGCCATCACTGACCCGGGCTATCCCGAGCTCAAGCCACGCCCGGCTTATACCGCACTCAAGAACATGCCCAAGTAGCCTAGGCGATACCTGGCCCAAAGAACGGCCCCCTCATCTGAGGGGGCCGTTTGTGTGCGAGCAGTCGTCTTCTCCTAGTGGATCAATCCAAGCCGCATTCCGCGTACCGCCGCTTGGGTACGATCAGACACGCCGAGTTTCAGCATGATGTTCTGCAAATGTGTCTTGACGGTCGCTGCCCCCACATACAGCCGATCGCCGATCTCTTGATTCGAGAGTCCCTCGGCCACCAACGTCAGCACCTCGACCTCGCGCGCCGAGAGCAGAGGCAGAGATGCCACTTGCTCGTGCGCGAGCAGTTTGCTGACCTCGCGCAGCAGCCGGGGCATCAGACTGGGCGAGATCAGCCCACCGCCATCGGCGACCAGGCGCACGGCCTCAACCAGGTCGGCCCGACTGCTGTCTTTCAACACATAGCCCGCTGCTCCTTGAGCCACCGCGCGCAACAAGTAGTCTGTGTTGTCATATAGGGTTACCATAACGACGGCGCTACGCGGGGCGACCGCTTTGATCTGCTTGAGCGCCTCCAAACCATCCATGCGCGGCATGCGCACATCGAGCAGGATGACGTCTGGCTGCGTATCATGTGCCGCAGTGATCGCCTCCTCGCCATCGCTCGCCTCTCCGACCACCACGATGTCTGGCTCGGGCGCCAACATGGCGCGCAAACCCTCACGCACTACCAGCTGATCATCTACCAACAACACCCGAATCACTCGCCCTCCTGGATCGCAAGCTCACGCGGAAGGCGAATCACGATGCGAGTGCCTCGTCCCGGGGCACTGTCGATTTCGCAGGTGCCTCCCAATAGGTTGGCCCGCTCGCGGATGCCCATCAGCCCCATGCGCAACCCCGGTTCAGGCTGCACTTCCACTGTGTCGGGATCGAATCCCTGGCCCCAGTCCTGCACGGTTACCTGGAGCGCATCCCCCTCGACGCTCAGCGTAATCGCCAGCCTGGGAGAGCGCGCATACTTGTGTGCGTTGTTGGTCGCCTCTTGAATGATGCGGTAGAGCGCCGTCTCGACAGTAGGCGGCAGAGGTGGCCAAGCAGGGCTTACCTGGAGGGCGATATCCCACTCGTTGACGTCGGCTTGTTGATTGACCAAGAGCCGTACCGCATGGGCAAGGCCAAAATCGTCGAGCCCGGCGGGGCGAAGCTGCCCGATCAAGCGGCGCGCCTCGACAATCGACTGCTGCAAGATGCGCACACCGCGCTCCAGCTCGCGCTCCTCCACTTCAGGGGCACGGTCGCGCCAGGCCTGCGCCGATTGCAGATGCTGATAGGCCGCTACGATCTGTTGTACCAGGCCATCGTGGAGATCGAACGCTAGCTGCCGACTGTCTCGCTCTTCGTTGGCGATCACCTCGCTGACAAAGGTGCGAAGCTGTTCCCGCTGGGTTTCTGCCTCGCGATACAGCTCGGCATTGTCGAGAGCGATCGCCGCCTCAGAGGCTAGGTAGCCGAGGAGCCGGTTCAGTTGCTCATCCGAGAGTGGCGAGGAGCGCGTCCACACCTGGAGGAGCCCTTGCGAGGGAGTGCGCATGGCAATTGCCGCTTCGATCTGGCGCACTGGCGCCTTCTCGTCGGCCAGCGACTCGCTCGCGGTGAGTTCGATGATCTGCGGAGCATCGCCCCCAGAGATGACGAGCCGACAGCGATCGGCCTGGAACAAGGCCAACGCCGCTCGGACGATCGCCTGACGGACCTGGTCGAGGCTTAGGCTGAGACTGATGTGCCGACCGGCATCGAGCAGGGCGACGAGCTGGTCGAGATTCGTGCTGAGCGAATCATAGAGGCGGCTCTGCTCTTCGAGTAGGGCATTCACGCGATTCAGCTCGTCGCGAATCGCGGTCAGCTCGCGATTCTTGCTCTCGAGCGCGAGGGCATATTCACCTTGAGCCAAGGGGTCGGCGC
>JBDKSN010000065.1:0-4493 GCA_039680625.1 Anaerolineales bacterium | reverse complement strand
GACCTGGCTCAACCACACGCGCCTGCAGCCGGGCATGCCCGTGGCCCTGCACGACGGCGACGAGATCCGCGTTGGCCGGGTGCGCCTGCTGTTCACCGTGCGATGACCGGGGCGGTCTGTGCCTCGTGTGGCCAGCCGTTGCGCCCGCAGGCGCGCTTTTGTGCGCACTGTGGGCGTCCGCTGGCCACACCGCCCGCGGCGGGCGAGACGCTGCGCGGCGGCGACTATGAGATCGTGCGCTCGCTCTCCAAGGGCGGCATGGGCGCCATCTACCTGGCGCGCGATGTGCGCGCCTTTGGGCGGCTGTGCATCATCAAGCAGATGCTCGCCTATTACGACCCGTCGAGCGACGAGGAGCGCCGCCGCGCCGAAGAGCGTTTCGCCGACGAGGGCCGCACCCTCGCCTTTCTCAGCCACCCGGGCATCCCCAAGATCTATACCTTTTTTCAAGAAGGCGGCTGCTATTACCTGGTCATGGAGTATATCGAGGGCCAGAACCTCGAGTCGTTCGTCACCCGCCGCCAGAGCGGCCGCCTGATTCTGCCCACGCGCCGCCTGCACCAAGAAGAAGTGGTGCGCTATGCCGTGCAGCTCTGCCGCATCCTCGAATACCTGCACAGCCAAGAGCGCCCGGTGATGCACCTGGACATCAAGCCCGCCAACCTGATCCTCGAGGCGCAGCTCGGCGACGTGCGCCTGGTCGACTTTGGCACAGCGGGTGTGCGCCCGCCCCAACCGGCCGAGGGCGGCAGCCCGACCGTCTATGGCACCGACGGCTATGCGCCCCCCGAGCAGTATCGCGGCCAGCCTGTGCCTCGCTCGGATGTGTTCGCCGCCGCGGCCACGTGCTATCATCTGCTCACCGACGACGACCCGCGCGAGCACCCCTTCCAATGGCCCAAGCTCGGCTCTCTGCCCAAAGAGCTCTCGCTGGCGCTGCAACGCGCCCTGCGCCCCGACCCCGAGCGCCGCAGCACGGCCGCCGAGTTGCGCCTGGCCCTCGAGGCGCTCAGCACACCCAGCCGCACTCTCGAGGCCTTTACCTTCCCCGGCAACGCGCAGATCAAGACCGTGGGCGCCCTGCCCGCCCTCTGCGACGAGCATTGGGAGGCCGCACGGCACTTTTTGTACGACGGCGACTTTGTACGGTGGCTGCGCGACCTCAACCGACACGACCTCGCGGTGGCCGCCGACGAGATCGTCGCCGCTGAGCCCAACCGCGACGCAGGCCTCGAGCGCTTTCTCCACATAGTCGACCCGGGCCTGCCGCGTCCACAGCTCGCCGTCGATCGGCCCACGGTCGACCTGGGCGGCGTGGCTCGCGAGGCTGCGCTCATCGCCCACGTCAGCGTCACCAACCGCGGCCGCGGCTATGTGCAGGTGACAGCCTCGGCCGACCAGCCGTGGATCGAGATCTTTCCCGCGACGATCTCGCTCTGGCCGGGCCGGCCGGTGGACGTGGCCCTGACCATCCGCGCCGAGAGCCTGCCCCTGCGCCACCAACAGCAGGGCACCGTGACCCTGAGCGGCCCCGACGTGGCTCCGGTCACGGTGACGGTGTTGGCCCGCATCTCGGTGGCCCGCGAGGTGTTGCGCGTGCTCTGGCGCGTCGTATCCACCGCCGCGCCCGCCGCCTGGCACGAGGGCGCCGAGGCCGTGGCCCTCTGCCGCCACGTCACCCGCACGCTCACCAATCCCTTTGAGCGGCACAGCGCGCTGCTTTGGGTGCTGTGGGCCATCTTGGGGGTGGCCACGGGCGCGGGGCTGCTCTATCACCCCGAGTTCGCCGCCGGCCTGCCCCGCTATGGCCCGCAGATCGCCGCCTGGCTCGCCGAGGGCGAGTGGCCGTGGAACGTCTTTCTCGTCGCCGCCTTTGGGCCAGCGGCGGCTCTCCTCGCCCTTTGGCTCGCCTTTGTGCTCGGCGCGGTGCTCAGCTGTAGCCTCTATGGCGCCATCCGCGGCGCGTGGAGCGCCCTGATGCGCTGACCGCGCGGCGCTAGCGCCCGATCACCTCTTGCCCACCGAGATACGGCCGCAGCACCTCGGGTACCACGATGCTCCCGTCGGCCTGCTGATAGCTCTCGAGCACGGCGATGAGCGTGCGCGGCAAGGCCAGCCCCGAGCCGTTCAGCGTATGCAGATACTGCGCCTTGCCCCCATCTTGCGGGCGGTAGCGGATGTTTGCACGGCGCGCCTGAAAGTCCTTGAAATTGCTGCACGAGGACACCTCGAGCCACTCGCCGCAGCCGGGCGCCCACACCTCGACATCGAACTTGATCGCTGCCGAAAAGCTCAGGTCGCCCGTGCACATCTGCACGATGCGGTAGGGCAGTTTGAGCTGCCGAGCGATGTCGGCGGCGTTGTCGACCAGCGCATCCAGCTCGGCCATCGACGTCTCGGGCTTGACGAACTTGACCATCTCGACCTTGTCGAACTGGTGCCCGCGCTTGATGCCGCGCGTATCCTTGCCCGCCGACATCTTCTCCCGGCGAAAGCACGCCGTGTAGGCCACGTGATAGATGGGCAGCTGCGCCTCGTCGAGGATCTCGTCGCTATACATATTGGTCACGGGCACCTCGGCCGTGGGGATCAGCCACAGGTCTTCTTCGGCGTCGTGATACAGGTTGTCGCCGAACTTGGGCAGGTTACCCGTGCCCACCAGCGCCTGCGAGCGCACCATATAGGGCGGGTAGATCTCGCTGTAGCCGTGTTGCTGCGTGTGCACGTCGAGCATCCAGGTGATCAGCGCGCGCTGGAGCCGGGCGCCCACGCCCTTGAGCAGGTAAAAGCGCGTGCCTGAGAGCTTGACGCCGCGCTCGAAATCGATGATGTCCAGCGCCGTGCCCAGGTCCCAGTGGGGCTTGGGTGTAAACGACCAACTGGGCGGCTCGCCCACCTGCGCGACGACGATGTTGTGCGTGTCGTCGGGGCCGACGGGCACCGAGGGGTCGGGCAGGTTGGGCATCTCGAGCAGGGCGGCGTGGAGGCGCTCGTCGATGGGGCCGAGTGCCGCCTCGAGCTCTTTGATACGGTCGGCCACGGCGCGCATCGCCTCGATCTGAGCTTGTTTGGCGACGGGATCCTGGAGGTGCGGGATCTCTTTGGAGACGCGGTTGCGCTCGGCGCGCAGCGCCTCCACCTCGCTCAGGATCTCGCGGCGCCGTTGGTCGAGTGCGAGGATCTCGTCGAGCGGGGCGGTCGTGTTCAAGTCACGCAACGCCTGGCGGATGAGCGGCACGTTCTCGCGGATAAAGGCCAGATCGATCATCGTTTGCTCCTTGGTATGCAAATGGCGCCCTCGCCAATAGGACGAGAGCGCCTCGCTCGTGGTGCCACCTATCTTTGCCGCGAATAGCGTGCGGCCTCAGTGCCCCGCAGGGCTGCCCGGTAACGGCGGGCACCGGCCTCGCTTGGCGGCCAGGGGCCGTTTCGCGGGCGGCTCGGGAGGGGATTTCGCCCTCGACTCTGGCCGGCTCGCACCTGCCGCCGGCTCTCTGCGCAGAGGCTGAGGGGTACTCGTCTCCGTCATCGCCTTATTTGCCGCCATCATAGCACGGCGAAGGGGCGACGTCAATCAGCGCCCGACGCACCTTGCGCCTCATAGGCCTCCACCCGACGGTTGTCCACCGTCACCTGGTGGAGCGGGCGATAGCGCTCTGCCAACAGGGCCGCAGCGGCCTCGCGCTCCTCTGGCAACAGGGCGGGCAGCGCGACCTCGCCCTCGAGCGGCGCGTCGACCACGACGATGCGGCTCTCGCGCAACAGCATCATCACGCCCGCCGCATCGTTTACGTACAGCAGCTCATATGGCCGGTCGGCATAGTAGCCGACGACCGGGCCCGAGCGCACCGTGGTCAGCGCGACGTCTGGCGGTGTGTGCTCGCCCAGCCACTCGCCCATGCGCCGCAGCGCGAGGTCGCCGCGATCGGCCTCCCAGGCGCGCGCGCGATAGGCTCTCGTGAACCAGGCATGGCCGTCGGCAGACCCCGCCGGCGGAAGCTGCACCGGCGCCACCACCCACAGGATGGCGGCCAGGCCCAGCCAGCACAGGCCGTCGGCGTGGCGAATGTGCCGCCCGAGCCATGCGGCGCCCTCATCGAGGGCCAGTGCCACCAGCACCGCCATGGGCACGATCAGCGGCAGCTGATGGCGCACCTCTTTGATCGACATGAGGAACGACGCGCCCACGCCCACGGCGACATAGAGCACCAGCAGCGCCCGCTGCGGCGCCTGTCGATAGCCGACCACGGCGCGCAGCCAGGCGACCGCCACCAGCGCGCTGAACACCAGGCCCAGGCCGCCAGTCACCAGCTGGCGCAGCCAGACGCCCCAGCCCAGGCCTGTGCGCGGGTCGTGCACGATGGCCCCTTGCCCCACCCAGCGATGCAGGCTCAGCATAAAGAGCGTGCGGTCGGCCAGCAGGCCGTAGACGAACCAGAGGGCAAAGATGGCCAGCGCCGTGCCGCTCACCAGATAGGGGCCGGGCATGCGGA
>JBDKSN010000064.1:0-18755 GCA_039680625.1 Anaerolineales bacterium | reverse complement strand
AGGCCGATGAGGGTAGCGAACAGGGGAGACTATGGCGAAACAACAGCGCATCAGAATTCGGCTCAAGGCATATGATCATCGCGTGCTCGACCAGTCGGCGCGCCAGATCGTCGATACGGCCGAGCGGACAGGCGCGGCAGTGGTCGGCCCGGTGCCGCTACCCACACGCATCGAAAAGTTCAGTGTGGCGCGTGCGAGCTTTATCGACCGCGATTCGCGCGAGCAACTCGAGATCCGCACGCACAAGCGCCTGATCGACGTGCTCGATCCGAACCCGACGACCATCGAGTCGCTCATGCGCCTCGACCTGCCGGGCGGCGTAGACATCGAGATCAAGCTATAGGTACGGCAAGTCAAAAGGGGGATAGGGGCCAACCCTTGTAGCCCGCCAGCAGCGGCTGCGGCTATCGCACCATCGCCCCCCAGAGGATGATTATGGCCAAGAAAAAGACTCTTATCGGCCGCAAGATCGGCATGACACGCATCTTTGACGAGCAGGGAGCCGTGATCCCGGTGACCGTCATCGAAGCGGGGCCGTGCCGCGTCACGCAGATCAAGACCGAGAGCAAAGACGGCTACAACGCCGTGCAGATCGGCTTTGAACATGCGAAAAAGCTCAACAAGCCCGAGCGTGGGCATCTGGGCAACCTGCCCCCCGTACGGCACCTGCGCGAGTTTCGCACCGACGAGCTCTCGGAATACCAGGTGGGCCAGGTCTTGACCGCGGGCGATCTGTTCGCGAGCGGAGACAAGGTCGATGTGCGGGGCACCTCCAAGGGCAAGGGCTTTGCCGGCGGTGTCAAGCGGCATGGCTTTCGTGGTGGGCCCAAGACTCATGGCCAGTCTGACCGGCATCGCGCGGTGGGTTCGATCGGCTCGACCACCACGCCTGGCCGCGTGTGGAAGGGCCTGCGCGCTCCGGGGCACATGGGCAACCGGCAGGTGACCACGCTGAACCTGGAAGTCGTCAAGGTGGATGCTGAGCGCCACCTGATCGCCGTCAAGGGCGCTGTGCCGGGGCCAGATGGCGGCCTGGTTGTCATTCGCAACGCCGTCAAGTCCTAGCAAGCGCATTACGGCGATCTCTGCCGAGAGAGACGCAGGAGAGATAGACATGCGAGTTCCGGTTCGCGATATGGCCGGTGAGACGGTCGGTGAGATCGAACTGAATGATCAAGTGTTCGGCATCGAGCCAAATGTGCCGGTGATGCACCAGGCGCTCGTGCGGCAGATGGCCAATGCTCGTCTGGGCACGCACGACACCAAGACCCGCGGTGAAGTGGCTGGTGGCGGGCGCAAGCCTTGGCGGCAAAAGGGCACCGGTCGGGCACGCCAGGGTTCGACGCGCGCCCCGCATTGGCGGGGTGGCGGCACCGTCTTTGGCCCGACGCCGCGCAGCTATGAGCAAAAGATGAACCGCAAGATGCGCCGGCTGGCGTTGCGGTCGGCCCTGTCGGTCAAGACGTCTGACCAGCAGCTGCTAGTGATCGATGAGCTGTCGATGGATAGCGTCAAGACTCGCGACATGGTCTCGTTGCTCGATCGGCTGGGCCTCGATTCGTCGGTGCTCATGCTGCTCCCCGAGCGCAACGAGGCGGTCGAGCTATCGGCGCGCAATCTACCATATGTCAAGGTGCAGCGCGCGACCAACCTCAGCGTCCGCGACCTGTTGGGTTATGACTATGTCATGCTCACGCGCGGCGCGGTCGAACAGATCGAGAGCATCCTGGGCTAGGGCGTAGCCCTACCTGGGTGAGATGGGGAGTGGACGATGCACGTATATGAGGTCCTCAAACGGCCGGTCTTGACGGAAAAATCGAATTACATGGCAGATGAGCTCCATCGCTATACCTTTGAGGTCGACCCCAAGGCCACCAAGCAGTTGGTGCAGCAGGCGGTGGAAGAGATCTTTAAGGTCCACGTGCAGAACGTGAACATGTTGCGCGTGCACGGCAAGACGCGCCGCTTTGGTCGGCACGTCGGCAAGACGCCCGAGTGGAAAAAGGCCATCGTCACCCTCCAGGCGGGCGAGACCATCAGTTTCTTTGAGGGTGTTTAGGTCATCCGGCAACAACAGGCCAACCTGAGCAAACGCAGGTAGCCATTCGAGAGGAACGTTCAATGCCAGTCAAGGTATACAAACCGACAACGCCCTCACGCAGAGCGATGACGAGCCCTAGCTTTGAGGAGATCACCAAGACGACCCCAGAGAAGTCGCTCTTGCGGCCCTTGCCCAAAAAGGCGGGTCGCAATGCGCGGGGCAAGGTGACGGTGCACCATCGTGGCGGCGGCCACAAGCGGATGTATCGCGTCATCGACTTTCGCCGCGACAAGTTCGGTGTGCCCGGGCGCGTCGAGGCGATCGAGTACGACCCGAACCGCTCAGCTTACATTGCCTTGGTGCTGTATGCTGACGGCGAGCGCCGCTACATCTTGGCCCCTGAGGGGGTCGGCGTGGGCACCCAGGTGATGTCTGGCCCCGAGGCCGACGTCACGGTGGGCAACGCGCTCAAGCTGGCCGACATCCCCGTGGGCACCCAAGTGCACAATGTCGAGCTGTATCCTGGCCGCGGTGGGCAGCTCGTGCGCGCCGCGGGCGTTGGCGCGCAGATCGTGGCCAAAGAGGGTGGCCTGGTGCAGCTACGCATGCCCTCGGGCGAGGTGCGCCTCGTGCAAGAGGCGTGCATGGCCACCATCGGTGTCGTTGGCAATGGCGAACATGGCAATATCAAGCTGGGCAAGGCTGGCCGCAACCGCTGGCTTGGCCGGCGCCCAACCACCCGTGGCTCGGCCATGACCCCGCGCGACCATCCGCATGGCGGCGGTGAAGGCAAGGCGCCGGTGGGCCACCCGGGACCCAAGACGCCGTGGGGCAAGCCGGCCCTCGGCTATCGCACCCGCCGAAACAAGCGGACAGACAAGAACATCGTGCGTCGTCGCGGCGAGGGCCGCGGCCGATAGCAGGCATAGGGTGGAGTGTATCTCTGAGGAGGCCAGGGAATGTCGCGATCGCTGAAAAAGGGCCCGTTTGTAGAGCCCAAGCTCTTGGAAAAGGTCGAGGATATGAACCGCCGCGGCGAAAAGCGGGTCATCCGCACGTGGTCGCGGGCTTCCACGATCTTTCCCCAAATGGTGGGGCACACCATCGCCGTGCATGACGGGCGGCGCCATATCCCCATCTATATCACCGAGAACATGGTGGGGCACCGGCTGGGTGAGTTTGCGCCCACGCGCTATTTTCGTGGTCACGACAGAAAAGAGCGTGTGACGCGCGTATCGTGAGAGACACCCTGTTTGCCGATGACGCTCAACGTCGCAGGGTCGGGCCCGCACTGATGGTCGCGGCTCTGGCTGAGGAGAGAAACAATGGAAGTAAGGGCGGTTAGCAAGTACATTCACATGGCGCCTCAGAAGGTGCGGCTGGTGGCCGACCTCGTGCGCGGCGTCGATGTCAATAGCGCGCTCGAAATGCTCCGGCTCACGCCCAAAGAGGCGGCGGGGGCGGTGCGCGCCACGTTGGCCTCGGCTGTGGCCAACGCAGAAGAGAACTATGGCCTGTCGCCCGACGAGCTGATCGTCTCGACCATCATGGTAGATGAAGGGCCGACGCAACGGCGCTATCGCGCCGGCGCGCGTGGGCGCTACAAGCCTATGCTCAGGCGCAGCTCGCACATCACCGTGATTGTCTCTGACCGAGAGGCCTAGCACTGGGCGCGTTGATGGATACAAGGAGGGCATCTTGGGCCGTAAAGTAAACCCGATTGGCTATAGGTTGGGGATCATTCGGGACTGGGATTCCAAGTGGTTTGCCGAAGGCGAGCAATACCGTCGACTCTTGGTAGAGGACGTGCAGGTTCGCAACCTGATCAACAAGACGTTGGGGCGCGCGGGCGTGTCGCGCATCGAGATCCAGCGCTTTCCCAAGCAGATCTCGGTGACCATCTACACGGCCAAGCCCGGCATCGTGATCGGGCGGCGTGGCGCGAGCGTCAATGCGCTCAAGGCCCAGCTCGAGCAGATGACCAACATCAGCGGCAAGAACCTGCGCCTGGATGTGGTTGAAGTCGACCGGCCCGAGATGGACGCCCACGTGGTGGCCGAGAGCATCGCTGAGCAGCTCGAACGGCGCGTCTCGCACAAGCGAGCCATGCGCCAGGCCGTGCAGCGGGCGATGCGCAGCGGTGCCAAGGGTATTCGCATCATGGTCGCAGGCCGCCTGTCTGGTGCCGACATGGCGCGTCGGGAATGGGTGCGCGAGGGCCAAGTGCCGCTCCACACCATCCGCGCCGATATCGATTTCGCTGGGGAGGAGGCGCTCACCACCTTTGGGCGCATTGGCGTCAAGGTGTGGGTCTATCGCGGCGACGTGATGCCTGAAGCCGCCGAGTCCACGGGCGCGTAGGGGGAAGAGCTATGTTGATGCCAAAGAGGCTCAAGTACCGCAGACAGCATCGCGGGCGCATGCAGGGCAAGGCCTATCGCGGGTCTGACTTTACCTTTGGGGAATATGCCCTGGTGGCGCTCGAGCCTGCGTGGCTGACCAGCCGGCAAATCGAGGCGGCGCGCCGCGTGATCACGCGTATGATGAAGCGCACGGGCCAGGTGTGGATTCGCATCTTCCCTGACCGGCCAGTGACCATGAAGGCGGCCGAGACGCGCATGGGTAGCGGCAAGGGCACGGTCGATCACTATGTCGCCGTGGTCAAGCCCGGGCGCATCTTGTTCGAGTTGACCGGCGTGGACGAGGCGACGGCCAGGGATGCCTTGCTGCAAGCGTCGCACAAGTTGCCCATCGATACAGCGTTCATCAAGCGCGAGGTCCCCGGTGAGGAGGTAGCATGAACGCTAAAGAGTTGCGCGACATGACGGTGCCCGAGCTGCAGCACAGCCTGGATGAGCTCTATCAAGAACAGTTCAACCTGCGCTTTCAAACATCTACGCGCCAGCTGGACAATACCAGCCGCATTCGTCAGGTGCGGCGAGACATCGCTCGCGTCAAGACCATATTGCGAGAGCGCGAGCTGCAAGCAGAGGAGCAGTAGCCATGCCGCGTAAGGTGATGGAAGGCGTCGTGACCAGTAACAAGATGCAAAAGACCGTAGTGGTCAGCGTGACCAAGAGTTCGCGGCATCCGCTGTATGGCAAGGTGCTGCGCCACACGGTCAAGTACTATGCGCATGACGAAGAGGGCGCTTGCCAGGAAGGCGACACCGTGCGCATCGAAGAGTGCCGACCCCTGAGCCGGCTCAAGCGTTGGCGTGTGATCGAGGTTGTGCGCCCCGCATAGGGCGCCGTCGGGGCGCGGTAGCCCCCGGGCCTAGCGCCTGGCTGCCGTAGACGACACAACCATCTGCAACTTGAGGTGAGAGAATGATCCAGGAATACACCCGGCTCAAGGTGGCCGATAACACCGGCGCCCGCGAGATCATGTGCATCAAGGTGATCGGTGGCACGCGTCGTCGTTATGCAGGCGTGGGCGACATCATCATCGCTGCCGTCAAAGAGGCCGCGCCCGGTGGCTCGGTCAAGAAGAAGGACGTAGTGCGCGCCGTGGTTGTACGCACCGCCAAAGAGTACACGCGGCCCGACGGCTCGTCTGTACGGTTTGACGATAATGCAGCAGTGATCCTTGACCAAGAAAAGAACCCGCGCGGCACGCGCATCTTTGGCCCGGTGGGCCGCGAGCTGCGGGATAATGGGTTTATGCGGATTGTGTCGCTCTCGCCCGAGGTCCTCTAGTCGGGCCAGTAGGCACAGTCAGGAGTAGGCAATGAAGATCAAAAAAGGTGATACGGTCGAGGTCATTAGTGGCGACGACAAGGGCGCCAAGGGCACCGTCAACATCGCCATTCCCAAGGAAGGGCGGGTGGTCGTCTCTGGGGTGAACATGATCAAAAAGCACCAGCGGCGCACCAACAACGTGAACGCCCAGGCGGGCATCATCGAGCGTGAGGCCCCCATCCGCATCGAGAACGTCGCCCTGGTGTGCCCTCACTGCAACAAGCCGACGCGGGTTGGCTACAGCCTGGCTCCCGATGGCACCAAGTCGCGCGTTTGCCGCAAATGCGGCGAGATCATCGACTAGGCGCCCGAGCAGGCAGAGAGGTAAGGTAGACGAGCATGCCGAGACTGGAAGATCGGTTTCGTGAAGAGATTATGCCGGCGATGATGGAGCGGTTTGGGTACGAAAACCCCATGCAAGTGCCGCGCCTAGAGAAGATCGTCGTCAATATCGGCTTGGGTGAAGCGTTGCAGAACCCCAAGGCGCTGGAGGCGGCTACCCGCGACCTGACCCTGATCACGGGCCAAAAGCCGGTGGTCACTCGGGCGCGCAAGTCGATCGCCAACTTTCGCCTGCGCGCGGGCAACCCGATTGGCGTCAAGGTGACGTTGCGCAACGAGCGAATGTATTCGTTCCTCGATCGTCTCATCAACGTGGCTCTGCCGCGCCAGCGCGACTTTCGCGGGGTGTCGCGGACGACGTTCGATGGGCGCGGGAACTATGCCCTCGGCCTGCATGAGCAGCTCGTTTTCCCCGAGATCGAGTATGACACCATCGACAAGGTGCGTGGCATGGAGATCATCGTGGTCACCTCGGCCAAGACGGATGAAGAGGCGCGCCACCTGCTTCAGCTCTTTGGAATGCCTTTCACGGCTGCCTAGTGCATAGAGCTCTCGGGCGCCGGTCGCCGCGAGAGCCATTTGGGGAGGAAGACACAGTGGCCAAAAAGTCGATTATCGTGCGAGAGACGCGTCGCAAGTATCCGGTGCGCGTGGTGAACCGTTGCTCGCGGTGTGGCCGCCCTCGCGGCTACATGCGTCGGTTCGACCTGTGCCGCATTTGTTTCCGGGAGCTGGCCATGGAAGGCAAGATCCCGGGCGTAGTCAAGTCTAGCTGGTAACAGCACGGTCGGACGCTATCGCACGAGTCAGGCCATGAGGAGCCCGATTCGCCGCAGACGCGATGGCTCCGCGTTGTCAAGAGGAGCGGTAACAAATGACGATGAGTGACCCCATTGCCGATATGCTCACGCGCATTCGCAATGCCCAAAGCGTTCGCCGACGCTTTGTGACCATGCCCTATTCGCGCCTGAAGGAAGCCATCGCAGAAGTGCTGGTCGAAGAGGGCTTTGTGAGCCGCGTGGAAAAGGTCGAAGAAGGGCGCTTTCCGGCTCTGCGCGTCTATTTGCGCTACACGGAAGACAAGGCCCCGGTCATCCAGGGTCTCAAACGAATTAGCAAGCCTGGCTGCCGCATCTATACCAAAAAAGACGAGATCCCGTGGGTAAGATATGGCCTCGGCACGGTCATCCTCTCGACGCCGCGTGGGGTCCTATCGGGACGACAGGCTCGCCAGCTCGGAGTGGGCGGCGAAGTGCTGTGCGAGGTCTGGTAAAGGCTGCTCGGGCCAAGTTGGGAGGTACGGACGGTGTCTAGAATAGGACGCATGCCAATCGAATTGCCCACTGGGGTGCAAGTGACCACCGAGGGCAACGCGGTGACGGTCAAGGGGCCACGTGGCCAGCTGACGCGTGAGTTCGCGCCGCAGATCTCGGTCACCGTAGATGAGCATCGGGTCGCCGTCACTCGGCCTGATGACACGCGCGAGAGCAAGTCTCTGCACGGGCTGACGCGAGCCCTGCTCGCGAACATGGTCACGGGCGTGAGCGCAGGCTTTACCAAGCGGTTGGTGATCGACGGCGTTGGCTTTCGCGCGGATGTGCAGGGCCAGGATCTGGTGTTGCAGGTGGGGTTCAGCCATCCGGTGACGATGGCCGCTCCTGACGGTATCCGCTTCGATGTCGACCGCACGGGCCGGCTCATCAGCGTCGAGGGGATCGACAAAGAACTGGTCGGTGAGACCGCTGCGCGAATCCGCCGCGTGCGCAAGCCCGAGCCTTACAAGGGCAAGGGTATCGCCTATGAGGGCGAGGTGATTCGTCGCAAGGCCGGCAAGACCGGTCGGGCTGGAGGCAAGTAATGGCAAACGCAGCAAGAACCCATCAGGCGCGCGAACGACGACACAGCCGGCTGCGCAACAAGGTGGTGGGCACCGCCGATCGTCCGCGGCTGTCGGTCTATCGCAGCTTGGATAACATCTATGCCCAGGTCATCGATGACGCTCAGGGGCACACCCTGGTCTCTGCTTCCACGCTAGACCGCGAGGTGCGCGGCCTCGCCGACGGGCTCGCCAAGAGCGATGCGGCCAAGGTGGTGGGGCGCGTGGTCGCCGAGAGAGCCCTGGCTGCTGGCGTCACCAAGGTGGTGTTCGATCGGGGCGGTTTTCAGTATCATGGCCGGGTCAAGGCGCTGGCTGACGCCGCTCGCGAAGCCGGGCTGGACTTTTAGCGGGCGCGAGGAGAAAGACGCATGTCTGACAGGTTCGATCGAGACGACTATGGCGAGGGCGAAGAGCTCATCGAGCGCGTCGTGCACATCGGCCGTGTGGCCAAAGTGGTCAAGGGTGGGCGGCGTTTTGCCTTCCGCGTGCTCGTCGTGGTGGGCGATGGCAAGGGCCAGGTGGGCGTCGGCGTCGGCAAGGCGCGTGAAGTCCCCGGGGCCATCCGCAAGGGCGTTGAGCGGGCCAAGCGCAACATGATCACCGTGCCCCTCTTTGGGCGCACGTTGCCCCATGATGTGATGGTCAAGTATGGCGCGGCCAAGGTGATGATGAAGCCTGCGTCGCCCGGTACGGGCGTCATCGCGGGCGGCGGTGTGCGCGCCGTCGTCGAAGCCGCTGGCATCCGCGACGTCCTATCCAAGTCGATGGGCAGCGACAACGTGTTCAACGTGGTGATGGCCACTTTCGAGGGCCTCAAGCAGATGCGCGACCTCAACGAGGTCGCCCGCATCCGCGGCAAGGATCTCTCGGAGCTGGTGCCCGCGTGGAGGAATGTTCCCGATGGCAACTAAGTTGCAGATCACCTATGTCAAGAGCGCCATCGGCTATGGCGAGCGGCAAAAGCGCACGCTCAAGGCCCTGGGCCTGCATCGCCTGGGCGATGCGGTCGAGCACGATCCGACGCCCGCCATCCGGGGCATGATTCAAAAAGTCTCGCACCTGGTGCAGGTGCAAGAGGTAGAGCGATGAAACTGCACGAGCTAACCGAGCCAGCGGGCACCAAAAAGGCCCGCAAGCGACGCGGCCGCGGTATCGCCGCCGGCCAGGGCAAGACGGGCGGCTATGGCACCAAGGGCCAGGGCGCTCGCGCAGGCCGTGGTGGCAAGCTGTATTTCGAGGGCGGCCAGCTGCCACTGGTGCGCCGCCTGGCCATCAAGCGCGGCTTTCGCAACGTCAACCGCGTGGTCTATTCCGTGGTCAACGTCGTCGACCTGGGCAGCTTTAGCCCGGGCAGCGTCGTCGATACTGAGGCGCTTTTGTTGATGGGCCTGGTCAAAGATGATACGCAGCCGATCAAGATCCTCGGTGAGGGCGACCTCGACCGGGCCTTGACCGTGCGCGCTGACGCTTTTTCAGAGACGGCCAAGGCCAAGATCGAGGCTGCCGGCGGAACGGTCGAGATCGTTTAGCCTCGACCCTTTCGGCAAAGACGGGAGTGATCATGCTGCAAGCTGTGGCCAACGCCTTCAAGCTGCCAGATCTGCGCAAAAAGATCGTCTTCACGCTGGTGATCCTGGTGATCTATCGGCTGGCGGCACACATCCCCATTCCCGGGGTCAATGCCCTGGCGCTCAAAGAGGTGGTCGGCTCCAATCAGCTCTATGGCCTCCTCGATATGTTCTCGGGCGGCGCCATGAGCGACTTTTCGGTCATGGCCATGGGGGTGTACCCGTTCATCACGGCGCAGATCGTGCTGCAGCTGCTGGCGCCCATCATCCCTGCCCTCGAACAGCTCAACAAAGAGGGCGAGGCTGGCCGCCGCAAGATGAACCTGTATACGCATCTGTTGACGATCCCCATGGCCTTCTTGAACGGCCTGGGGCAGGCCACCTTGCTGACGAACGCAAAGACAGCCTATGGCCCTGTGCTCAGCAACTTTGGCTTTGGCGGCGGCAACTGGCTGAATACGCTGGCCATCTTGTCTACCCTGACCGCGGGCACCATGTTCGCGATCTGGCTTGGCCAGCTTATCGATGAAGATGGCATCGGCAACGGGCTGTCGATCATCATCTTTGGCGGCATCGTGGCGGGTATCCCCCAGAACCTGGCGCAGCTGTGGGTGACCAACAAGTGGAGCATCCTCGTCTTTGCGATCATCACGGCCATCACGGTGGTGGGCATCGTGCTGATGCACGAGGGGCAGCGTCGCGTGCCCGTGCAATACGCCAAGCGTGTGCGCGGCAACCGCATCTATGGCGGCCAGAGCACGCACATCCCCTTGCAGGTCAACTCGGCCGGCATGATCCCGCTGATCTTTGCCGTGTCGTTGATCATGCTGCCGTCGGTGGTGTCGAGCTACTTTGTCAACTCGAATATCGAGTGGGTGGCCAAGGCGGCCACGTGGATCGCGGGCGCCTTCTCGTCCACAGGGTGGTTCTATTGGGTGCTCTACTTCCTGCTGGTCGTGGGGTTCACCTATTTCTACACCGACGTGATCTTTCAACAACAGAACCTGGCCGAAACGCTCCAGAAGCAGGGTGGGTTTATACCGGGCATTCGCCCGGGGGCGCGCACGGCCGAGTACCTGCACGGTGTGGTGCAACGCATCACTTTGGTGGGTGCGCTGTTTTTGGGTATCATAGCCATCTTGCCGTTCTTGATGCGGCCCCTGGTGGGCAGCAATAGCCCCATGCTCCTCACGAGCACGGGCTTGCTGATCGTCGTGGGTGTCGTGTTGGATACGATGAAGCAACTCGAGGCGCAGCTGATGATGCGTCACTACGAGGGCTTTATCCGGAAGATGAGGTAGGTACACGTGGTAGATCTGGTGCTGTTCGGGGCTCCGGGGGCGGGCAAGGGCACTCAGGCAGAACTCATGAACGAGTGGCTGCCTGTGCCCCGCGTGTCTAGTGGTGACCTGTTTCGCTACAACCTATCGAACAACACCGAGCTGGGGCGCGCAGCCAAAGAGTACATCGACCGCGGCGAGCTGGTGCCCGATGACGTCACCATCGCTATGGTCGCTGAACGCCTGCACCGCGAGGATTGCGCGAATGGCGTCATCCTGGATGGCTTTCCGCGCACGGTGGCCCAGGCCGAGGCGCTCGACCGCCTGTTGGCCGAGATGGGCCGCAAGGTCGACGCGGTATTGTTCATCCGTGTGTCGCGTGAGAGCTTGCTCAAGCGCCTGGCGGGCCGGTGGACTTGCCCGGCCTGCGGCGCAGTCTATCACGAAGTCTATCATCCCGAGCGGTCCAAGGGCTTTTGTGATGTAGATGGCGCCAGGCTCTTCCAGCGTGAAGACGACACGCCCGAGACGCAGGCGCGCCGCATCGATGTCTATGAAGAGCAGACGGCGCCGCTAGAGCAGTACTACCGGCAAAAGGGCATTCTCATCGAGATCGACGGCGAGCAAGACATCGCCGGCGTGCAGGCCCAGATTCGGAAAGCGGTGGCAGAGCTGCAATGAGCGTCGTGCGCCGCAAGGGCACTGATGAGCTGGCTCGCATGAAGCGGGCCGGGGCGATCGTCGCCGACACATTGGACATGCTGGCCAGTATGGTCAGACCAGGGGTGACGACCAGCGCCCTAGATCGGGCGGCCGAGGCCTATATCCGTAGCCAGGGCGCGTTGCCGTCGTTCAAAGGCTACGAGGGGTACCCGGCGAGCATCTGCACCTCGATCAACGATCAAGTGGTGCATGGCATCCCTAGCGAGCGGGCGCTGCAAGATGGCGACATCCTCAGCATCGACTGCGGGGCCATCTGGGAGGGGTATCAGGGCGACGCCGCCATCACGGTGGCGATCGGCGAGATCCCCGATGACGTGTGGAACCTGTGCGAGACCACGCGCCTGGCGCTAGAGGCGGGCATCGCCGCGGTGCATGATGGCGCGCGGATGGGCGAGGTCTCTCACGCGATCGAGCAGACGGCGCTGAGCCGTGGTTGTGAGGTGGTGCGCGAGTATGGCGGACATGGCATCGGCCGGCAGATGCACGAGCCGCCGCTCATCAGCAACTGGGGCTCGGCCGATGAAGGGATGCGAATGCGGGCCGGCATGACGTTCTGCCTGGAGCCCATGCTTACGCTGGGCGACTGGCCAACAAGAGAGCTGGAAGATGGGTGGACGGTGGTCACGGCTGATGGCCGTCGCTCGGCCCATTTCGAACACACGATCGTGGTCACCCACGAGGGCGCCGAGATCCTGACGCCCTGGCAGGTGCCCACACGCAATGGAGGCAAGGGATGAAGGTCAAGCCCTCGGTCAAAAAGCGCTGTGACAAGTGCAAGATCATTCGGCGGCGGGGCGTGGTGCGGGTCATCTGTGAGAACCCCCGCCACAAGCAGCGCCAAGGTTAACCAGTAGCTCGACGGAGGAGCGAGAATGGCTCGTATCGCAGGTGTGGATATTCCGAACGAAAAACGCGTCGAGTATGGCTTGACCTACATCTATGGCATCGGCCATACGTCGAGCATGCAGATCCTGGCGCGCACGGGCATCAACCCCGACACTCGGTGCAAAGACCTCACTGAGGCCGAGGTGGCCCAGCTGCGTGAGGTGATCGAGGCCGACTATGTGGTCGAGGGCGATCTGCGCCGCGAAGTCGGCATGAACATCAAGCGACTGATGGACATCGGCTGCTATCGCGGCATCCGCCATCGTCGCAATCTGCCCGTGCGTGGTCAGCGCACCCGAACCAATGCCCGTACCCGCCGCGGCGCCCGCCGCACGGTCGCCGGTAAGAAGCGCGCTAGCGCCAAGAAGTAATCTCGGAGGATAGCATGGGGCGTAAACGAACAGCAAGGCGGAGCACGGCTCGCCGCGAACGTCGCAATGTGCCGTATGGGCGCGTCTATGTACAGGCGACGTTCAATAATACCATCATCACGGTCACCGATCCCGACGGCAACGTACTCGCCTGGCAGACCGCTGGCCAGAGCTTTAAAGGCTCGCGCAAGAGCACGCCCTTTGCCGCGCAGACGGCAGCGAGCGCGGTGAGCCGCTCGGCGATGGACATGGGCATGCGCTCGGTCGACGTCTACATCAAAGGCCCTGGCCCGGGCCGTGAGGCTGCCCTGCGCCAACTACAGGCCTCTGGCCTGGCGGTGCGCTCGATCACTGATGTGACGCCCATCCCGCACAACGGGTGCCGTCCGCGCAAGAAGCGCCGTATCTAGTCGATCGTATTGGGACCGCGGGGAGGACGTCTCTGGTTGGGGGTCCCACCAGCGAATGGACGTAAACCCGCTACCGCACCGACCCGGAGGTCGGGCGGCAATCTGGGAGGATGAATGGCTCGATATACCGATTCTGTATGCAAACAGTGTCGCCGCGAAGGCATGAAGCTCTTTCTCAAGGGAGAGCGCTGCATGTCTCCGAAGTGTGCCATGGAGCGCCGCGCTTACGCCCCGGGCGCCCACGGGCACGCCCCCACCTTTCGGCGACAGGTGTCTGACTATGGCCAACAGCTGCGCGAAAAGCAGCGCCTACGCCGCATCTATGGCGTGCTCGAAAACCAGTTCCGCCGCTATTATGCGATGGCCCTTAGCTCGCGCGGCCAGACAGGCGCGAACTTGCTCGTCATCCTCGAGCGTCGGCTGGACAACGTGGTCTATCGCCTAGGTCTGGCTGATTCGCGCGCTCAGGCGCGTCAGCTCGTCATGCACGGGCATATTCAGGTGAACGGCAAGAGGGTCGACATCCCTTCGGCGTTGGTCGATGCCGGCGACGTCGTGTCTGTTGCCGAGGGCAGCCGCGGGAACGGCCATTTCCAGGGCCTGACCGAAGTGCTGGCGCACCAGAACGTGCCCGGGTGGCTAGTTTTGGATCCGGCCGGCATGCGCGGCACCGTTGCTACCCTGCCCACGCGCGACCAGATCGAGCTGCCCATCAACGAGCAGCTGATCGTCGAGTTCTACTCGCGTTGATCTCGGTCAGCCTGCCAGGTAAGGGCGGCGCTGATGTTTCGGTGGCGGGCTCGCTCTGATCAAGCGGGGCGAGCCTGTGATATAAGGAGGATCCAACTTGCTTCACCAGGTGCTTCCCAAGATCGAATGCGAAGCAAGCACGCAGAACTATGGCCGGTTTGCGATCGGCCCCATGTCGCAAGGCTACGGGCTGACCCTGGGCATTGCCCTGCGTCGGGTGTTGCTCTCGTCTCTGACCGGAGCGGCGATCACTTCGGTGCGTGTCTCTGGAGTGCCGCACGAGTTTACCGTGATCCCTGGCGCCAAAGAGGACATGACGCTGCTCTTGCTGAATCTCAAGCAGGTGCGGCTGGTCTCGCATAGCGAGGAGCCAGTGCGCATGCGCGTTTCGGCGCGGGGCAAGTCTGTGGTCACGGCTGGCGACATCGAGGCCCCCTCAGACATCGACATCATCAACCCCGAGCTGCAACTGCTCACGCTCGACACACTGGATTCCGAGCTCGAGATCGAGCTGAACGTCGAGCAGGGTGTGGGCTACTCGCCATCCGAAGAGCGCAAGAACCTGCCTATCGGCGAGATCCCGGTCGATGCGATCTTTTCGCCGGTGGTCAAGGTGGGCTATGACGTCGAGGCCGCCCGTATCGAGCAGATTACCAACTATGACCTGCTCAAACTCGAGATCTGGACGGATGGCACCATCGCGCCGGCTGCGGCCCTGACCGAGGCTGCGCGGATCATCATCCAGCACTTTACGCCAGTCGCCCAGTTCAGCGGCGAGGCGCCCGAACACGCGGTTGGCGAGGCGGCCATCCCGCCCATCGCGAGCGAATACTATGACGTGCCCATCGAAGAGCTCGAGCTGCAGATGCGGGCCTTTAACTGCCTGCGCCGCGCGGGCATCACCAGCGTGGGCGACGTGCTCGAACGCCTAGCCAAAGGCCCTGAAGAGATGTTGGCCGTGCGCCACTTTGGCGAAAAGTCGTTGCAAGAGCTGATCCAAAAGCTCGAGGAAAAGGGCTATCTGCCCGAGGGTTTCGAAGTCGAATGATCCGGCAGCCTGGCTGCCCAGGTTGCATAGAGAGGTTAGCGTACCATGAGACATCGCGTCAGCGGCCACAAACTGGGCCGCAATCAAGCACAGCGCCTGGCGCTGCGCCGCAACCTGATGACCCAGCTCTTCCGCTACGGGCGGATCCGCACCACGCTCGCCAAGGCAGACGCGATTCGCGCCGAGTCCGAGCAGCTCGTCACGCTGGCCAAGCGCGGTGTGGCCAAGCGGAACGCCCAACAGAGCGATAGCTATGAGCGGCGCCTGGCTGCCACGCGATTGACCGAAGCAGATGTCGTCAAGAAGCTGTTCGACGAGATCGCGCCCAAGTATATGGATCGCCCGGGCGGCTATACGCGCACGCTCAAACTCGGCCCGCGCCTGGGTGACGCCGCCGAGATGGTGATCTTGGAGCTGGTGGACTAGAGGCCACGCTGACGGCCGTGGGCGCATCGCCAGAGCCCCAACGCTATCGCGCTATCGTCGAGTATGATGGTACCGATTTTTGTGGGTTTCAGGTGCAGGCGCAAGGCCGCACCGTGCAAGGCGAGCTGGAGCGAGCGCTGCGCCGGCTCACCCAAGAAGAGATGCGCGTCTTGGCGGCGGGGCGGACCGATGCGGGCGTTCATGCTCGTGGGCAGGTCATTGCCTTTGATAGTCAGTGGCGGCACGGTCCGCAAGAGTTAGAACGGGCGCTGAACAGCACCCTGCCGCCAGACATCGCCGTGCGATGCCTAGCGGTCACCGAACAAGGCTTTCATCCGCGCTACAGCGCGGTGAGCAGAACGTATCTTTACAACCTATACCACAGCCAGACGCGGATCCCCGTTCTGGATAGGCACTATCTCTGGCAGCGCCAGCCGCTGGACCTTGATGCGATGGCCCAGGCGGCGGCGATGTTGCTCGGAGAACACGACCTGGCCACCTTTGGCCAACCGACCGTGGGCGAGGTCACTATCCGCTGGGTGATGCAGAGCTTTTGGCGACAGGTCGAGGCCAACGCCTACTTGGCTGCCCCGCAGGGGGCGCTGGTGCTTCAATATGTCGTCGAGGCGAACGGGTTCTTGCGAGGCATGGTGCGGCGCATGGTCAGCGGCCAGTTGGCCGTCGGCGAGGGCCGCGTCAGTCTCCAGGCGTTTGGCGAGATCATCCGTTCGAGAGAGATCTCTCGAGCAGAGCCACCGGCGCCGGCGCGCGGGCTGGCTCTGTGGCAGGTCAAGTATCCGGACGATTACCCCGATGGGCAGGCGGCGCTGGCTGATTCAGGCGCAGGTGCGTTGGCCCGGGGCGGGAGGAGCGGACAAACGTGAATACGCATGTGGTCAAAGCAGCCGACATTCACCGCGAATGGTACGTGGTCGACGCGACGGGCAAGAACCTCGGGCACCTGGCCGTCGAGATCGCCCGTATCTTGCGCGGGAAACACAAGCCGATCTTTACACCCGGCCTCGACACGGGCGACTTTGTCATCGTGGTCAACGCGGGCAAGGTGGCGGTGACGGGCAACAAGATGCTCGATAAAAAGTACTATCGCTACTCGCTGTATCCCGGAGGCCTCACCGAGACGACGCTGGCCGACATGCTGGCCAAGCATCCCGAGCGCGTCTTGGAGCATGCCGTGCGGGGGATGCTGCCCAGGAACAAGCTGGGCCGCGCCATGTTCAAAAAGCTCAAGGTGTATGCCGGCGGGACTCACCCGCATCAGGCACAGCAGCCCAAGCCGCTCGATCTGTAGCGTTCGGGCAACTCAGGAGGTGTGACAGGTGACGGAATACTATCAGGGCTTGGGTCGGCGCAAGACTTCGTGCGCGCGTGTGCGCCTCTATCGCGGCGAAGAGGGCTTTGTGATCAACGGCAAGCCCGCGACCGAGTTCTTTGACCGCCCCGAAGACCTGGCGACGTGCTTGCTGCCGTTGCAGGTTGCCGAGCGTCTCGGCCAATACGCGGTGTCAGTCAAGGTCGAGGGTGGGGGCATCTCTGGGCAGGCCGGCGCGGTGCGCCATGGCATCGCCCGGGCCTTGATCGAGGCCGAGCCCGAGCTGCGCCCAGCGCTCAAGCAGGCTGGCCTCTTGACCCGCGACCCGCGCGTCAAGGAGCGCAAAAAGCCCGGTCTCAAGCGTGCCCGCAAGGCGCCGCAGTACACCAAGCGCTAGTCTCTTGGTGCCTTGCCTCTCCGAGAGGGCCGGCCAGCGCCGCGCCCTCTCTTTGCGTCCTCGTTGTTGTGTGCGCGGCTGCTAGGCGTAGAGCACGAGGCAGACCGTCACCCCCCACAGCACGAGGGTGAGGATCAGTGGCTTGTCGCTCAAGACGATCTCTTCGGGCGCGCCCCCCAGGCCTCGCGCGTGTACCAAAAAGAGGTAGCGGAACACGCCATACAGTACAAAGGGGATGGTGAGCATCATGCTATGATTGGCCGGCAGGTTGGGCGCCGAAAACGTATAGAACGAATACGAGGCGAGCAACGTGGCCGTGACCAGCGAGGTCATGGTGTCGAGGAACTCGAGGTTATAGTCGCCCAGGCTGGCGCGGTGATTGTTGGCATCTTCAGCCAACAGCAACAGCTCGTTGCGCCGCTTGTTGATAGCGATGAACAGCGCCAACAGCGTGCTGCACATATAGAGCCAGGGCGAAAAGCGCGTCACCTGCACGGCGGCGGCGCCGGCCATCACTCGCAAGACAAAGCCCGCCGCGATGACCATCACGTCGATGATCACCAGGCGCTTGAGATAGAACGAATAGGCCATCATCAGCGCCAGATAGGCCAACGACACCAGGCCGAGGGGTGTGTTGATCGCAAAAGCCCCGGCCAGCGAGCCGACGGTGAGGATCACCGCGGCGGCCACTGCCACCTTGGGCGAGAGCTCTCCCGAGGCGATCGGCCGGTTGCGCTTGGTGGGGTGGCGCCGGTCTTTGTCGGCGTCGACCACATCGTTGATCAGATACACCGCGCTCGACAGCAGGCAGAAGATGACAAACGCCGCTATCGTACGGCCCAGCGGCACTGGATCGAACAGCCGCCCATCAAAGACCACACCGGCGAACACAAAGACGTTCTTGGCCCACTGCCGTGGGCGCATGGTGCGCAGTAAAGCTCGAAACATGACCACCTACCGCCTGATCGCGCAAGTATGTTGATGATAAGCGGCGCCGACTTGGCGTCAAACAAGGCGCCTGCGGCCGATCTTGGTCCGCGAAGAACGTACGCCCGTCTCGGCTGGTTGACAATCGGCGGCCCCTTCCCTAAGCTCAACACGTGACCAAAACCACACGCCTAGATGTGCTCCTCTTTGAGCAGGGCCTGGCCGAGAGCCGCGAGCAGGCCAAGCGGCTGATCCTCGCCGGCGAGGTGTTGGTCGACGGGCAAGTGGTCGACAAGGCCGCGGCGCTCGTCTCTCCCGAGGCGCAGATCACCATCAAAGAGGGCCTGCCCTATGTGAGCCGCGGCGGGCTGAAACTAGAGCACGCTCTCGACGTATTCACACTAGACTGCACCGACCGCGTGGCCGCCGACTTGGGCGCCTCGACGGGCGGGTTCACCGACTGCCTGCTCCAGCGAGGGGCGCGCCGGGTGTATGCCGTCGATGTGGGCTATGGCCAGCTGCACTGGCGCCTGCGCCAAGATGCGCGCGTGGTGGTGATGGAGCGGGTCAATGCGCGCTATCTGGAGGCGTTGCCCGAGTCCGTCGATATCGTCACCATCGACGCCTCGTTCATCTCG